>JAISGH010000115.1 GCA_031263185.1 Prevotellaceae bacterium | reverse complement strand
CGGCCCCTCTCCAAAGGAGAGGGGAGAGGGACACGATATTCGGCGTCAGCCTCCCCTCTCCTTCGGAGAGGGGCCGGGGGTGAGGTCTCTACGGGATGACACTGTTAACGGTTATATCTTGTTTATTCGTCATGACTAAGCTACCTGTGCGCCTACATATCCGAGCACCCCAAGCGCGGGTGATTTTACGGATATTTTTTTTGGGCTAATTCTCCAGCACCTCAAATTCGGTACGGCGGTTTGCTGCACGTCCTTCGGCGGTTGCATTTGGCGCTACGGGCCGGTCAAATCCATAGCCTGCAAAAGTCATGCGACCGGCGGCAATCCCAGCCTCAACAAGGTAGTCAACAACAGCTTTGGCGCGCGCCTCGGAAATTTTTTTGTTGACTTCGGCAGAACCTATGTTGTCGGTATGCCCCGAAATTTCGACGCGCAGCGCGGGCTGGTCGTTAAGCAGCGCTACCATGCGTTTAAGCTCTGTAATGGAAGTTGCTGTGATATTTGCATTCCCAAACCCAAAAAAGATGTTGTTCAGCACAATTTTGGTGCCGGCCTTTATTTCATGTAGCGCTACGTCTTTGTAGATTTCCTGGTATTCGGCGTACTCACGAAGGTCAATATTTTCGGAGTGAAACAGGTAATTTGTGGCTTTAGCTACCAACCCGTAGTTTCTACCCGAAGGTAGCGGCACCATGTAGTAGCCTGTCTGCGAGTTTGTGGTGAGCGAAGTGACGGCTTGCCCTAAGGTGTTGTCGGTAATTTCTATGTCGGCCAAAAGAGGTTCGCGCGTTTCTGCATCTATTACCTTACCTTTGAACAGGGTGACAGCTACGGTAGTAGCGGTAACAGCGGCAGCGGCCGGCTCCGGAATCTTTTTCTCCATTGACGCTTCGGCCAAGGGTTTTTGCATGTAGGCAATCAGGTTGTCCTCCGAAACGTTGATGAGCGGCTTTTCCTCTACGAAAGTTATTCGGTAGAGGTCGTGCTGCCCAAACCCGCCTTTCCGGAACGAGGAGAAGTAGGCATAACGCCCGCTGGCGCTCAGCATAAAGAACAAGTCATCCTCCGGAGTATTAATGGGGTACCCCATGTTAACAGGGGTAGTCCATTGTCCATTTTCAAAATCAGAGCGAAAAATGTCGTATCCGCCCATAGTGTTGTGGCCATTAGAGCTGAAGTAGAGGGTTTTTCCGTTAGTATGCATAAATACCGCATGCTCGTCGTAGCCCGAGGCAATTGGCGCTCCCAAGGGCTTGGCCGGGGTCAATGCTCCGTCAATATCCCTGTTGGAGTAGTATATTTGGTGGTTACCTTCGGGGTTATTGCGGTTGCTTACAAAGTATAGCGTTCGCCCATCGGGCGAGATAGAAGCGCTTGCCTCGTGCGCCGAGGAGTTGATGGCGCTACCCAGCGATCTTTTTGGCGACCACGCATCGCCGTTAAGGGTAGTATAGCCTAAATCTCCACCATTTTCCGACAAAAATACGAACAAGATGTCGCCGCCGGGCGAAATGCCGGCTACGGCATTGTTAGCGGCTGTGTTAATGTGGCTGCCGAGTACTTTAGGCGTTGACCATTTTCTATCTTTGAGGTAGGTTACGTATATGTTTTCGGCATAGCTATCTTCGTTAAAATAGGCTCCTGCCTCAAAGGGAGTTGCTGATCTCTTTGGGCACAAAGAAGTGAAGTAGAGGGTTGATCCGTCTGCGGTGATAATCGGCCCATACTCGGAATAGGGAGTATTAACAACTCCGCCAAGGTTATCAATGAATACATTTACGGGATTTTTTATCAGCTCCTTGCCGGTTTCACATTCGGCAATTTTTTTGTTTATGCGCTTCAAATCAGCTGCGTAAGTTTTGGCTTTGGTATCCAAGCCTTTTTTGCAAAGGGTAAGGTAGTGAATGGCCGTATCGAACTCATAGGTCAGGTGGTATGCTTCTCCCAACAGCTTATATGCTTTATCCCTCAGCGGCGAAGGTATCGTAGCCGCTTTTTCAAGATACTTTATTGATTGCTCTTTATCAGTAGAGCGCAGGTAGCAATCTCCAATCATAACGTTAAGCTCGGCGTTGTTTGGGTTGAAGTCATTGGCGGATAAAAAGTATGGCAATGCCGCTACTTTGTCCGGAGGGAACCCTCTATCGTAGAGTTTTTTACCGAGTTCAAGCTGCTTTTGGGCGTTTTTTAGCCCTTCCCTGTTGTCAGGGAAATTTTTCCTGACAAAGTCCACATTTTGCTGCTGGGCAAAAACAAGGTTGGTGCATACAAGCATCAAGGAAATTAGAATGTAGCAATAGCTATGTACTTTCATGAGAATTTCTATTAATAATTTTGTGAATATCCGGCTGCCAATTCAGGTTTCAGGCGCTATTTGCACTGCGCAGCAACATAGCCTTTTGCTGACGGCACATCCAGCTCGGCAGCCTTTTGCCAGTCGGCGCAGGCGCCCTCATCATTGCGCATCATTTCTCTAACAATGCCTCTGTTCAGGTAGGCTTGCCCAAACTTATCGTTTAGCTCAATTGCCTTATCGTATTCAACCAGCGCTTCGGTATATTTTTTCTGCTTGCAGTAAACATTTCCGATGTTGTTGAATGTCCGGAAGTAGCTTGGGTTATACCTTTTGGCCGACAAGAAATCGGCCAGCGCGCCTTCGTAGTCCTCTTTTCCCAGCTTTGCCAGCCCTCGGTTGTTGTACAGCATGGCGCTTTGGGGAGAGCGCTTAATGGCTTCGGTATAGTCAAGAATAGCTTCGTCGTATTTTTTCATAAGGCGGTAGGTGGAGCCGCGATTGCTGAACAGGAAATCCAGCGTCGAATCGATATTAATGGCTGCCGTGTAGTCGGCCAAAGCCTCTTCGTAGCGCTCCAGCTGGCGGTTTGCGCTGGCGCGGTCGTTGTATGCGTAGCAGTACAGAGAATCAATAGCGAGGCAGCGGGTGTACTCCTCAATGGCCTCATGGTACAGCTCGGAAAAAAATTTGATGGCGCCCCTGTAGTAGCCTGCCTTGGCCATATTCGGATCAAGCGCTAAGGCTTCGGTATAGTCTGCTTCGGCTTCGGTGAAGCTGCCCTGCTCCTGATAAAGGCGGCCTCGGGCAAGGTAAAAGTCTGCCGCCGGCTGCAGCTCTATGGCTTTGGTATAGCCATCCAGCGCACCCCTGTAGTCATTTTCCTTTTCCTTTTCTACTGCCCGCCTGTAGTAATCAGCGCCGGCAAGATTTTCCTCCTGCGCAGCAGCAAGCGTTGCCACAGCAAAGGCCGGCAACATAAATATCAATAATTTTTTCCCCATTTTTTTTCAGATATTAAACAGTAATAGCAAGCTTAATTTACAACGTTATTTTACAACGCTACCGCGCTATAAGCTTCCGTATCCACGCAGCCACGTTCAGCAAAATGTACAGCAAAATGATGGGCGCAAATGCTGCAAATACCGAGATAGAGTACAGCAGGCAGAGCAGCACAATTACCACCGAAAGCAGCAGTAGCGTCAGCTGGAGCGTGTATTTTGCCGATAAATAGCCTTTTATTTTGAGCGAAAACATAGGAATTTCGCATACGAGCAAAAAAGAAAACAGCGCTATCAACGCCAGCAGCGCCCATACTCCTAACGGATGATCAATACAAGCTATGGCAGTTGAGGCAAAAAACAGCGCATTAGCGGGCGTGGGCAACCCGTAAAAGGAGGTGGCCTGCCTCTCGTCGATGTTGAACTTTGCCAGCCGTAACGCCGAAAAAACGGTAAGCAGAAACGGCGAAAAAATCAGCAGCGTACAGGCTACATCTGCCGCTACCAGCGCCTTCTGCATGGCGTTGCACATCATTACCGCCGGAAGTACGCCGAAGCTGACCATATCGGCAAGCGAATCGAGCTGCTTCCCTATCGGCGAGTACGCCTTGAGCAACCGCGCCGCAAAGCCATCCAAAAAATCAAATAGAGCCGCCAGCACCATGCAGACCATAGCAGCCTGCGTTGCTCCTTCAAAAGCAAAAACAATACCTGCGCAGCCGCACAGCAGGTTGAAGCAAGTAATGATGTTAGGGACTGTGAAAAGGGTTATTCTGTTAGCCATGCGTACAATTTTTTCGTAAAATACAGATACTTTAGCGAATAAAGGTAGGTATTTTTTTGTATAGTAGCGCTATTGCTTATGTTTTTTTGTACCTTTACAAGTTGATGTTTTCTAAAAAAATATACATAAAACACTGTGTTTCATTGCTATTTAGTTTATTTGGCTGTTTATAGCTTGTCAAAAAAATATACATACATATTGCTGGCAACCTTTACCGTATGCAGCGTTGCTCGCGCCGCCGCGCCAAAGTACAGCAACGAATTTTTGTCGGTAGGCGCAGGAGCGCGCGCGCTGGGCATGGGGGGCGCCGCTTCCGTTACTGCTACCGACGCTTGCGCGGCCTACTGGAACCCTTCGCTGCTCGCTACCCTGCAGCCGGCAAGAAGCGCAGCCCTTATGCATGCGGAGTACTTTGCAGGCGTGGCCAAGTACGATTTTGGCGCATTTGCCTACAGGCCGGATTCCGCCACTGCCGTTGCCGCTACCGTCATTCGCTTTGGCGTGGACGATATCCTCAACACCACCGACCTCATTGACAAAGACGGAAACTTTAGCTACGACAGGTTGAGCTATTTTTCTACCGCCGACTATGCTTTTGCTTTTTCGCTTGCAAAAACAATAAAAATAGCCGACCAAACGCTCAACGTGGGCGCCAACGCCAAAATTGTGTACCGCAACGTGGGCAAGTTTGCCGCGGCCTACGGCTTCGGCGTTGACGTGGGGGCGCACTACAGGCAGGGGCGGTGGAATTTTGGGGTAATGCTGCGGGATATTACCACCACCGTCAACGTATGGACGTACAACGCCGGCGCGCTGGAAATACCGGCCTACGTAATGCCCTCCGGCGATACCATCACCAACAGCGTGCCCAGCTCGCTAACGGAAGTGACGCTGCCAAAAATTACGCTGGGCGCTGCCTGCAACGTCCGCTTCGGTAGAGATTTTTCCATGCTGGCCGAGGCCGGCCTGGACTTCACCACCGACGGGCAGCGCAACGTCCTCGTTTCGACCAAATGGCTGAATATTGACCCTCGGCTGGGCGTGGAGGGCAGCTACAAAAATATGGTACACCTGCGAGCCGGCATAAGCAACGTGCAGCGCATTTCGGACTTTGGCGGCAGCAGCCACTTCTCCGTACAGCCCAACATTGGTATAGGTTTTAGCATTATAGGATTTGCGCTCGACTACGCGCTCACCAATATCGGCTCAACGGGAGTTTCGACTTACTCGAATGTTTTCTCGATAAGCTACGGATTTTGAGAAATTCTGAATTCTGAATTCTGAATTTTGAATTAGGAGCTGAAGCTTTTGAATCTGAAATCTAAAATCTACTAACCTCATGCGATTTTTTTTGAACTTTACGCTGATATTTTTTCTGGCTTCCTGCAGCAGCGGGGCGCAGCGCAAGCGTACGCCGGCTGCCGCCGCTCCCGCTCTAAAGCTGCAGCTGACAAGCCCGCAGAACAACGCAAAGGTAAAAAATGGCGACCGCCTCACCGTAAGCTGTCGGCTCAACGGCGCCAAGTACGATTCGGTGGTTGCCTACCTCGACGGCAGGCGCATGGCGCATGTAGCCGACACCTCTACCGATGTAAAAGCAGCAACAAAAACGCTTGGCTCTAAAATATTGAAAGTTGCAGCCTTCTCGGAGGGTAAGGAGGTGGCAGCGGCAAGAGCAAGCATTACGGTGCTTGCGCCAAGCGCGCCAAAAAGCTATGGCTACACGGTGGTCAACGCATACCCTCACGACGAACATGCCTACACGCAAGGGCTGCAAGTATACCGCGACGAGCTGTACGAGGGCCTTGGCGTTTACGGGCAATCGTCCGTGCGAAGGGTGGACTTAAAGAGCGGTGAAGTATTACAGCAAAAGGAGCTGCACAATAAATATTTCGGCGAAGGTATTTGCATCCTCAACGGGCTGCTCTACCAGCTCACGTGGCGCGAGCAAACCTGCCTTGTATATAACCTCGAAACGCTGGAGCAGCAAGCCGCGCTCCCATACTCCGGCGAGGGATGGGGGCTTACCACCGACGGCGCATGCCTGATTATGAGCAACGGGAGTAATGCCATTTGCTTCGTATCTCCCGGCAGCTTTGCCGTGCAGAAACGTTTGGAAGTTTACACCGACCGCGGAGCGGTGGAGAACCTCAACGAGCTGGAGCTGATTAACGGAGAAATTTGGGCAAACGTTTACGGCAGCGACAACATTGTCCGCATTGATACGGCAAGCGGCGCGGTAACCGGCGTGGTTAGCATGAAAAACCTGCTCCCCAGCAACCTGAGAAGCAGGCATACCGACGTTCTGAACGGCATAGCCTACAACGAAAAAACCGGACAAATTTTTGTTACCGGAAAAAACTGGAAAAGGCTGTTTGAAGTGGTAGTATTCCTAATTCCTAATTCTTAATTCCTAATTTACTATGGGGCAACATTTGGTCATCCTGTCCGGCGCCGGAGCGAGCGCCGATAGCGGGTTAGAAACTTTTCGAGATGCCGACGGCCTTTGGGCAAAGCACAGGGTAGAGGACGTTTGCACACCGGAAGCGCTGGCGCGTAACCCCGCGCTGGTGCTCGACTTCTACAACCAGCGCCGGCGGCAGCTCAAGAGCGTAGAACCTAACGCCGGGCACTACGCGGTGGCGGCGCTGGAGGCGCTGCTTGAGGTGGACGTAATAACGCAAAACGTAGATAACCTGCACGAGCGAGCCGGCTCTACAAAAGTGCTGCACCTGCACGGCGAGCTGACCAAGTGCAGGAGCATGAAAGACCCCTCGTACATCTGCGAGGTGGACGGCGATGTGGCGCTGGGCGACCTCTGCCCCAAGGGAGGGCAGCTACGCCCGCACATCGTTTTTTTCGGCGAGGCGGTACCCATGCTGGAGAAAGCAATAGAAATCATCTCAACGGCGGCGGCAGTGGTGATAGCTGGCACGTCGCTGGCGGTGTATCCTGCCGCGTCTCTATACCGCTACGCGCCGGCAGGGTGTAAAATCTTTGTGGTAAACCCCGCCGGCGGAGAGGTAGCAGCGCAGAACGTTACCTACATCAAAGAGCGATTTGCAGCAGGTATGCCGCCGCTGGCAAAAAAGCTGGAGAGTATCCTGAAAGGCTGAGCCTATAGGCGTATATAGGTCAAAATTCAAGCTGAAATTTTTTGGCTAAATCTTTTTTTGAGGCGCTATGAAAATAGCTTGCAATTCGGTAGTTAGAATGTAGATAGAATGTGGGGCAGCTGGAAACCTCATTTTTACCTAATTTTTCTTACAAAACAACCTCAGTAGCACATAGTTGTATAATATATCCAAACCTTATTACCTCATTTTTTTCGTATCTATTTCATCGTTTTAATGAGGTAATGAGGTTGTTGATATGCGTATTAATTCATTGCTACTGAGGTTGTTTTGTAAGAAAAATCAGGTAAAACCGAGCGTAGCGAGTTCACGAACACTTTAAAATAAACACGAGTGAGTAAATGAAGTTTCAAACTTTCGCGGGAATGACGATAGGAGAGAGGGAAAGACTCAAAATGAAATTTTCATAGCGCCTCAAAAAAAGATTTAGCCTGCATCAGGCATCATCTGCATTTTTGCAGAACTAAAAAAATGCGTATCTTTGCAGCGCCTTGCCCTGAGCGGCCTTTGGGCAAAGCCAAGCTTTTGAGCCGCAGGGCGAATAATCTGAACCCATAGCATTTAAACCATGTTAAGCCACAAAAAAAATCACCTGATACTTGAGGATGGTAACCGTTTTACAGGCTACAGCTTTGGAGCCGAATTGTCGGTATCGGGCGAGGTCGTTTTCAATACTGCCATGACGGGCTACCCCGAGAGCCTTACCGACCCGTCCTACTCGGGGCAAATTTTGGTCATTACCTACCCTTTGGTTGGCAACTACGGCGTTCCCCACGCAGAAGCGGAGAGCAATATTACGCTCTTTTTTGAATCCGACAGCATCCACGTCAAAGCCCTCATCGTATCGGATTACTCCTTTGAGTACAGCCACTGGAACGCCATGCAAAGCCTCGACTGCTGGCTCAGGGAGCACAACGTACCGGGGATTTACGGTGTAGATACGCGCGAAATTACAAAGATTATCCGCGAGCATGGGGTGATGCTCGGCAAGGTGGTGATGGACGGCGACAGGGAAGCTGCCGATTTTTTTGACCCCAACAAGGAAAATCTCGTGGAGCGGGTGAGCACAAAAGCTGTGCAAACGTTTGGCAGCGGAAAGTACAAGGTAGCGCTGGTGGATTGCGGCAGCAAGTACAACATCATTCGCTGCCTGCTACGGCGCGACGCTACCGTAACGCTTGTTCCGTGGGACTACGATTTTACTACGCTCGACTACGACGGCGTTATGGTGTCAAACGGCCCCGGCGATCCGCAAATGTGCAGCCCAACCATCAAAAACATAAAAAAGGGCATGGCGGCTGGCAAGCCTATCTTTGGCATCTGCATGGGCAACCACCTGCTTGCGCTGGCGGCGGGCGCCACCACCTACAAGCTCAAGTACGGACACCGCAGCCACAACCAACCTGTCCTGAAGGTGGGAACAAATACGGCGGTAATCACCTCCCAAAACCACGGCTACGCCGTAAACCCGTCGAACCTCGAAAAAGGCTGGGAGCCGTACTTCGTTAACCTGAACGACGGCACCAACGAGGGTATTCGCCATAAGTCGAAGCCGTTCTTCTCCGTGCAGTTTCACCCCGAAGCCTTCGGCGGCCCTGCGGATACAGAGTTCTTGTTCGACGATTTCATGGAAAACGTTAAGAAGGCAAAAAACTCGTAGAAGCTAATAGAGTTCATATTCAATCATATGAAAAAATTAATTTCGGTATTAGCCATTTCATCGTTAATGCTTTCGGTGAAGCTGCAGGCAAATGAGCCCGATTCCGCTTATCTTTTTGCTTACGCAACCGGTAGGCATAACCACACGGCAGGATTGCATCTTGCCTGGAGCGTTGACTGCAAAAAATGGCATCCGGTAGGGCCTGAGTTTGCCTTTGTAAAATCGGACTACGGCCGTTGGGGGGCGCAGAAAAAAATGTTTGCGCCTGCGCTGACGCGCGACGACCGGGGCGCTTGGCACGCCGTATGGAGCGTTAACGATACGGATAAAACGTTTGCCTACACCACCTCCAAAGATTTGGTTAGCTGGCGGCCACAGTCGTACCCAATACAGGAGGCAGGCAAAAATTGTTTAGCGCCGGAGATTTCGTTTGCCGATGGCCGGTATGCCGTTTCGTGGGCGAGCGCAGACGGAAGCGATACAACCTGCTATGCGGTTGCTACAACAAATTTCAAGGAATATACCCCGGCAAAGGAGATTCCCGCGCTGGTACGCCTAAACCTGCGTCGGCAGGCTGTTGTTTCCGGCAACACCGAAACGGGAACCATTCATAAGGTTGCATGGAGCTTCATAAGCAACCTTATTCGGGAAGTGGAGGTAACAAATTATCGTAATATGCTGCACGGCGAAATGATGAGGGATGATGCGGAGCGTTTTGCCGGGCAAAAATCGGTGGAGGCAACAATCACGGCGGACGCTTCCGACAGCAAGAAAATTAGCGATAAGCTTTTGGGTATCTTTTTCGAGGATATAAACTATGCCGCAGACGGCGGTATCTACGCTGAGCTCGTTCAAAACCGCGGATTTGAATACCAGCCATCCGACAGAGGCGGCGATGAGCGCTGGAGCAGCCGGAAGGCATGGAGCACGGTAGGCAGAAACGCCTCGCTCGGCATAGAGACGGAGGCGCCCGTTCATGAGAATAATCCGCACTACGCCGTGCTGAAAACAGGCCGGACAGGCGGAGGGTTGCAGAATGAAGGATTTGACGGAATCGCGTTGAAAGCCGGCGATAAGTACGACTTCTCCGTATTTGCCCGTACCCTGGAGGGAAAAAACGGCAGGTTGAAAATACGCCTTGCGGATGAGAGCGGAGAGCTACTGGGTGAAGCAACAACAACATCGCTAACAGGCGGCTGGCAAAAATATACGGCTGTCATCACGGCAAAAAGCAGCGCGGCAAAAGCCCGCCTGGAAATCATACCCCAAACGGAAGGGACGGTAGGGTTGGATATGGTATCGCTTTTTCCGCAAAAAACATTCAAAGGCCGCAAAAACGGGCTGCGCTCCGACCTGGCGCAGGCGCTTGCGGATATGAAACCCCGATTTGTTCGTTTTCCCGGCGGTTGCGTAGCTCACGGCGACGGGATAGAAAATATTTACCGCTGGAAAAATACAATCGGGCCGCCGGAGGCGCGCAAACCGCAGCGCAACTTGTGGGGCTATCACCAGACGGCGGGTTTGGGCTACTTCGAATACTTTCTGTTTTGCGAAGACATAGGCGCCGCGCCGCTTCCTATTGTTGCGGCAGGCGTTCCCTGCCAAAATTCGGCTAAGCACAATCACCCGGTTGGCGGCCAGCAGGGAGGTATCCCAATGTGCGAAATGGGCGATTACATTCAGGACATTTTCGACCTGATAGAGTGGGCCAACGGAAATCCCAAAGCAAGTAAGTGGGCAAAGATGCGCGCCGACGCAGGGCATCCCGCACCTTTCAACCTGAAGTACCTCGGCGTGGGAAACGAAGATTTGATTTCCGATGTTTTTGAGGAGCGCTTCACGATGATTTATGAGGCCGTAAAGGAGAAATATCCCGAGATTGTTGTGATAGGCACAGCCGGCCCGTTTTGGGAAGGCTCCGACTACGTGGCCGGCTGGGTGCTGGGTGCTAAGCTGGGCGTCCCGATGCTCGACGAGCACTACTACAATCCTCCGGGATGGTATATTCACAATCAGCAGTACTACGACCGCTACGACCGCAGCAAGCCAAGCGTATACCTTGGAGAATATGCCGCTCACCTGCCCAACCGCTCCAATAATATCGAAACCATGCTGGCGGAGGCGCTACATCTGATAAATGTTGAGCGCAACGGGGATATTGTAAGCATGACCTCGTATGCGCCGCTTTTGGCAAAAGAAGGTTTTACGCAGTGGAATCCCAATTTGATATACTTCAACAATTCGGAGGTGAAGCCCACGGTTGGCTACCATATGCAAAAGCTGTTCGGCGTAAATGCCGGCGACGAATACATTGCAAGCCGGATTAAGCTGTCGGACGAAAAAGACGCCGTAGCTAAGCGCGTGGCGTCGTCTGTTGTCCGCGACAGCAAAACCGGCGATATCATCATCAAGCTTGCCAACCTGCTTCCGGTAGAGGTAAAAGCAAATCTTGACCTCTCATCGCTCAACCTGCCGACAACGGAAGTCATCAGGAATGTATTGGCCGGAAGACCCGACGACAAAGCCGCTAAGCCCGTAGAAAGCATAACGACAATTTCCGGCATAAAAGAGTCAACGCTTCCGGCATATTCGCTTACCGTATTGAGGATAAGGTGATGTAGCACAGCGAACATAACAACCCTTTCCGACCTCTCACGCCGCCGTGCGTATGGACACTCCTGCCTTGAGCTAATGTTTGGGCACTCCCGGCCCCATAGCGGGCTTGTACCGACAGGTTATACTATTTCCCACGGCGTAATAAAAAAACCTGTGAAATCGAAAATTTCACAGGTTTTTTACTATTTTCCTCCTCCGCTAAACCATAGGGGGGAAAATAGAGGTTGCCGGAGCCAGCTTTGAAGTTTTCTTTGCCACAGGTTTTTTTGCCGGCGCTGCTTTTGGAGCAGCAGGCTTCGATACGGCAACTTTCTTCGCGGGAGCGACTTTCTTTGCAGGGGCAGCAGCAGGCTTTGCCGGAATGGCTTTCTTTGCAGGTGCAGCAGCAGGCTTTGCCGGGATGGCTTTCTTTGCAGGTGCAGCTGTCTTCACGGTAACTTTTTTTGCAGGTGCGGCCTTTTTTACAACAACTTTCTTTGCAGGAACTGCTTTTGCTACGGGAGCCTTTTTTGCAGGCGCTGCTTTTGCTGCAGGTGCTGCTTTTACTACGGGTGCTGCTTTTACTACGGGTGCTTTCTTTGCAGGTGCTGCTTTTGCTACAGGAGCCTTTGCTACAGGAGTTGCTTTTGCTACGGGCGCTGCTTTTGCTACGGGAGCCTTTGCTACGGGAGCCTTTGCTACAGGCGCTGCTTTTGCTACGGTAACTTTCTTTGCAGGCGCTGCTTTTGCTGCAGGAGTTTTCTTTGCAGGCGCTGCTTTTGCTGCGGGAGCTTTCTTTGCAGGCGCTGCTTTTGCTACGGGAGCTTTCTTTGCAGGCGCTACATTTGCTACGGTAGTTTTTTTCACAGGCTCAACCTTCTTTGCAGGAACTGCTGCTTTTTTCGCAGCCGGCTTTGCAGGTGTTACCTTTTTTGCTGCCGGTTTGGCAGCGGTTTCTTTTTTTGCCATGATTGTTTGCTTTTTTTCTGCTGCTGCTTTACTGTTTTCTATTTTTAAAGAAGGCGCAGCAACACTACCTTCTTCTGCCATATTTTTCAGCCTGAGCCCAAAATCGCTTAGCACGTTCATGTAGTTAATGAAGGCATCGTACGGAGTGTCGTAGGGGTTGAAATACTTGTGTACGTCGCCGTCGCTAAACCATTTGGTGGACATATAGTAAAAATGGTCGCTGCACTGCAACATGCGCCATTCTTTCAAAACGGCTTCTTTTTCTGTCTTCAGCACACTTTCGGACAGGGCGCAAATTTTGCTGAACGCCTCGTTTTGCAGCTCGTTGCCCAGCCATGCCGTCAGGTCGCGCTCTTCGTCGGCCCACGATATGGGGTGCTCTACCCTAATGGGGGCAACGGGTTGGTGCTTCTTCACAGTTTCCGATGGAGTCAAAAATTCAAAGTTTGTTTTCGACAAAATTTGATTCGGCAAATATCGGAAAAATTCAAATATCCCCGACGTTGCCCACTGATGTTCTCCTAAAGTTTCATAATCCATAAAAAGATTTACTACTTCTTCTTTTTCATCTATTGCGTTAATCCAGCTCGCGTACTTGTCGGCGGAGAGGGGCCACTCGCTCCAGCTGCTGTCCGAGAAGCGGAACGCAATGTCGTCGCTCAGCCTAAAGTTGCGCAGCAGCACCTTGAGCTTGGGGTTGCCTGCGCTTGCGTAAACGTAGTTTGGGCTTTTCCACCCCAGCACATGCTTTGCGCCTTCCGTAAGCATGGCTACAAACCCCATGTCGGCTATCTTTTTGCCGATAGCGTCGGAGTAGATGAGCTCGGTGTTGCGAAAAACCGTAGGGCGCTGCCCAAAATATTTTTCTATCAGCGCGCCGTGCTGCTTCACCTGCCGCTCAAATTCATCGTGGCTATCCAGCACGGAGGCAAGGGAGTGCGGGCACGTTTCGGCAAGGAACTCTACGCTGCCTGTTTTGGCCAGCGCCTTGAAGCTCTCCAGCACGTCGGGCGCGTAAAGCTCAAACTGCTCCAGCGCCATCCCCGAAATGGAAAAGCTTACCTTGAACTTTTTCCCGTACTGCTTTATCAAGTCAAGCATTAGGTTGTTGGCAGGCAGGTAGCAGCGCTCGGCTACTTTGCGCATTATTGTTCGGTTAGAAAATTCGTCATAGTAGCTGTGATCTTTGCCTATGTCGAAAAACCGATACCTTTTCAGCCGGAAAGGCTGATGAACCTGAAAGTAAAGACAAATTGTTTTTTTCATTTGCGTATGTATATTTTTACCTCAAAGAAAGAAATTTTTACCGTGATAGCCGATGTTGTTGTATTTTTGCAGCAACGGTAACAATAGCGGCTAATATAAATAGCCCAAAAATAATGAAATAGCAAGCATGATTATTTTTTTTCAGTATAGGGTTGCTCCCATAGCCGCTGCTTTTTCATATACCCGTTTTACCTTTAGCGCTGCGTTATCCCACTTCAGGCTTTCCACTTCTTTATCGCCAAGCCGGATGAACATTTTTGTAAGCGCGGGGTACTGCAGTATTCCGTATATGGCGTCGGCCATGGCGTCCACGTCCCAGAAGTCCACCTTTATGGCGTGCCGCAACACTTCGGCCACCCCCGACTGCTTGGATATGATGGTCGGCACGTGCGCCCGCATTGCCTCTAAGGGCGATATGCCAAAAGGTTCGCTTACCGAAGGCATCACGTAAACATCGCTCAGGGCAAACATGTGCGGGACGTCGGCGCCGTGCAGAAATCCCGTAAAGTTGAACTTGTCGGCAATTCCCAGCTTGGCCACGCGCCGAATCATGCGGTTGAGCATATCGCCGCTGCCGGCCATCACAAAGCGGACGTTGCTGTAGCGCTTGAGCACCTTGTTGGCCGCCTCGACAAAGTAGTCGGGGCCTTTTTGGTAGGTAACGCGGCCAAGAAACGTTACTATTTTTTCGCTCGTTCCGCGCTGCACGTCGTCAAAGCTCGAGGTGTTAAAGTCCACCGCGTTGTGCACGGTTATTACCTTGCTTGGCGCTATGCCGTAGCGCGAAATAACGATGTTGCGCGTCAGGTTGCTCACCGTGATGATCAGGTCGGCTTCTGCCATTCCTCTGCGCTCAATGTCGTACACCATCTGGTTTACGTTCTCGCCGCTACGGTCAAACTCGGTGGCGTGCACGTGTATCACCAGCGGCTTTCCCGAGGCCTTCTTTGCCGAAATGCCGGCGAGGTAGGTGAGCCAGTCGTGCGCATGGATAACGTCAAATTCGTTTTGCCGCGCAATGGTGTGCGCCAGCAGAGCGTACTGCGCTACTTCATTCAGCAGGTTTTTTCCGTATCCTCCGGCAAACTTAAAGCGGCGGACAAAGTGCGAGGTATGCGTAATGGTGTCGCCGCGCACCGGAGTAGAGGTAATACTTTCAAACTCCTCCGGCGTGAGGTACGGCAGCAGGTACGAGCCGGCCTCAAAGTACACCAAATTTTTCCACAGCGTTGTTACCTCAGCTGTGCTGCCCTCAAGCGTAACCTCTTCGGCGCTTACCATGCGGGCGCTCCGCTGGTCTTCGTCGCCGTACGCTTTGGGCACCACAAAAATCATGTCAACGTTGTGCTTTGCCAGCCCTTTGGTAAGCCCGTAGCACGCTGTTGCCAGCCCTCCTGCAACGTGGGGAGGAAATTCCCACCCAAACATTAATACTTTCATTTACTTTTACTCAAAATATAATAAACACAATAAAATAATTTGCTTATAATTTCTCTATTTATAAATATAAATCACTGAATGTCAAACACTAAAATAAACAAATGCGCATTTCTTTAATGCATTTATTATACCTTTACTTCGAGCAATTCGCTTCCAGGAATTATTCGGCGGTCAGCTTCTTTCGTACTCCTCAATCAGCCTGATAGACCTCAGCACTTCGCCCACGCTCCACGCCTGCGAAATACAGCCGTTTGGGTTGTGGGGCGGGTCGCCGTCGTACACCTCGGCAATGGAGCAAATGCCGTAATCGTTCATGTCCTCCTCAAACTGCTCTACTATCCATTTGGCTTTTGCGATAAACGCTTTGCCGTGCAGCTTAAGGTTTCCTTCGATGTAGTGCCCTATGAGCCAAGGCCACACCGCGCCTTGATGGTATGCCCTGTCGCGCGTGGGCTGGTTGCCCTCGTACCGTCCTTCGTAAAGCGGATTTTTAGGCGCCAGCGTCCGCAGACCTTTTGCCGTGAGCAGCTCGCGCCCTACCGCTTCCAGCACTTGGCAGCGCTTGTTTTCCGATATGGGCGAATACTTGAGCGACGTTGCAAAAATCTGGTTGGGGCGGGTGAAAATATTTTGCGATTTTCTATCTACATAGTCCGCCAAGTGCCGCCGCTCCTTGCACCAGAATGTAGGCTCGTACGATTTTCGGATGAGCTCGGGCAAATCTTCCCATGCCGCAACAAACGGCGCATCCTTAAACTCTTTTGCCAGCTCCAGCGCGTAGCAAACAGCGTTGTACCAAAGCGCATTTATCTCTACCTGATAGCCGGACCTTGGCGTTACGGGCTGGCCGTCCACAATGGCATCCATCCACGTGAGCGCCTTGTAGGGTTCTTCTGCCCACACCAGCCCGTTTTCATGGACGGCAATGCCTCCCACTCCGCAGCGGAACGCTTCCAAAATGGCCTTCATTTGTTTGCCGTAGGTTTTCCACACGCCTTCTCTGTCGCCCGTAAACGCTTCGTACTGCTGGATAGCCCAGAAGTACCACAGGGGCGCGTCGACGGAGTTGAAAGCGGCGTTTTCGCCATTTCCGATGTTGGGAAAAAGTCCGCTTTTCAGCTCGTGGCTCATGGTGTCGAGCACATCCTTGCAGGTTTTAATTTTTTTCTTCGCGTCGCTTCCCGTAGAGCTGATGGCGGCAAGCGTAATGCCGGGCAGCGCGATAAAGGTGTCGCGCCCCCACCGGCCAAACCACGGGTACCCGGCCACGACTTCCGTATTTTTTCCGCGCCGCACAATGAACTGGTCGGCGGCGTTCTTGAGGCATCCCTTGAACGAAACTTTTTCGGGGCGCTTGGCAATTTCGGCATCGAACATTCTGCTCATGCCCGCCGGCGCTACCTCCTTGAGAGAGGCCGAAAATATTACGCTCTCGCCCTTTTGTATGGGCAGCTCAAAGTATCCGGGTACCAACAAATCTTCGTGAGCGTCGTAGCCGCGCTTAGCCTCCTCAGTATACTCTACGTTGTTGTACCAGTCCGGCACGGCCACAAATTCGGCCTCTTTGCTGAGCTGCATGTTCAGGGTGGGAAATCCGGGGTAGAGCATACTTGCAATGCCATTCGGCACAACCTTGTGCTTCACGTTGGCCTGTACGTTGGCGTGGCTCAGGGCGTGCGCATTGCGAAAGGCAAGGTACGGCTTCAGCCGCAGCTTGGTGCTGGAGTGCGCGTCCAGCAGCGTATAGCGAATAAACACCTGGTCTTCGTTATGCACCATGAGCAGCTCCTTGCGCAGGTGAACTCCGCCTACCCTGTACTCGATTGTAGGCGTAGGGTCGTACTTGAAGTCTACGATGTACTTGTGACCGCGCGGCTCGTAGAGGTTTCCGGGGTAGCGGTGTATTCCAAAGTTGAATGCTTTGTCGTGCTGGATAATTGATTCGTCGAGCGAGGAAAGCAGCACGTGCCGCTCGCCGTCAAAGCCGTCAATAGGGCACACCAGCAGGCCGTGGTATTTGCGCGTATTGCAGCACACAATGGTAGTACTCAGGTAGCTGCCGGCGCGGTTGGTGCATAGCATTTCGCGGTGTAGCGCATACTCCAAGTTGACTAACTTCTCTTTATTGAATTTCAAGTAAGACATATCAAAACGAAACAAAATGTAATATAGCCGTTGTTAATAAAGTAATCAATCTACTGATGTTGAACGTAAGTAATAACTGCGAATTTAGAGAGAAAAAAATATTAAACCAAATTTTTCAATATTTATTTTTGTTTTTGAGAAAAATTTTTACGGCATGTCGGTCTACCTGTTTCGAATTTCGGCGTACAGCCTGCTTTTGATAAGGTGCTCGATGAAGTTGCTTTATCCGGTGTTTTGAGCTAATGTCATCAAGCTGGGATAAAAAATAAATAACATGCGCGAATCAAGAGTTGAAAGTGGGCGGCGAAGCCGCCACCCAACCGTAGAAACGGGGGTGCGCTCCGTCTCTACATGCCCTTATGAAAATAATGACTTTTCAGGATTATGAATTACCCACACAAAACGTTGTAGAACCAAATTTTTGATTTTAATAATTTCTCTTTAACCAATTTGATTGATTAGCTTAGTGCTTTGTAAAAAAAATAATCATAAATTATTTATTATTAGATGATTACTTGCTTCTTATTCCTACAAGCTGTGAGCTTAAAAAAGATGAGCCCCTACCTACCTGTTGATAATTTGTTGGCAAAACCGCTACACTCTAAAAATAATAATTATTATATTTGTCCAATTTTATAGCATTTTTGGGGGAGGGTCAAGTAGCTACAGTTTTTTATTAATTACGACCTTTAGCTACAAAGTTCGTGTTTGCTTATTTGAATACTATAGAGTTCTTGGCCGCATAGTTCAGCTGAATAGAACGTCAGATTCCGGTTCTGAAGGTCGGGGGTTTGAATCCCTCTGCGGTCACAAAAACAAAATAACAGTAAGTTCTGCAAGAATAGTGCAGAACTTTTTTTATGCGCTGGCCTAAGCCACCTTACTGCCACTACCTACCTACCTGAATGCTGTCGTTTTTGCACGCAAAATAATGAAAAAGCAGCAGCTCATAAAAATCCAAACGTGCGGAGAGCATACGTTTGAGCCCATGTGCATCGTTTGCGCAATACCCCCATACAGCAGCCCTTTAGCGCAAAAAATCTACCTTTGCGCGCTCAACAAGCTGAGCGCAAACTATAAAACATCTCTCGCATCTTTATTCCCCCTCACCAACAGCTACGGAGAAACGAAAATACTTGTTTACACCCGAGAAATTGGTGAAACGAGATACGCCAGAATAAAAAATGCTACCGACCAGCTCGCCGGCAGTACCCTGACATGGTCTTCTAAGGAAAAAAAAGAATTTAAAACTTACGCCCCATTCCCCACAATTGAGTATAAACAGTACTCGGGCGTTATCGAAATTTACATAAACCCGCAGCTGCTGAACGCCTATAAAGACTTAGTTGAGAAAGGATATACCAAGTACCGGCTGAGCCACATTCTCGGCTTACAAAAGCTGTACTCTCGCCGCCTGTTTGAAATTTGAAGCGCTCACGCAAATCTAAACAATGGGGTATACGTTGAGGACATTGAATACTTCAAAGATATTATGGGGTGCAGTGGTGGAGTATATGAAGACAACAATATGTTTATCACGCGCACGGTCAAAAGCAGCTTGGAAGAATGGATAGAAAATGATACGCCGCTTTACTTTGACTATACCCTACACAGCAAGGAAAATGGGAAAAAAATCACCCACATTGAATTTCACATTGAGAAAATAGCGCCGGAAGCAACGCCTACTAAGGAAAAAATGCTTGAAGTGGAGAAGACATCAAAAGCGTTCAAAGAGCTGGACAGCGCTCGGAAAAACCAGCTTATCATAAGTATTTTCTACGGGCAGTACAGCTTCAAATCAACGCAGCAAGACGCTATTCTGAGCGATGAATATTTGCTCGGCAGATTTTACGAAGTACACAACAAAATAGAAAAGGGCATTATTACACCCGTTAACCG
>JAISGH010000082.1 GCA_031263185.1 Prevotellaceae bacterium | reverse complement strand
GAGGCGTTCTCCGTGCATAACCCCCAGATTTATCTGGGGGTGCGAAGATGAGGGTACTGCGAACAACCCTGTAGGGGTTGCCCGTGAATTCGGGGAAAAAACATACACGGCATGTGGGGCAACCCCTCCGGGGTTGAGTGCCAGAGGTGTCGACCTCTCCCCCAGCTAAAGCTGGGGGCTATTTACGGAAAACGCCTCCGGCGTTTTGTAGAGACACGCGGTCCTATCCGTATGCTTCAGCATACGGATTAAAACGGCTAATAAAAACAACAACGTACTAATTTATGCCGCTGCCCTTGCGCTGCTTGCTTTTGCGGCGTGCCGCAGTGAGGTTAAAGAAGATAGCGCTAACGGTGCGCTTACCGTTGAGGAGAAGGAGGAGTTCTCGGAGGTAGCCATCAGGTTTACCGACAGCAAAGCGCCCAACGGCATGATGCGTAGCGTGGGCGACCTCGACAAGGCCAGCCTCAACGCCATGACCGTGTATGCGCACTACACCGGCGCAGACGACTTTGCCTATATCCTCACCACCACGCCCAACTTCATGTTTGCGCAGCTCGTCGAAAAAACCGGCAGCGCGTGGACATACTCGCCGCTGAACCCTGCGGGCAGCGGCACTATGACCGGCAACGCAGGCAACGGCTACGCCCGGATAACAATTAAGAATTAAGAATTAATAATGACTTTGCAGCAACGCTGGGGGTGCGTTTGCCGTATTCAAAATTTCAGCAGGGGCGTAATAAAATCACCGTACTGCGCTGCAAATACGCTAAGGTGCTGCTTTTCTATCTTTATGGTTTTGCTAAACGGAAATGCTTTAGCCCTAAGCTCTCCCTCTACCATCAGCTCGTCCGGAGAGAGCTGCTTTTGCTGTAGCGCTATCAGGGTGGTCAGCAAGTTCCGCAGGCGCACCTCCAGCAATACCGGCTGAAAATCGTGGCTGCGCCGCGGCGCCACGACTTTCTCCTTTGCGCTAATGGTGGCAATAGCCGAGCCTCGAAGCTCTACGTTGAGCTCCAGCCCGGTTAGCTGCACCTTACGGCACGAGGGGTTGCTGACTTTTGCGTCCAGCGTTACCAGCATCACTCCGCCTCCCGAAGGCCGTACGCTCACGTTGCGTACATCGTCTACAGATATATGCCGCAGCCCGCTGCATGAGAGCAAAAGCGTCACAGCGGGCAGCAGCAAAAGCGGTATTTTTCTAATGTGTTGCTGCATAACGCAAATTTTACTCATCTTTTTCTGTTTCTACGTACTCCTTCAGCAGTTTTTCCTGCACGTCGGGGGGAACTTGCTGGTATTCGGCAAAGCGCATGGTGTAGGTTGCGCGGCCGGAGGTGATGGAGCTTAGCGTGGTGCTGTACTTGTTCATCTCGGCCAGCGGCACGCGCGCCTTGACCAGCTCAAAATTTTTCTCGCTGCTCATGCCCTCTATAATTCCGCGGCGATTTTGCAGGTCGCTCATCACGTCGCCCATGTGGGTGGAGGGCACCAGCACCTCTACCTCGTAGATTGGCTCCATGATTTTTGGCCCCGCTTTTCTGAAAGCCTCCTTAAAGGCGTTGCGGCCTGCCAGCTTAAACGAAATTTCGTTGCTGTCCACCGGGTGCATTTTGCCGTCGTACACCGCCACGCGAATGTCGCGGGCGTAGGAGCCTGTGAGCGGGCCTTCCTCCATTTTTTCCATCACGCCTTTGAGGATGGCCGGCAAAAATCGGGCGTCGATAGCGCCGCCCACAATGCAGCTGTAAAAGACGAGCTTGCCGCCCCAATCCAGCGCGTATTCGTCCTTTCCGCGAACGTTGAGCGTTATTTCGCGCCCGTCGACCCTGAATGTTTTGGGGTCGGGGGCGTTGTCGTCGTGAGGCTCTATCACGAGGTGCACCTCGCCAAACTGCCCTGCCCCGCCGCTCTGCTTTTTGTGGCGGTAGTCGGCGGCGGCGACTTTGGTAATCGTTTCGCGGTAGGGAATTTTGGGGCTGAGCAGGTCTACCTCTATTTTGTATACGCTGCTCAGGTTGCGCTTCAGGATGTTGATGTGGTGCTCTCCCTGGCCGCTCACAATGGTTTGCTTCAGCTCCTTGGAGTACTCCACAAGTATCGTTGGGTCTTCCATGTGCATACGGTTGAGCGCTTCGCCCAGCTTCTCCTCGTCGGCTGCGTTTTTGGGCTTGATGGCCGTGCGGAACTTAGGCTGGGGGAAGGTGATTGGGTAAAATTTCCACGTTTTTCCGCCTCCGTTCAGCGTTTGGTTGGCGTGCGTGTTTTTGAGCTTTACGGTGCAGCCAATGTCGCCGGCCGCCAGCTCAGAGAGCTTTGCCCTGTTCCTGCCGGCCGAGGCAAAGAGCTGCGTAAGGCGCTCCTTGCTGTCGTTGTCGGCGTTGATGAGGTCTATGCCCTCGGTGACGGTTCCGCTCATCACGCGGAAGTAGCACAGCTCGCCCATGTGCTGCTCTATGGCCGTTTTGAACACAAAGAGCGACGGGGCGCCGGCAGCGTTGCAGGGCACCACCTCCTCGTTTACCGTTTTATACTCCCGCGCTTTTTCGGGCGAAGGCGCCACGTTGATGATAAACTCCATGAGGCGCTTTACGCCTATATCCTTTTTGGCCGAAAGGCAAAACACGGGCATAACTTCACGGTTCTTCATGCCTGCGCGCAGCCCGCGGCGTATCTCCTCTTCGTCCAGCGTTCCTTTTTCAAAGAAGAGCTCCATCAGCTCCTCGTCGTACTCTGCGGCGGCCTCTACCAGCGCCTTGTTGAGCTCCACAGCGCGCTCCATTTCTTCGCCCTGTATTTCCAGGTCTTCGCGCTCGCCGGTATCGCCCTTGAACTTGTACATTTTCATTTTGAGCACGTCAACAAAGCCGTCAAAGCCGGCTCCCGTGGCAACAGGGTACTGCACCTGCACCACCTTTTTGCCAAAAGCGTCGCGCAGGGCGGCAACGCTGGCCTCGTAGTCGGCCTTATCGCTATCCAGCTGGTTGATGGCCAGTATTACCGGCTTGCTATGCCGCTCGGCGTAGCGCGCAAAAATTTCTGTCCCCACCTCCACTCCGTTCTGCGCGTTGATGACCATTACGCCGGTATCGCACACCTTGAAGGCAGCAAACACGCCGCCAGCAAAGTCGTCGGAGCCGGGCGTATCGATAAAGTTGAGCTTTCGCTCCATGAACTCGGTATACATTACCGTGCTGTAAATGGAGCGCTGGTAAGCCTGCTCTACCTCGGCGCTGTCGCTAACGGTAGTTTTGGCCTCTACGCTGCCTCGGCGGTCTATCACTTTACCCTCAAAGAGCATTGCCTCTGCGAGGGTTGTTTTTCCGCTGCCGGGTGCACCCAGCAGCACAACGTTACGAATTTTCTCGGTGGAGTACGTTTTCATAATAAAAAAATAGTTTGACGTTAAAAAAAAGATTTGAAAGATTATGTAAAAAGAATGGCTTCAAATGTAAGAAAAAAAACCATACGGAGAAGCTAAATTGAATTTTGAATTTTGAATTCGGATAAAATCGGGCGCTCAACCCGCAGGGTTGAATGTGGGTAACCCCCAATGAAGCGAAGCGATTGGGGGTAGATGAATGGCATGTAGAGACGGGGCGCGCCTCGTCTCTACAACGGGCAGTCCCGCAGGGACGACAACCGTAAGCTAAAGCATACGGTTAATAGAGTGCCACCCCTGCGGGGTTGGCAGCTGGCGGGCAGTCCCGCAGAGCCAGCCCCGAGCGTAGCCGAGGGGGACGACACTTTTATATCCGCGTCTCTACCTCCGCAGGTCGTTGACCTGCAGTTATGAAAATCCAACATTTCAGGTTGTTACGGATTAATTTGATGACCTTGAGAGGGAGGGTAGAATTTAAAAATTAAAAAAAATTTCTAAGCTATTTTAATCATCACATGGGAAATCCATACTACGACGGCCACCACAGCGCCGCTCCGTTTGTGAGTTTGGGAGTAGAGCAGCCTCCACAGGTAAATCCTAACGTACAATCCCGGCTCAAAAGGCCGCAGGCGCTGTCGGTAGATGACTACGTGCAGGGCATTGTGAGCGGCAACCGCATGATTTTGGGGCGCACCATCACCTTGGTAGAAAGCCTGCTGCCCGCCCACCGCGAGCTGGCGCAGGAAATCATAGAGCGCTGCCTGCCGCACTCCGGAAAATCGGTGCGCATTGGCATTACAGGCGTACCCGGCGCCGGAAAGAGCACGTTTATAGAGGCCATTGGCAGCTACATTACCGGGCTTAACAACAAGCTGGCGGTGCTTGCCATCGACCCCAGCAGCGAGCGCAGCGGCGGCAGCATCCTTGGCGACAAAACCCGCATGGAAACGCTTGCCAACGACGCCAACGCTTTTATCCGCCCCAGCCCGAGCGCAGGGTCGCTGGGCGGCGTGGCGCGCAAAACGCGCGAGAGCATCCTGCTTTGCGAGGCGGCAGGATTTAACGTAATATTTGTAGAAACGGTGGGCGTTGGCCAGAGCGAAACGCAGGTGCACTCCATGGTGGACTGCTTCCTCCTGCTCATGCTCTCCGGCGCGGGCGACGAGCTGCAGGGCATCAAGCGCGGCATTATGGAGATGTCCGACATTCTGGCCATCACCAAGGCCGACGGGACAAATACAGACAAGGCTACGGCGGCGCGTATACAGTACCAAGGGGCGCTAAACCTCTTCCCCCCCCACGAGTCGGGCTGGAAGCCGACATCGCTCACCTGCTCGGCCGTAGACAAAACGGGGCTTACCGAAGTCTGGAAGAATGTGCTGGACTACGTTGCGCTCACCAAAGGCAACGGCTACTTTGAGCGGCGGCGCTGCGAGCAGACAAAGTACTGGATGTACGAGGCCATCAACGAAGCGCTGCGCGACCGCTTTTACCGCAACCCGCAGATAGAAAAAGCGCTGCCCGAATTTGAGCGCCGGGTGCTCAGCGGCCAAATTACCTCGTTTGCCGCCGCAAGAGAGCTGCTGCTAACGGCGTAGAAAAGTCTCGCAGCAGGCTTTTACGCTTTAGCTAAGGGTATAATGCAGTAAAATAGGGAGAAAAGCTGCCCCGCGCTATTGATTTTGCTCTTTCAGAACGTTTTCGGATTAACTTGATGACGTTTGGCAATAGGAAAAAACAATTTTTTACGGATAGAGCGAGGGGCTGCTGGCAACCTCATTTTTACCTAATTTATCAACAAAAAAAACCTCAGTAACACATTAGCTACATAATATATCCAAACCTCATTACCTCATTAAAACAACGGTTATTGAAAAATGAGGTAATGAGGTTGGAAAATTCTATATAATTAATTGCTACTGAGGTTATTTTGTTAGATAAATTAGGTAAAAATGAAGTTTTGTGCGCAACCGCCCGACCTCCCGACCTCAAAATTTCGTGTGGTTGCCTTGCCATAGCGCCTCAAAAAAATGAATAGCCGTTGAATATTTTATTTGTGTATTTGAAAATATTGTTATACTTTTGCCGTACAGATTTTTTGAAGCAATTCACAATAAGGATTATTCCGTTGTGAAAATATCAAAGGCGGGGGTAATACCTCGCTTTTTTTATTGGCATTTTTATTGACAATCTGTCATTTATCAATCTTTGCCATTTATCAATCAGTGAGGCAACCAGCAATATTAAAATTCTACCAATGAAGTACTACAGCACCAACGGGCAGGTTCCGCCGGCAACGCTGCAAGAGGCCGTTCTAAAAGGGTTGGCCGACGACAACGGCCTGTACATGCCGGAGCGTATTCCGCTACTGAGCGACAATTTTTTTGCCTCGCTGCACCAAAAAACGCTTCAGGAAGCTGCGCTGGAGGTGGCCGCCGCGCTTTTTGGCGACGACATAGCAGCCTCGCCGCTGCGCGAAATGGTATACGGTGCGCTGAGCTTTGATATTCCGCTGGTACAGGTAGCCGACAACCTCTACGGCCTCGAGCTGTTTCACGGCCCCACCATGGCGTTTAAGGATGTGGGTGCGCGCTTTCTGGCGCGCATGATGCAGCATATTACCCGCAACGAAAAGGACGAAATAAACGTGCTGGTGGCCACCTCCGGCGATACGGGCAGCGCCGTTGCCAACGGCTTTCTGGGGGTAGAGGGAGTAACCGTAACGGTTTTATACCCCAAGGGGCTGGTGAGCAAAATTCAGGAGGCGCAGTTCACCACGCTGGGGCAAAACATTTGCGCAGTCGAGGTGGAGGGTACATTCGACGATTGCCAGCGATTGGTGAAGCAGGCATTTTTGGACAAAGAGCTCAACGCCCGGCGCAGGCTCACCTCGGCCAACTCAATCAACCTTGCCCGCTTTATCCCGCAGGCGTTCTACTACTTTTGGGGGTGGGCGCAAATGCCGCAGGGCAGCGAGGTGGTGGTTTGCGTCCCCGGCGGCAACTTCGGCAACCTGACGGCAGGCCTGATTGCCAAGCGCATGGGGCTACCCATCAAGCATTTTGTTGCCGCCAACAACGCCAACGACATTTTTTTGAAATACCTGCAAACGGCCGAATTCTCGCCGCGCCCCAGCATAGCCACCATTGCCAACGCAATGGACGTGGGTAACCCCAGCAACTTTGCCCGCATCATGGACCTTTACGGCGGCAATCACGCCAAGGTAGCTGCGGATATTTCGGGCTACAGCTACAGCGACGCGCAAATTCGCGAGGTGGTGAAGCGCACATTCGACGAAGCAAAGTACATGCTCGACCCGCACGGAGCATGCGCTTACGAAGCCCTGCGCGAGCACCTCAAGCGCGACAAAAGGCGCGACAAAAAGACAACAGGTATCTTTCTGGAAACGGCGCACCCCGCAAAGTTCAAGGAAACGATGGATAACATTCTGAACGCCGATATTGCCGTTCCCCAAAAGCTGCAAGCTTTTATGAGCGGGCAAAAGCAAGCCGTTGGCATGAGCAGCCGGTACGAGGATTTCAGGGATTTACTGCTAAAGCGATTTTAGCGGTACGCAGATTCTCCTCCTCCCACTATTTTTACTTCATCCAGCAGCCCTGCCTCCTGAAGCGGCAGGTTGTCCAGCTGCTTTGCCGGGACAATAGTCCACGTGGTGCGCTGATTTTCCGGCAGGGCATACTCGGCAGTGAGCCGATTTGCCCATGTGTTGGTTACTTCTATGCTAAGCGTGTTGCTGCCTTCGCGCAGCGCATTGGTGATGTCCACGCGGTAGGGGGCAGTCCACGCAACGCCGCATGGCCGGCCGTTGAGCGTAACCTCGGCAATGTTGGCCACCTGCCCCAAATCGAGCCACAGCTGCTGGGGCAGCTCGCTCGGTACGCTCCACGTAAATGTTTGCGCGTAGCAAGCCGTACCGGAGTAGTGGCGAATATTTGGGTTGCTGCTGCGCGTCCAGCTTTCCGGCGCCGGAAAAATGGCGACGTTATTTTCCCCCACCTGCTTTTTGTCGAATGATACCTGCCACGCTCCATCCAAAGAGAGCAGGGGCTTTGGCGCGAATGAGGGGGAAAAGGTGTTAAGCTGATTTGCTCCCGCTTTTGCTTCCGCTTTTTTGCGGAATACCACAAAAACAGAGCCGTTTTCCGGCAGCGTAACTTGCAGCGTTGTGTGGCTGCCTCGCTGCTCGCAGGCAACGCCGGTTGCTATGCTGCCCGTTACGGCATCCCACAGCTCGGGAGGCACGCCCGTTGTGCGCAGGGCAAGGGTCAGGGTGCGCTGCCTGCTTTTTTGGTTTGAGATGAAGTAGATATCTACGCTATCCGAGGCGCGGTGCGTCCACGCAACCTGCGCGGCGTACTTTCCGTTTTCGCTGATGGCGGCATCGCGCTCCAGCCCAAGCTGAAAAAAGTTGTCGGCGTAGTAGGGCAGCTTCACTACGCGCCCTAAGCCCAGATTTTTTATGTAAATTTTGCCCAGCACGTCGTCGGCATCCTCCGCAAAGCTTTCTCCCCAAATTTGCGCCGCTATACGCCGGACAATACCATCATTTTTTGCAGCGTCGGCAAGCCCTGCCGACTGCTTCGGCGCTTCGCCCACCAGCACGGTAGCCCCCGCCTTGATGAGGGATAGCAGCCGCGTGGCAACCTCTGCGCTCATCAGGTTGGAGTTGGGCGTAAGCGGGTTGCTTTGCGGCAAAACCAGCATGGCGTAGCTGGCGCCGCCGGGCAGCACAATACGCCCGTTTTCTACCCGCGCCAAGCGTAGCAGCGCATCCCTGTTAAACGAATCGTACTTGTAGCCGCGCAGCATATCCACGTACTTCTCGGGGTCGGCGGCGTTGGCGGAGCTGAACACGCCGACGGGTATTTCGCGAACAGGCTCGTCGGCGTTGGCCAGCCGCTGCACCTCGCTTTCTACCATCTCGCGGCCAACAATGCCCGGCAGGGTTGTGGCCAGCCTTTCGGGCAGCGCTGCCCGCGCAGGTATCTCCTCGCCCGTGAACACGGCGATGTCCGTTACGGGTTTGCCGTGCTGCAGCAGCGCCTGACAGCGCTGAGCGTACTCCACCCATGCGCGTCCGGGCTTCCACCACGTTTGGTCGCGCTGAAAGTACAGCCCTATTCCGCTTAACGTCATGCCCGGCTGCCTGTCCACAAACGGGTTGTGCGCAAACACGTGGTACACCAAGCGGTTAATGCCGCCGGCGTATGCTCTGTCGCCAAGCGATTTGAGCATTGCCGGATGCTCGCTCCATTGCAGGCGAAGCTGCGTGAAGCCCTCGGCCTGTACAATGTTTTTGCCGTAGATGTGCGCCCCCGAAGTAGCGTCGAGCATATCGTTGGGCTTATCGTGCGTGGGGCTGTTGAGCCAAAACTCGCCCATTGGAATATCCACATTCCGGTAGTGCGCCATGCCGTCGCCGGTCATGGTGGGTGCAACGCACTCGGCGCTGAAGGTACAGCCGTGCTTGTGGGCGTTTTTTTGCATAACGGCGTAAAAGTTATCCACCACCAGCTCTGCAATGGTTTGCCTCAAATCGAGCAGAAAGCGCTCCGAGCAATCTGCGCTTTCTACGGGCAAGCCTGTCATGGCGGGCAGGTAGGGAAGCATGTCGTATCCCCTGCGCTTTTTGAACTCCTTGCGCAAAACCGGCGACCAACTTTGGCTGCCGCACTCCCAGCTGTCAACGTGAAACCCCTTGAGCACGCGGCCGGACAGCTCCGCCCCTGCCTGACGAATAATTTCTCCAAACCAGCTGTCGAATTGTAGCCGGACGGCTTTTTTGTTGAGCTTGTCGCACTCCAGCCCTGCTCCCGCGCCGCCGGTGGCGTTGGTGTGCCCGGTGGAGGTGTGCCCCATGCGCAGGATAGTCCACCTGCCTGCCGGAACGTCCCACGTCAGGTGTCCGTTTTTCAGGCGTTTGGTAAGGTTGATAATTTTGTTCGATGGGATGCAAACGCTGTCGGGGACTTGCTCCGGCGTAGTGCGCCGGCTCACGCGCCACACGCGGGCAGCCTTGCCCTCGTGCTGGTTGACGCTCGCCTCGCCCGACAGCGTGAGGCGCCTCAGCTTCAGGTTGGGCTTCCACTTTGCGGCGTCCAAATCTTCGCTGCCCGGCTCGGAGCCCGACTTGTTGAACGCGAAGCGAAAGTAGCGGGCGGTGGCGGCGGGGATGCTGTGCGACACGTCGGCGTCGCCGTTCTGCCAGCCGTGGCGGGGTGGCTGCAGGCGCGCCAGCGGGCGAAAGCTCACGCCGTCGTCGCCGACTTCGACCATGAGGCGTTGCGCCTGATAGCTGCTGCCCTCTGCGCCGACGGTGATGGTGCGGCAGGTGAAAGGTTGCTCAAATTCGTACGTAACCCAGCAGGAATCGCTGCTGCGGAGCTCTTCCCTGCCGCCTTTCTCTACCAAAAATTGTGGGTTGACGTTGGGTAGCGACGAGGTAACTCGGGGAATAACCGTTTCGGTCGAAAATTCGGCGCCCTCAGGCGCAGGAAAAGCGTAGGTGGCAATGTCCCTGTAGTATCCTTTGTAGCTTTCGGGTTGCGGCAGCGTATCGCAGAAAGTTTGCCCGCCCGCTACCGTTTTTTTCGTCCACACTACCTTTTGCATGGACAGCTCCGGCGTAATCCAGGGGCCGCCGGCCAGCGCAAACCCGTCGCAATCGTGCATGGCAATTTTCAGCCCGAGGCGGTCGGCCTCGCGCATGGCGTGGCGCACCATTTCCCACCATTCGGGCGAGAGCTGCTCCACCGGCGGGTCTACCACCGGCGGGTTTTTTGGCCCCTGAATGGGCATGAGGTAGGCGCCGCCAATGCCCGCCTGCCGCATAGCTTCGAGGTCGGCTGTGATGCCCTTGCGCGATACGGCCGCGTTCATCCAGTACCAAAACACCCACGGCTTGGCCTCATCCGGCGGATTTACAAAATCTTCCTCAAGGCTGACGCTCCGGCTAACCGGATGTTCGGCGCAGGAGGCAAGCAGGAGAAGTGCACCGGCAAAATACGCAGCTGAGCGCTTTATGCTGCTCATAGCTTAGCTGATTGTTGGTTTTGAACTTTTAGCTGGCGTTGATGTAAAAAACATAACGTTATAAATATCTGATAATCATGGCGTTAGGTAGCAGGAAAGTTGTCGTAATGGTTTTAGCGATGTCCAAAACTTTGTCAAGGCTCAAACCGATTCTGTTCGCTTTTAAAATCCAATTCCAGCTCTTTCAAACATCTGCAAAGATACAATTTTCTATTTCAATTTTTTTTTCAAAATACTTTTTATTTATCAGATCACAGTACTTTCCCTAATTTTTCTAACAAAACAACCTCAGCAGCAAAGAATGTAGCGATGTACATTAACCTCATTACCTTATTTGGGGAGTTTTTAGGTGTGCTCTTAACGTCGCGTCATTCATCAAATATTCGGATAAAACCGAACGCATAACCTGAAAGGTTGAATATGAATAACCCCCAATGAAGCGCAGCGATTGGGGGGGGGCGCGCGCGGAATGGAATCGGACATGCACTATTCTGCATCGCTTTCTGTTCAGCCCTGCGGGTTGTGAGTATATGGGGGAGTATCTTCGCGTAATCCCCCAATCGCTGCGCTTCATTGGGGGTTATTCATGTTCAACCCTGCGGGTTCTGCTGCCGGAGCTATCCGATACTGGATAAAT
>JAISGH010000069.1 GCA_031263185.1 Prevotellaceae bacterium | reverse complement strand
GTGTGTGTGTGTGTGTGTGTGTGTGTGTGTGTGTGTGTGTGTGTGTGTGTGTGTGTGTGTGTGTGTGTGTGTGTGTGTGTGTGGTTGGGGCTGGCCTGTGTGCCTGCCCTGTGTGTGTGGTTGGGGCTGGCCTGTGTGCCTGCCCTGTGTGTGTGGTTGCGCCTGCCCTTGCGCCTGCCCTATCTATACGTGTGCAGCACATCGCCGCCTGCCGCGTCAATTCGGCAAGAAACTCACGGGAATTTCCGTTAGCGTTGGCGCATGTTCGTAATAGTTGGCTCATGGCGTTAGCAAATGGCTGCATGGTTAATATGAATAATTTAGTAGTGCAAATCAAGGGTTGAAGAATACCTCCTCGCTGTTGAGACCTCACCCCCGGCCCCTCTCCTTCGGAGAGGGGAGCCGGTACACGAGGGTCGTTGCGGCGCTGCTGCTCCCCTCTCCTTCGGAGAGGGGCCGGGGGTGAGGTCTCTTAGGCTTCAATTTTTTTACCTTTTTTCTTGATAAATTTTTCTTGATAAAATAAACCCACATCATTAGACAGGTGCAAAGATATAGCATTGGATACCACAAATGCAAGCGAAGTTCATTTTTTACGCTAAGTAAATCACCTTACAACTTGCGCAACAATAATTTACATACAAATCCTGAATGTTAAACACGAGGTAAAATCGGGGGTAATTTTGTTTTTTTGGCGAAATTGTTGGGTAAATCGTGCGAAAAAAACCTTATTGGCCTTATTTTTATAACTATAAACCTCCTGCTTAATAAGTCGAGTTGGCCGGGTGTCCTTGGTTTTTGCCTCACACGCTTGGAAAACCGGAATTTTCGTGTAATTTTGCGACGCTAATCAAAAAACAAAACAAAACAAAGCAGCAATGATAACATTCAAAAATATCGATAGATTTTCGATACGCTACTTTTTGCTCTATGCCTATGTGCGATTTGTTTTTCGCCATATCTACCTGAAGCAGTACCGCGTAGTTGGGCTTGAGAACATCCCCAAATCCGGCGAGCCGCTTGTCATTGTTTGCAACCACCAGAGCGGCCTCAACGACGCGCTGGCCATCCTGTTCATGTTTCGCGATTACCGCCAGCCGGTTTTTGTTGCCCGCGGCGACATGTTCCGCCGGACGTTTATAGCCAAGCTGCTGCGCTTCATCAAAATTATGCCCGCCTTTCGCGTAATGGACGGCGATAACCCCCTGCTCAACTACAACTTTTTTGACGACTTTGCCAACATTCTCGGCAACGGCCACTCGCTTATGATGTTTCCCGAGGCGGGGCACGAGAACGGCTACACGCTGGGGCGCTTTCGCAAAGGGTTTGCGCGGATAGCTTTTCACGCCGAAAAAAAGAGCGGCTACACGCTGGGGCTAAAAATCCTGCCGGTGGCCAACCACTACTCCGGCTACTTTAACTTTCGAGAAAAGCTGGCCATGGTGGTGGGCAAGCCCGTGGAGCTGTCCGAATTTTTGCCGCTGTACAGGGAGAACCCCGAAAAGGCTATCCTTGCCCTCACAAAAAGTATGCACGAAAAGGTGGGCGACCTCATGCTGAACATAAAAGACCGCGAGCAGTACCACATATACAACTTTATACGCGCCATTTACGAGCGGCGCTACGTGCAGCGCATGGGCTGGAAGGTGTCCTACTTTCCCAACATGCTCAAGGCAAGCAAGGCGATTATTGCCCGCCTCGAAAGCTTGCACCTCTCGAGCCTGACGCAGCAGGTACGGCTTTTTGAAAAAGCGCAGCTGCTCAAAGAAGGCTTGGAAAAGCTGCGGCTGCGCTCGTGGCTTTTTGAGCGAAGGCAGGATTGGCGGAGGCTGGTTCTGCATACGGTGAGCACGGCCTGCCTCTTCCCGCTATTTTTTTGCAGCTACCTGCTCAACATTATCCCCTTCAACGCGCCGCGCCTGATAACCAACAAGCTCAAGGATGCCATGCTGCGCCCAACGGTTGCCTTTGGGATTTCTGTGCTCGTTACCTTTCCGGTGTTCTACCTTTTGCTGGCGTTTGCCGGCGGTTTTATTACCGGTAGCGTAACGTCCACGCTGCTGTTCCTGATTTCTCTGCCGGTAGGGCTGATATTTTTCGACGCCTACCGCAAGCGCTTTGCGAAGCTGCGGGGGCGCTGGCGCTTCTTTTTGCTTCGCCGGCAAAAGAATAAGCTGTTTGAGCAAACGCAGAATTTATTTGTTCAGGTAATGGCCGAAATGGATGTAATAATGGGCTAACGTTATTACATAAAAAATACCATAAATGTGGTATTGTGGCAATTTTCCTAATCCTTTACCTTTGTCCCTGTAAATATCATAATTATTAATATCATAATTATTAAGCAGTGGACCATTTAAATTACATAAAACTCAGAAGCAAAGCACTTTCCGTGTTTGAGAAGATGTATTTACCCCCCCCCATAATTCACTGTAAATCAGTTTATTACAAAATATTCTCCTGCATTGGATACTTAGTGCAGGGTACATGCGGTACACGACGTAACAGCAAATGTTGTGCTTTCCGTTGTGTACCCTGCACTGTGTCTTGTATATATTTTGATTTAAAATTTATCAAAATATGGAAAGATTACTATTTTTGTAAAAATTTCAGCAGCAATTTCCACAATATTTTACCTTTGCCTCCGTAAATTTCATAATTATTAGGCAATGAACTATTTAGATTATATAAAAGTTCAGAAGAAAAAACGGAAGATAGCTTGTACTTCCTATGTTTGGGAAAGAGGTATTTATCCATCGCTCATATAATTTAACTACAAATCAATTTATTAAAAAATAATCCCGTGCATTGGATACTTGGCACAGGGTACATGTGGTACACGTAACAACAAACATTGTGTTTTCTGTTGTGTACCCTGCGCCGTGTCCCGTGCACATTTTAATCTTAAATTTATCAGAATATGGCAAAATTATTATCTTTTCGTCGAAATCTCAACAGATTTCAACGATTTTCTTTGCTTCTCCTTCCGCTTATTTTGGGAGGAAACAGTTTGGTTTTGGCTCAACAGCAGCAGGTGTCGGGAGTTGTCATTTCTTCCGAAGACAGAGAACCTGTTGTTGGAGCAAGTATCACCGTTAGCGGCTCCTCTATTGGAACGGTTTCTAACTTGGAAGGAAAATTTACGCTGGATAACATTCCTTCCGGCAGCAACCGTTTAACCGTTTCTTTCCTGAGTTATCGGGCTCAGGTATTATCCTTTAACAACGGCGAGCATATCACCGTTGTACTGGAGCCGGAAACGTCTTTGCTGGACGAGGTGATTGTTGTAGCCTATGGAACTTCAACCCGGCGACAGTTTACCGGATCGGCTTCGGTTGTTAACGCGGCTGCCATAGGCAAGATTCAAACATCGTCCGTTACCAATGCTCTGGAAGGCCGTGCAACCGGCGTTCAGATTGTATCTTCCACCGGACAGCCGGGTGAAAATCCCAGTGTACGCATCCGGGGAATTGGCTCTATCAATGCCGCTAAAAATCCGCTCTACATCGTGGACGGCGCTACTTACGACGGACCGATAAGCGCGCTTAATTCCGCCGATATTGAAAATCTTACCGTATTGAAGGACGCCGCTGCCAATTCCCTTTACGGCGCTCGCGGCGCCAACGGCGTTATCCTGATTACAACCAAGCGGGGCAACACGAATGACGTGAAAGTTTCGTTCGACGCCAAGTGGGGCGTAAACAGCAGGGCGGTTCCCGAATACGACTTTATTACCGACAAGGCAACTTATTACGAACAGGCGTGGAAAGGACAGTTCAACAAGCTGTATGACGCTTACACGACACGCGCCGTGGATCCGCTTTCGTCCGATGCCGCCGCAGCTCAGGCAAAAGCAGACATTGCCGGAAGCGGTAGCAATTCCCTGTCGAAAGTTTTGGGCGGTTACAACAGTTACGATGTATCGTGGGCAGAATTGCTAGACGGCAACGGAAAGCTAAACCCCAATGCCCGCCTGCTCTATGAAGACGACTGGCACGACGCTCTGTTCCGCAATTCCCTCCGTCAGGAATACAACCTGAACCTGACCGGCGGAAACAGCAAGCAAAACTACTACGTAGGATTCGGCTACCTGAACGACGAATCGTATGCCAAAGGTTCCGGATTCGACCGCTATACCGGACGCATCCGGGGCGAAAAAGAATTAACCCCATGGCTGAAAGGCGGCCTCAATCTGTCTTACGCCCACACAATTCAGAATTACCCGAACACTTCCGGCGGCAGCTATGTCAACTATTTCCAGTGGACGCGGCATATCGGAACCATCTATCCGGTGTATTTGAGAAATCCGGAGACAGGGGAAACCGTCAAAGACAAAGACGGAAAAGCAATTTACGATTACGGCGACAACAGCGACCTTGGGTATGCCCGTCCGTATGCCGCGCGAAGCAACCCCGCCGGCGTTTTGGACTACGACGTCAACCGGATTACGTTGGACAATGTGATTGGAGCTACTTTCCTCGAAGCGCAGATTTATGACGGATTGTCCCTGAAAGGCGCGTTTGACGTCAATACAACCTACAAGAACGGCGCATTCCTGACAAATCCTCTCTATGGCGACGGCCTCTCTTACAATGGGTACATTGAGCAGGAACTTCAGCGTTATTTATCTTATACCGGTTCTGCTTTCCTGAATTATAAAAAAACATTCGGAAAATGGAACGTCGATTTCCTTGGCGGCGCCGAAAGTTACCGGCGGGAACGCTCCTATCTCTACGGAGCCAAAAGCCAGATTGCTACTTCCTACGAGCCTGAATTTAGCAATGGCGTAGCTTTCAGGGACTTGACCTCTTACACGCAAAAATACGGCGTAGTCGGGTATTTGACCCGTTTGAACCTCTCTTACGGCGACAAATACTATTTGAGCGGGAGCTTCCGCCGCGATGCATCCAGCCGTTTTGCGCCGGAGAACCGCTGGGGTAATTTTGGCTCAGTCGGCGCGTCGTGGAGAATAAGCGAAGAGGATTTCCTGCGCGATGTGGACTTTATCGATAATTTGAAGCTCAAGGGCAGTATCGGCTCGCAGGGTAATGACAATCTGCTGTATGACGACGGAAGCACGATTAATTACATTCCTTACATCGACCAGTATGAAGTGGTTAACAACAACGGGAACGTGTCGGTGAAGCAGACCTACGTCGGAAACAGGGACATCACATGGGAAAAGAGTTTGAACCTCAATGTCGGTATCGAAGCCCGCCTGTTGGACCGCATCAATCTTGGCTTTGAATATTTTAGCAAGACAACGTCCGATTTATTATTCTACCAACCCATTCATCTTTCTTCCGGCATAGGGACCGTCCCCGTAAATCTGGGAAAAATAAAAAATGCGGGGATTGAATTTGAAATCGACGCCGATATTGTGAAAACCCGTGATTTGGTATGGAACATCGGACTTAATGTATCTCAGGTAAAAAATACAATCCTGTCGCTGCCCGAAGAAAACAGGGAAAGCGGGATTTTTGCCACCGGATATACCAAGCTGGTAGAAGGCGGAAGCCTTTATGACCTTTACCTGCCCGATTTTGCCGGAATAGATGAAACCGGTAAAAACACATGGAATGTTTACAACGAAGACGGCAGCTTCAAGGAAACGACAACTGTTTACAACAATGCCTATACCGACATAAGCCGGCGGAGTCAAGGCTCGGCAATACCCGACCTTACCGGAGGCTTTTCGACAAGCATTACTTACAAAGGGTTTGATATCTCTGCCGTATTCAGCTATCAATTGGGTGGGAAAGTCTATGATGCGGTATATGCAGCCTCCCTGCAAATGACCGACTACGGACGCTCGTACCACAAAGACCTCCTGAACGCATGGACACCGGAAAACACAAATACGTCGATTCCGCGCCTCGTATCAGGATATACGGACGCTAACCGCGCGTCCAGCTTGTATGTAATTGATGCGTCCTATTTGAATATTCGCAATGTTTCCGTTGGCTATACGCTCCCCCAATCAGTGTTAAAAACGCTGAAAATAAACAAAATAAGAGTATTTGCCACAGGCGACAACTTAGCTTTTTTCTCTAAAAGGCAAGGCTTAGACCCGCGTCAATACGATTACGGTTCAACCGGATTTAATTATTCACCCATACGTACAATATCGTTTGGATTCAATGTAACACTATAAAACAAATATAATCATGAAAGTATATCTTACCAATTTATTCGCATTTGCCTTGTTAATACTTGGATTCTCTTCCTGCGAAAACGTTCTGGAACCGGCAAACAGCCGCTATGTTACCGTCGATGAATTACCCGACATTTTGGAGAGAAATTCGGATGCCTTAATTCAAGGCGTATATGCACGCTCCATAGAATACGCTTTCTATGCCAGCCGCCACGACGATTTCGGACAGAAATCAATTGACTTGGCCGTAGACCTGTCGTCGGAAGACGTCGTTCATGTTGCCACCTCATGGTTTCTAACATTTTATCAATTCAACGACAGGGTGGCTTCCAACGCTTACAGTCCTTCGCGGCAATGGAAATACGCTTATGCGCAAATCAGGGATTTGAACAGCATCATCGAAGTCCTGACCGATGAAAGTTCGCTCAACACCGCTCAAAAGAACCTGAAAGGCGAAGCGCTGGCTCTAAGGGCGTTTCACTATTTCTTCCTGATAAACTTTTACCAAACGGGTGGCAGCTGGGACAATATCCGGTCGCTGCCCGGAGTGCCTGTCTATACCGACAATGTGCTGGAAGGAAAACCACGCGGAACGGTCGAAGAAGCGTATGCCCAAATCCTGAGCGATTACGAAGCGGCCATCCCCCTGCTGGAAGGTTTTGCGCCGTCGCTTCCGACCCGTATTACGCAAATAGCCGCAAAGCTGCTGGCGGCACGAGCGTATTTGTATGCCGGTCAATATGATAAAGCCCTGGAATACGCAACGCAAACGGTCAACGAAACCCAGTTGACTTCTCCTGCCGCCTATGCCAAAGGCTTTGCCGATATAGGCGATGTGGAATGGCTGTGGGGAGTGGATATTGACAGCGAAAACTCAACCATTTATGCCTCGTTCTTTTCGATTATCGACCCGTTCTCACCCGGATATGCAGGTCAGTTGGGACAGTACAAGAGCATCGACCGGCGCCTGTATGACCAAATCGACGCAAACGACGTCAGGAAAACGCTCTTTGAAGGAGCCGACGGCGGCGAACTCGAAGTGCCGTATGTGCAAAAAAAGTTTGTTGACCCGAGCGAAAGCTTTTTAGGCGACTATGTATACCTCCGTTCGGCGGAAGCATGGTATATCAAGGCCGAAGCGGAAGCGCGCATCAAAACGGTTGCCGAAGCTCACGCCACATTGAACGCCGTAACAAACGCCCGTGCAATCAGCGGAAGCCATTCCTACCACTGGTCGGATGATAAAAACGCGCTGATTGACCAGATTTTTGTTCAAAAACGAATCGAACTCTGGGGCGAAGGACACGGACTGTTTGAATTTAACCGGCTGGAAAAAACAATCGACCGGACATACGAGGGAAGCAATCACCCCGTCGGCAATATCAACAGCGGCGACAGGCCCCTGCCCTGGCACGACCCGCTGAGAACGTTCCAGATTCCAATCAAGGAGATTGAAGGGAATCCGAATATTACTCAGGCTGATCAAAATCCTTGATGAGTTACGAGTTACTCCCGCCCACTAAAGGGCAATGTCATCAAGTTAAGGAAAAACTGTTTCCCGTCGTTGCGAAGCGAAGCAATCCGGCTAAAACAATATGCCGGATTGCTTCAGGCTTCGCTTTTGCAATGATGAGCCATAGTTTTCACGCGCTAACCCTCGGCCTCATAGAGGCTGTATAAAACAAAAATTGGCCCCAAAAAGTTTTTAGAAATCTTGTGCAAATCAGCAAAAATAGTATCTTTGTATCGTAAATTCAAGTTGTTACGTAATTACTATGAGCTACACTTCAGCCATTCCGCACAGTCGAAAGCCAATAAAAATTATGAAAAACGAATATCAACCGCTTTCCCGCTCCGATGTTAACCTCATGGCGCCCGCCGGCTCGTACGAGTCGCTGGCGGCGGCTGTTCAGGCCGGCGCCAACTCCGTTTACTTTGGCGTCGAAAAGCTGAACATGCGCGCGCGCTCATCAGCCAACTTTACCCTTGCCGATATGGCGCAAATTGCAAAGATTTGCCGGGAAAACGGCATGGAGTGCTACCTTACGCTCAACACCGTACTTTTTGACAGCGAAATGGCCGACATGCACCGCATTGTAGAAGCTGCCAAGGCTGCGGGCGTTACCGCCGTTATTGCCTCCGACCAGTCGGTGATTAATTTTGCAAGCGAAGCCGGAGTGGAGGTGCACATCTCCACCCAGCTCAACGTGAGCAACCTCGAAACCCTGAAATTTTACGCTAAGCTTGCTCCCGTAATCGTTTTGGCGAGGGAGCTTAACCTCGAGCAGGTAAAGTATATTCACGAGCAAATTGTAGCGCAGGATATTCGCGGGCCGCGCGGCCAACCGGTAAAAATCGAAATGTTTTGCCACGGCGCGCTTTGCGTTGCCACCTCCGGCAAGTGCTACATGAGCCTGCACGAAAGCGGATTCTCGGCCAACCGCGGCTCGTGCCTCCAAATTTGCCGCCGCTCATACCTCGTAACCGACAAGGAAACGGGCAGCGAGCTGGAGGTAGACCACAGCTACATCATGTCGCCCAAAGATTTGTGCACCATCACTTTTCTTGATAAGATGCTCGAAGCCGGCGTTCGCGTTTTCAAGGTTGAAGGGCGCGCCCGCTCGGCTGACTACGTAAAGAAAGTGTGCCAATGCTACAGCGAAGCAATCGAAGCAGCAATTGACGGCAGCTACTCCAAAAGTAAAATCGACAGGTGGATGAGCGAGCTCTCAGCCGTTTTCAACCGTGGCTTTTGGAATGGCTACTACCTGGGGCAGCGCCTTGGCGAGTGGAGCAAAGCTTACGGCTCTAAGGCTACGCAGCGCAAAGTTTATGCGGCAAAAGCTACCAGCTACTTCTCGAACTTGGGAGTGGCCGAATTTACCGCTGAGGCCGCCGATGTGAAGGTAGGCGACGACGTGCTGATTATAGGGCCAACAACCGGCGTTATGGAGCTGCGCGTATCGCAGCTGCGCGTAGATAGCGGAACAGCGGTGCAGCAGGTTTCCAAAGGCCAAACTTTTTCCATGCCGGTTTCCGGCAAAGTGCGCCGCGCCGACAAATTATACCTCCGGGAAGAGCATAAGTAAAAACCTTATTTGTATTTAGGGGCTGCTGAAAAACTTGATGGCGTCCATGTTTTATTGATATAATTTTTATGCTATGCGCGAACTATTTTTATGCCTTCCCCGTCAGGGGAACCATATCAATAGAAAAATGCGTATCGCTTT
>JAISGH010000023.1 GCA_031263185.1 Prevotellaceae bacterium | reverse complement strand
TCGGGCAAGATTGCCGGAGTAGCGGTAACCGGCAACGCCACCGGCTCGACCGGCAGCAGCCGCGTAGTTATACGCGGTAACGCCTCGCTCACCGGCAACAACCAGCCGCTGTACGTGGTGGACGGCGTACCGTTCGACAACACCAACCTCGGCTCGGCCGGCACATGGGGCGGCTTGGATATGGGCGACGGCCTGTCGAACATCAACCCCGACGACATTGAGAACGTTCAGGTGCTGAAGGGCGCGGCAGCGTCGGCGCTGTACGGCTACCGCGGCGGTAACGGCGCTATCCTGATTACGACCAAATCGGGGAAAAAAGGCCAGAAGGATGTTAGCGTTGAGTTTAACAACAACCTTACATTTAACAGCATCTATGACTACCGCGACTTTCAAGATGTGTATGGGCAAGGTACGAACGGTACACGCCCATTGACGGCAGCTGAAGCCGAAGCTACTGAGCGATCCAGCTGGGGCGACAAGATTGACGGCGGCAAAGCTGTAAACTTCCTCGGGCAGGACTACAGCTATTCGACCATCGACAGCTGGGATAACTTCTACCGTACGGGAATCAACGATGCCGCCTCGCTGGCCATTAGCGGCGCGTCGGACAAGATTGTTTACCGCTTCGGCATCTCAAACGTATATGAGAAGAGCATCCTGCCGAACGCCGGCCTCAACCAGCAGGGCATTAACATGAATACGACCTACGACATCACCAGCAAGCTGCACCTGACGGTGAACGCCAACTACGTGTTTGAGCAAACGAACGGGCGCTCCAACCTATCGGACGGCAACGGCAATACCAACGCCTCGCTGCTGTACCGCCCCCAAACGTTCGACATCCGCTGGATGGAACGCGGAAGCGCAGGTAGCGATTGGGGCTCAATGGCCGATGGAAAAGAGCTTATTGGCAGCGGATATGGAGACAGTAAAAATGTGTACTTCAACAACCCCTACTGGCTGCAATACCGGAAGACCAACGAGTCGGACAAGAACCGCCTGACCGGCGCCATGACGCTGCGCTACGACATTACGGATTGGCTGTATGCACAAGGCGCAGTGCAGCGCGACGGCTACAGCATGGAGTTCAAGCAGGTGCAGCCCATAGGCGCCGCTGCCGACCCGACGGGATTTATGACCGAATATGCAAAGCACTACGCCGAAACCAACATGAACTACCTGCTTGGCTTCGACAAAACGTTCGGCGACTGGTCGGTGGGCGCTACGTTTGGCGGCAACCGCCAGTACAGCCTCACCCAGCAGTGGATGGTTGACGGTGGTCGGCCGTTTGTGGTAGATGGCGTATGGTCGGTGAATAACCTCGCAGACCACCGGTTTAAGAAAGACTACAAGGAGTATCAGGTAAACTCTATCTACGGCACCGCCGATGTGGGTTGGAAGAACCAGATATTCCTGAACCTGACGGGACGTAACGACTGGTTCTCTACGCTCTCGTCCGACAACAACAGCTACTTCTATCCATCGGCCACCCTGTCGTGGGTATTCTCGGATACGTTCACGCTGCCGGCATGGTTTACGTTCGGCAAGCTGCGCGGAGGGTATGCTGCGGCCTCCAACGGGACATCGCCCTACCAAACCGCCCTTGCCTACAAGATTGCGGACTACGTAGTGAACGGACAGCAAATAGCGGCTACCAACTCGTCCACCTATCCAAATACCGACCTGAAACCGGTGCGCATCTCCGAACTTGAAGCGGGTTTAAACCTCGCTTTCTTCAACAACCGCCTGTCGTTCGATATGGCCTACTACAAGAAAAACACGAAGGACGACATCGCCGTGGTAACCACCAGTAAAACATCCGGCTTCTCGGCACAAGTGATGAACATAGGTGAAATTGAGAACAGCGGTTTTGAATTTATGGTGGACGCCGTACCGGTGCATATCCGCGACTTCTCATGGAACACCACCTTTAACTTTGCCATCAACAGCAGCGAAGTGATTTACCTTGGCGAAGACGTGGAACGATTGTCGATTGACGGCGCCCAAGCGAATGGTGGAGGTGTTTGGATACATAACATTGTAGGGAAGTCGTACGGCGAAATAGTTGGCTACAAATATAAGCGTAGCCCCGATGGGCAAATCGTGTATGTGAACGGTATTCCGCAACGCGAAGACGAGGTGTCGGAGCTGGGCAGCGGCGTGTACAAGTGGACGGGCGGCTGGAACAACCGGCTTAACTACAAAAACTTTACGCTTGATTTCCTGATAGACTTCAAACTCGGCGCCAAGCTGTTTTCCGGCACCAACCGAAACCTGACCTCTACCGGTATGCACAAGCAAACGCTACAGGGTCGCGAAAACAGCGGTAGCGAAAAAACCCTCGTGGGCGACGGCGTGATGCTGGACGCTAACGGAAGTTACGTAAAGAACACCGTGGCGGTAACAGCGCAGGAGTATTGGGGAGGTGTTAGCAGCGTCGCCGAAGATTTTATCTACGATGCCAGCTTCATCAAGCTGCGCGAAGTATCGCTGGGCTACACTTTTCCGCAAAGCATCCTGGGCAAGCAGCGCTTCGTGAAAGGGCTGAACGTATCGCTGGTAGCCCGTAACCTCTGGACTATCCTGAAGTATACGGACAACATCGACCCCGAGTCGGCCATCAACAATACCAACGGTCAGGGGCTGGAGCTTAACGGCTACCCAACTACCCGCAATATCGGTTTTAATCTAAATGTTAAATTCTAATTTATGGATAAGAGTATGAAAAAAATATTTTTATATATCACAATAGCTGCCTTTAGCCTCGTGGGGCTTAACGGTTGCAACGATTTCGGCGACATGAACGTCGATCCGGAACACCTGAGCGGCGGAAATCTCAACTACAACCTGCTGTTCACCGGGGCGCAGGTGCAGGCGCTCGGTTCCGACTGGGACGTATGGCGGAATGGTGTCATTTACTGCTCTACCATGATACAGCACACCACAAGCGTAGGCTGGACATGGAATTATTGCTTTTATGACTACAGCGAGGGCTACAACGCCGCGTTCTGGGAGGTTTATTCTTCAGACAACCGGGGCGCCATTCGGGAGATTATTACGATAGTCAACCAATGGAAAGACAAGGAAGGTTTCGGGAACGATTACCAGATTGCGCGTATCATGAAAGCCTACATATTTCACCGGATGACCGACCTGTATGGCGATATTCCCTATTTCGAGGTCGGACGCTTGGATGAAGGTATCGGCTACCCGAAGTACGACACACAGAAAGCCATTTACGACGACCTGCTGAAAGAATTGGACGAAGCGCAGGCAGCCATTAGCGGCTCTTCGTCGCAGCTGGGAAGTGCAGACCTGTATTACGGCGGCGATGCAAGCAAGTGGAAAAAACTTGCAAACTCCTTGATGCTGCGCGTCGCTATGCGGTTGAGCAAGGTGGATCAAACCACAGCGAAGACGTATGCTGCCAAAGCTTTGGCCAACGGTGTCTTCACCAGCGTGGACGACAACGCCATGCTGGTGCATACCGACGGTAATGCCACAAATGACTCCGCCGAACCTTACGGCAAGATTTTCGGTAGGGAAGACCCGGCTACATTCTTCATCAGCGAAACGTTCATGAACATACTGCGTGGCGACCTGACCAATTCTGCCGACGACGACCCGCGCATAGCCTTAATCGGTTCAATTTGCACAGACACAACGGAGAATCCGGCAGAACCGTACACAAGCGGCGCATACGTTAAAGGCAGCGCTGATCCGGCTCTGCAAAAAGGTCTGCCGGTGGGCTATGTCAGATATCGCCTATCCACCGCAGGCGCAGACGAGGACCGTAATCTTGCGGATGCACCCAATCCCCCCAGCGCCGACAAAGGTTACATATACCAGTATTCTATGCCCAGCCGCTACACTTACTCCGACCCCGTCAAAGGGGTGACCATGCTTGTGACCCACGCAGAAACCCAGCTGTTGCTGGCCGAAGCAGCCGTGCGTGGTTGGGTGTCAGGTCAGGCAAATGCCTACTACGAAGCTGGCGTACAGGCTGCCATGGAGCAATTCAAGTTCTACAGCGGTGCCTCAGAACTGTACACGCAGCATCTTACGGCTGCGGCTGTTAGCAATTACCTTACCGCTCATCCGCTCAGCGGCACCGACGAGGAAAAGTACGAGCAAATAAACACGCAGTACTACATCACTACGTTTTGCGACGAATACGAAGCGTTCGCCAACTGGCGCCGCAGCGGCTACCCTGCGTTGACACCGGTTAAGAACAGCGACTATAAGGGGAGTAGAGGGGCGCTAACTTTCCATTCAATAGATGCTATTCCACGTCGCTTCACGTATCCGTCAAGCGAAGCGCAAAGTAACCCGAAAGGCTACGCAGAAGGGCTGAAAGGTCTCACCCCCGCCACAGACCGCATGTCCTCGCGGGTTTGGTGGGATAAGGAATAGCTGATACCGCTACTTGCCAACGCCAAAGGCATTAAAACAAGCCTCCCCGTTTTTCTGTTCCGGTGCCGGAACAGAAAAACGGGGAGGCTTGTTTTTGGGCATTTTTTTGCCCATTCGGAAGCAGGCGCGTATCAACATAATGTTTGCTGCTTCCGAATACTTTGGCGTATATTTGCCCCCAAAATACCCATTAATAGCGCTTAAAGGCTCGATTTACCTGTTTCCTGCCGGAAGAAAGAAAATCGCGAATGTAACTGTACTCAATTCGTATGAATTCTCGAACGATTTTTCGGCTTATCGTATATTTCGCTCATAGCACCGCTGCCACTTTACGGATTTCGGCCAGCCGCTTGGAAAATGTTTTATTTTTGTGCGCCATCTGCATATTATAATCGGCTTGCAGCCCGACAAGCGGTTCGGCGTCAATGCCTAATGCGGCTTCAAACAGCAAGGCGTATTCGGCTGAAACGGGGCGTTTACCGTTCAAGATTTCATTTAGCACGGAGTAAGCCACCCCCATTTGCGCGGCAAGCTTATGCTGAGATAAGCCACGATACTCTATTTCGTCTTTCAGCACCTCACCGGGATGTGTCGGCTCAAACGGTGCGAGGTTGTTTGCTATCATGCGAGGATCAACCCCTTCTATTGTAATCATAGTACATTTATTTATCGTGATTTGATAATTTTAAAATGTTGCATACGGTAGCAACAGATTCAACGCCATTATCCATTACAGTAAATTCAATCCTGTATTGCAGGTTGACACGAATGGATAAAATACCTTGTTTGTCACCTTGCAACTTCTCAAAATTTAGCCCGCTATACTTTGTGAGCGCATTTGTATCCGGCAAGCAACGCATCAAGTTTATGCAATGCTTGTATTTTCGTACTATTTCCGGCTGAAAGCGATGTTTTTTATTCGCCGTCGTGCCGTTTTTGTAGAGATCTCGCAAATACTCTTTTTCAAAGGTAACAATCATAGATTAGCGTTTATTTTCAGGGCAAAGACAGTTCAAATCTTTAGCGTTCACAGCTGCGCTAAAAGAAATCATCGTCAATTCGGCTTTTACGCTGCTTTACGCTTCCCTTTTCATCGTAAGAGTCGCAGTCGAGGCTAACCGCCCGCATGTTGAGCGGCGCCTCGAACTGCTTTGTGTTCGAGATGTGCAGCGAGGGGTCGGCGTACACCTTGCTCATGAACTCGCCGAATATGGGCAGCCCTGAGTTGGCTCCGCCGCCCGTGCGCAGGCTCTCGAAGTGCACCGACCGGTCTTCGCAGCCCACCCACGCGCCGGCGGCCAGCTGCGGCGTAATGCCCATGAACCACCCGTCCGACTGATTTTGCGTAGTGCCGGTTTTTCCGCCTATGGCGCCCTTCAGCATGTAGGTGTGGCGTAGCCGTGCCGCCGTGCCGCTGTTGACTACGCCTTGCAGCAGGTTGGTCATGAGGTAGGCTGTCTGCTCGCTTATGGCTTCGGTTTTTTGCGTAGCGCCGAAAGCCGACAGCACGTTACCGTTGCGGTCTTCTATGCGGGTAACCATTATGGGCATTACGCGAACGCCCTTGTTGGCAAAGGTGGCGTATGCGCTGACCATTTCGTAGAGGGAAATCTCTGCCGTGCCCAGGAATATTGAGTTTACCGGAGGGATGTAGCTCGTTATGCCCATTTTGTGGCATAAGTCCACCACGTTTTGCGGGTTGAACTGCTTGATGAGCCACGCCGAAATGTTGTTTACGCTGAGCGACAGCCCCCACTTGAGCGTTACCATCTTCCCGTCGTAGGCCGAGGGCGAGGCGTTTTTGGGCGTCCATGTGGAGTCGCCCTCCACAAAGGTTTGCGGGATGTTTGGCACCTTGTAGCAGGGGTGAAATCCCTCCTGCATGGCCAGCGCGTACAGGAATGGCTTGATGACGGAGCCTACCTGCCGCTTGCTCTGCTTCACGAGGTCGTACTTGAAGTACCGGTGGTTGGGGCCGCCCACGTAGGCTTTTACGTAGCCCGTGGACGGGTCTATCGCCATGAAGCTGGCGCGCAGGAAAGCCTTGTAGTACTTGAGCGAATCTAAGGGCGACATTTTTGTTTTCATCTCGCCGTTCCACGTAAAGATGGTCATTTCTGTTGGCGTATGGAAGTTCGCCATGATTTTGTCCATCGACCAGCCGGCGTTGCGCAGCACGCGGTATCGCTCGGTTTGCTTAATGGCGCGGACGATGTACTCCTGCTCCTGCTCGGAGGTCATGCTGTTGCCGAAAATACGCCCGCCTTTTATCCGTATCTCTTCGCTGAGCGCCGGCTGCAGGCTGTTTTTGAGGTGCGATGTCAGCGCCTCCTCGGCGTACTGCTGCATTCTTGAGTTTACGGTGGTATAAATTTTCAGCCCGTCGCGGTTTACGTCGTAGGGTACGTTGCCGGGCTTTTTGTTTTTGTGGCACCAGCCGTAGAGCGGGTTGTTTTTCCACTCTATCAAGTCTGCAAGGTAGTCTTCCTTGTTGGCGTAGCGCTGGCGTTCGGGCTGCCGGGCGTTCATGATTTGGCGTACGCGCTCTCTGAAGTAGGTGGCAAGGCCGGTGTTGTGGTCTTTTTGCAGGTACGTCAGGGTGATGGGGGAGTCGCTCAGCACGGCGTAGCTTTCGTGGTTGAGGTAGCCGGCGCGCACCATTTGCCGCATTACAAAGTTGCGGCGCTGCAGGGCGCTGCTGTAGTTGCGCACGGGGCTGTAGCGCGTGGGCGCGTTGACGATGCCGGCAAGCAGCGCAGCCTCCTCAACGTTGAGCTGCAGCGGGTGCTTGTCGAAGAATGTGGATGCCGCCGCGCTTATCCCAAAGGCGTTGCTCCCAAACGGAATAACGTTGAGGTACATGGCCACGATTTCGTTTTTGGTGTAGTTGCGCTCCAGCTTTATCGCCGTAATCCACTCCTTGAGCTTGGCAACGAACAGCGAGCTGTACTTGTCGAGCGAGCTGCTGTACTCGTTGGTGTTGCGCGGAAAAAGGTTTTTGGCCAGCTGCTGCGTAATGGTGCTGCCGCCGCCCTGGCTTCTATCGCCCAGGGCCACCGTACGTATGGCCACGCGCAGTAGCCCTATCATGTCAACTCCGGAGTGGCTGGCAAAGCGCGCGTCCTCCGTGGCAATGACAGCCATGATCAGGTTGGGCGAAATATCCTCGAAGCTGATAAACGAGCGGTTTTCGATATGAAACGTGCCGAGGAGCTTTTGGTCTTCGGAGTACACCTCCGAGGCCACGTTACTTTTGGGGTTTTCGAGCTCTGCAAATGTGGGCATGGCGCCAAAGTATTCGCGGCTAACCAGCGTGAGCATCACCGCGAAAAAAATTACCGGAAGCACAATCGCTCCCCACAGGAGGCTGATAAACCAAATTTTCTTTTTTTTACTGCTTGTCATTCCTTACAACGTATTACAAAACATTGAGCTTTTCGAGCCTCAAAAGTAGGGTTTAATTCAATAGGCTATCTCAGTAAAAGTGTTAAAAAATAGTTAAAAATTTTGAACGTACACGGTTTAATGTTTTACTTTGTAGCCAAATTCGGAAAGCGAATTTCTGAAGTGAATTTACGAAGCAAATTCTATGAAGTTGTAATCTATAAAAATCAAAGTAATAATGTCTGATAACTTAGTCATTGTTGAGTCTCCGGCCAAGGCGAAGACCATTGAAAAATTCTTGGGGAAGGATTATCTTGTTATGTCGAGCTTTGGCCACATCCGCGATTTGGTCAAAAAAGGCTTTGGCATCGATTTTGAGCACGGCTACCAGCCGCAGTACGTTATCTCGGAGGACAAGGAAAAGGTTGTTGCCGACCTGCGCAGGTGCTCCAAAACCGCCAAAGTAATTTGGCTGGCCTCCGATGAAGACCGCGAGGGAGAGGCCATTGCATGGCACCTGCAGGAGGTGCTCAAGCTGACGCCGGAAAAAACGAGGCGCATCGTGTTTCACGAAATAACCAAGGACGCCATACTCAACGCCGTCCGGCATCCCCGCAGCGTAAACCTCGACTTGGTCAACGCGCAGCAGGCGCGCCGCGTGCTCGACCGCTTGGTGGGCTTTGAGCTGTCGCCCATCCTGTGGCGCAAAATAAAAGCGTCGCTATCCGCAGGGCGCGTGCAGTCGGTGGCCGTGCGCCTTATCGTTGACCGCGAGCGCGAAATTCTCGCCTTCTCCACCGAAAGCTTTTTTAAGGTGGCCGGCACATTTTTGGCGGACAAAATACCGGTTAAGGCCGATGTGTCGCAAAAGTTCGGCAGCGAAAAGCTGGCGCTCGACCTGCTGAAAAAGTGCGCAAGCTCAACGTTTACCGTTGCCTCCATCGAAAAGAAGCCGGCAAAGAGAACGCCCACCGCGCCCTTCACCACTTCTACCCTGCAGCAGGAGGCCAGCCGGAAGCTGGGATTTTCCGTAAGCCAAACCATGCTTGTTGCGCAGCGCCTGTACGAAGCCGGCTACATTACCTACATGCGTACCGACTCGGTCAACCTCTCCGAGCAGGCCATTACCGCAGCAAAGGACGCTATCCTGAAAATATACGGCGAAAAGTATCTGCATACGCGCCGCTACACCACCAAGTCGAAGGGCGCGCAGGAGGCGCACGAGGCCATCAGGCCGTCGTACATGGACAGGCAGGCCATTGAGGCAGGATCGCAGGAAAAGCGCCTTTACGACCTCATCTGGAAGCGCACCATCGCCTCGCAAATGAGCGAAGCCGCGCTGGAGCGAACGGTGGTAACCATCGACGTATCGGGCGCCGCCGAAAAATTTGTTGCCAGCGGCGAGGTCATACTTTTTGACGGTTTTCTCAAGGTTTACATGGAGTCGCAGGACGACGAGGGCGAGAGCGCCAGCGCAGGCCTGCTGCCGCCCATGCGGGAGGGGCAAATCCTGCAGGCAAGCAGCATTGTGGCCACCGAGCGCTTCACGCAGCGGCCGCCGCGCTACGCCGAGGCTACTTTGGTGAAAAAGCTCGAGGAGCTGGGCATTGGCCGCCCCTCCACCTACGCCCCTACCATCTCGACGGTCATCAACCGCGGCTACGTGCTCAAGGAAGACAGAGAAGGGGTAGTGCGCGAGTACAAACAGCACACGCTTGCAAGCGGAAAGATTACCGAAAAAATTTTGAGGGAGAACACCGGAGCCGAAAAGTCTAAACTCTTCCCCAGCGATGTGGGTATGGTGGTAACGGATTACCTCGTGGAGCACTTCCCAAAGGTGATGGACTTTAGCTTCACCGCCAAGGTCGAGGAGGAGTTCGACGAAATTGCCGAAGGAAAAGTTGTGTGGAATAAAATGATAGACGACTTCTACCAGCTATTCCACCAAAAGGTAGAGGACGCGCTCCAGAACTCGCAGCGGGCTACCGCCGAGCGCAAGCTGGGCGTTGACCCAAAGACCGGCAAGGACGTTATTGTGCGCATTGGGCGCTTTGGCCCGCTTGCGCAGATTGGCGCCGCCGCTGCCGCCGAAGACGACGAAAAGCCGCAGTACGCCAACCTGCAAAAAGGGCAGCTCATAGAAACCATCACCCTCGAGGAGGCGCTAAAGCTCTTTGAGCTGCCGCGCACCCTTGGCGACTACGAGGGGAAGCCGGTAACGGTATCGGTAGGCCGATTTGGCCCCTACGTGCGCCACGACGAAAAATTTACCTCCCTCAAGCGCAACGTAGACGACCCCATGACCGTTACCCTTGAGCGCGCCGTAGAGCTTATTGAGGAAAAGCGCAAGATGGAGCGCGAAAAGGTAATAAAAACTTTTGCCGAAAATGAGGAGCTGCAAGTGCTCAACGGCCGCTATGGGCCCTACCTCGCCTGCTCCGGCGTAAACTACAAGATACCGAAAGATACCGAGCCATCGGCGCTCACCTACAAGCAGTGCGTGGACATCATGGCGCAGCAGGAAGGCAGCACGCCGCGAAAAGCTCGCTTTGCCAAAAAAACCACCGGCACAAAATCGGCTGCAACCAAATCGGCTACCGCAAAATCGGCTACCGCAAAATCGGCTGCAACCAAGTCGGCTGCCGCAAAATCTGTTGCAAAAAAATCGGCTGTAAAAAAATCCGCTGCAACGAAAAAGAAATCGTGATTTTCGGATTTTGAATTACAGCATCGGCGCCAGCAGCCGCGACAGGTTCTCCATGAAGCGCTCTCTACGGGGGCGCTTTTGCCATTCTTCGAGGTCGAGCTCAACGCTGTACTGGAGGTCGCGCAGGAATGTATCCTCCAGCTTTTGCGTAACTTGCCGGTCGTAAAACAGCGCGTTCACCTCAAAGTTGTGCTCAAAGCTGCGCACATCCATGTTGGCGGTGCCCACGGTGCAAAATTCGCCGTCGGCCATGAGCAGCTTGGAGTGGGTAACGCCTCTGGAGTAGAGAAAAACGTGCACTCCGGCCTCCAGCAGCGTATCGATGTACGACATGCTTGCCCACTGCGTAATGCTGGAGTCGGAGCGCTCGGAGATGAGCAGGCGCACGTCAACGCCGCGCAGCGCAGCGGCGCACAGCGCGGTGAGCATGCTCTCGTTGGGCACAAAGTAGGGCGAAGCAATGTACAGCCTGCTGCTCGAGCGGTTAATGGCGGCAAAGTACATTTGCATGATGCTCGACCAGTCCGAGTCGGGGCCGCTTGCCGCGATTTGCACCGTACACTTTTGGGTTACGCTGTGCGCCGGCAGGTAGCGCTCCACGTTGCTTGGCGATAGCTTGCTCACAAAGTACCAGTCGAGCAGGAACACAATTTGCAGCCAGTGCACGGCGTCGCCCATGAGCTGCACGTGCGTGTCGCGCCATACGCCGATTTCGGGCAGCCCGTCGAGGTAGCGGTCGGCAATGTTAATGCCCCCCGTGAACGCAACCTTGCCGTCCACCACCACAATTTTGCGGTGGTTGCGGTGGTTGATTTTGCTCCTGAGAAAGGAAATTTTCACCGGCAGGAAAGGGTAAACCTGCACGCCGCTCTCGACGAGCGGCCGCAGGTACTTTTTGCTCAGCCCCCAGCTGCCCAAGTAGTCGTAGATGAGCCGCACCTCAACGCCCTGCCTTGCTTTGCGGATAAGCACCTCGCGCAGCCGGTTGCCGATGTTGTCGTCCTTGATGATGTAGTACTCGAGGTGGATGTGGTCTTGCGCCTGCTCTATGGCGTCAAACAGCGCGGTGTACTTTTCGGTAGCGTTGGTGAGCAGCTGCACCCGGTTGCTGCGCGTGGGGAACGTTTTGTTGGAGTGCGCCACCATTTGCGCAATGCCCCTGAAGTGCGTTTCGCTGGACGACGACGGAAACCAGCTAAGGTAGTCATCGTTGACGGTGGCCAGCCCCATCATTAGCGCAAGCTGCTGCTGGTCGGACATTTCCTTTCGCGAAAGCAGCTTATCGCGGCGGTAGTTCTTGCCCAGCACCACGTAGAACAGCAGCCCTACAAACGGCACCAGCGCAATGAACAGCGTCCACGCCAGCGTTTTGGTCGGGTCGCCGCGCTGCTGGATGACGGCAAGCACAATCACCGCCATGGTGAGCAGATACACAATGCTCAGCGTAAGGTTATAGTTAAGCAGCTGAATCATAAACCGGTTTGCTACCTGTGCGTATCATCATCAATATCTGACAGCGTACCGTTTGCGATGGCTTTCAGCATGCTTTTTTGATGGCTGTGCGCCAGCAGCGCAACGATAATCAGCGCCAGCCCCGCAATGAGCAGCAGCAAGCCAAGCGTGATGCCAACCAGCTGAAGAATAGTGCTGTTGAAAATCACCAAAACCAAGCCTAAGGCAAAAAAGGTGAGGCCGAGAAATATTCCGGCAAGTCGGCTTTTTCCTTCTTCTTTTTTGCGGCGTAGCGCTTTCAGCGCAGCGCCCACGCCGTCGAGCGCAAGCGCAATTCCTACAAAAATCAGCGCAAGCTGGCTAAAAATCATTACAAGAATACCCAGCAGCGCGTTGCCTGCGGCGAGCGTCAGCAGCCGTGGACGCTCGCCTTTGCGGCTGGGCAGAAAAGCTGCTACCCCCAGCGCAAAGCCCATGCCGCACAGCGCAAAGCCCGCAACGTATATCAGCAGGCCGAGCACCTTCTCGGCGTTAACAAAAATAGCTATTGAGAGCGCCACCAGAGCAACTCCAAAGATGAGCACAAATAGCCATGTATTATCATTATAAAACGTTTTCATTTAAAAATCAGCAATTTAAATTTTTTGTACAGTGAAAATTGTTTTTACATAGAAAAAGAGTTGCTACAAATATACAATTTTTCAGCTGCATTTTACCGCGTACAGCATTTTTCACCTCATTTTTCACCTCATTTTCCAACAAAAAAACCTCTGTAGCAAATAATTACATGGTTCATCCAACCTCATTACCTCATTTTCTGCGACCATTTTCATCGTTTTTAATGAGGTAATGAGGTTGTTTTACGTTAATCCGTTGCTGCTAAGGTTGTTTTGTCGAATAAAATTAGATGAAAGAGCCTGTTTTTTTTCATTGCTTACGCCAACTTTTTGAGGCACTCCTCCAGCAGCAGCTTTTTGTCAACGGGCACAACGCCTACTTTTTCGCAGACCAGCCCGCCGGCGAGGTTGGCTACCGCCGCCGCCATCGGGATTGCCATGCCCGCCGCGAGGCAAAGGCTTGCAACGCTTATCACGGTGTCGCCGGCGCCCGAAACGTCGGTGATGTTGCGCAGCGCTGCCGGAATGGCGGAGTACTGCTCGCCGTCGGAGACAAGAACGCCGCGCTCGGAGAGCGTAACCATGGCGTAGCGCACACCCATCTGCCGGTTGATTTTTCGCGCAGCCTCAAAAATAGCGTCGTAGCTGTGCTTGTCAACATCCTCCTTTAGCCCCTCGCACAGCTCCTTGAAGTTGGGCTTAAACAGCGTTACGTTCCTGTACTCCAAAAAATTTCGCTTTTTGGGGTCAACCAGCGTAGGTATTTTCCGGGCGTTGGCAAGGGCTACAGCCCTGCTTATTACGCCGGGCGTAATGACACCCTTGTCGTAATCCTCAAAGATGATGGCGTCAATCTTTTCGCTGGCAATGAGCTGCTCTATCCGCGCAAAAAATGCCTTTTCCAGGGCTTCGTGCAGCGGCTTGGTGGTTTCCTCATCAATGCGGAGCAGGTGCTGCGTACCTGCAATAACGCGGGTTTTGGTGGTGGTTATGCGCGTGCTGTCCGCGAGCATCCCCAGCCGGGTAAGCCCGTTTGCGCCGAGCGTTTTCATAAAAATTTCGCCCTCGCTGTCGTTCCCAATGACGGAGCACAGCAGAGGAGTTGCGCCCAGCGCCTGCAGGTTGAGCGCAACGTTGGCGGCGCCGCCCAAGCGGTGCTCCCGCTGCATGCTGGCGAGAATAGGAACGGGCGCTTCCGGCGAAATGCGGTTAACTTTGCCCCACATGTAGGCGTCCACCATCACGTCCCCGATGACCATAACGGTCAAATCGTTGAACTTATCGAAAATATGCTGGAAATTTATCATGCTGGAAATTTATTATCAATAGTGTTTATATTCAATAGATGCTTGTGTCGTCCCGTAGAGCCTGCCCCGAGCGTAGCCGAGGGGGGACGGAATATGGGTGAAAGATGACGAACAACGTAATATTAATCCAACATTCCGTTCCTACGGGACGGCGCAAGCATCCTTCACCGCTGCAAAAGTACGAATTATTTTGCAACTTCGCAGCGCATGATTCCATCTTCGCCTACGCCCGTCATGCGCACAGGCACAATTTTATTGGCCAAGTCGGCGCTATAGGGTAGCGCTACTTTCACGTAGTTTTCGGAAAATCCAAACATGCAGCCATTCCTGCGCGCGCTTTCAAAAAGTACGCTGCCCGTTTTGCCAACGTTTTTTCTGTAAAATTCGGCGTGCAGCGCGGTGCAGAGCGCCCCCAGCCGCTTTGCCCTGCCCGATATTTGCGCGTCCGGCGTTTGCGGCATTGCCGCCGCCGGCGTGTTGGGGCGCTTGGAGTACGGGAATATGTGCAGGTACGACGGCTGCAGCTCTTTCAGAAAGGAGCAGGCGCTTTCAAACTCCTCCTCCGTTTCGGTCGGGAAGCCCGCAATAACGTCAACGCCAATAAACGCAAGGGGCATTTTTTTCCGAATGTAGCGCAGCTTTTCGGCAAACAGCTCCCGCGTGTAGCGGCGGCGCATGAGGCCGAGTATGCGGTTGCTGCCCGCCTGCAGCGGAATGTGGAAGTGCGGCAGGAATTTCGGCGAGCTGGCAACAAAATCAATCAGCGCTGCCGTGAGCAGGTTAGGCTCAACGGACGAAATCCGGTAGCGGGATACTCCCTCTACTGCCTCTAAGCGCTGCGCCAGCTGCAAAAAATTTTCGCCTGTTGATTTTCCGAAGTCGCCAATGTTTACGCCGGTCAGCACAATTTCGTTCACGCCCTGCTCTGCAATTTTTCTTGCCTGCCCAACAACTTTTTCGACGGCAGCGTTACGGCTTGCGCCCCTCGCCAGCGGAACGGTGCAGTACGAGCAGCGGTAGTCGCAGCCGTCCTGCACCTTGAGGAACGAGCGCGTACGGTCGCCGGAGGAGTACGCCGCGAAAAAATCGTCTGCGGCATTTGCAGCATCTGCATCTGCGGCGGGCAGACGGCAGCAGGCGTAGCCGGAGTGGGCAAAGTACTCGCCGATTTTTTGCGCCGCTTCGCGCTTGTCGGCCACCAAAGTAACCTCCGGCATTTGCCTCAGCTCGTCGCCCTTTAGCAGCGCATAGCAGCCCGTTACGCATATCGCAGCGCTGCCTCCCTGCTTGGCCAGCTTGCGGATGGCCTGCCTGCATTTTTTTTCGGCTTGCGCGGTTACGGCGCAGGTATGCACCACGTAAACATCGGCGGCCTCGCCCTCGCTCACCTGCACAAAGCCCATGCCGCCAAGCTGCCGCGCAAGGGTAGAAGCCTCGGCAAAGTTGAGCTTGCACCCAAGGTTGACAACGCAAAAAGTTCTGTTTTTGTAGAGAGAATTTACCATGAATATTTCTGCAAAGATAGGCAAAAGCAAATAAATGTGGGCTAAATCTTTTTTATGATGCGCTATTGACATGAGCGAAAAATGTGCGAAAGTAAGCACCTGACCGGTGAGCAGCATCTCTTCAATAGCGGTTAATGAGTGGCATAAGTAAAAACCTTATTGGTATTTTGCAGCAACCTTAGTAGCTAAGGGATAACCATACAGATTTTCAACATCTTAGAGAGTAAAGGCAGGACAAATGAGGTATAAAATCCTGCCTTTCAGGCAGTATATGATTTATGCAAGTCCAAACTATATTTTTTTAGAAGCCGCTATAGCGACAGCGCTATCCAAAAGCATCCTACGCAGCGTAGTAGGGAGGGAATGGTGTCAGAGCCACAGCGCGCATGCTGGGGTTAAGCGTAGCACGGTGCGATAATTTGAAACGCACCTTTTTGGGATAATATTTTTTGGTTTTTTTGCCATTCTTCTTTACCTTTGTCGCTTTGCCAATTGAGGATCAGCAATGGCTGCGCCGACTTTACAGGAGTGTTTTTTTGCCCGTTTCGGCAGGCGAACTCCTGCGGCAGCATATTTTTACGTCATCATCATCATCACCATCATCATCATCATCATCATCACCAGAAGTTACTTACACAGTATATGATACGATATTTTCTTTTTGCGCTTTTAGTAGTAATGTGGCACGCTGCGCCGGCAGCGCTACGGAGGGATTCTATCCATTTTCCGCAGCAAATTTACCTTTCGGCGCTGGTGCGCCAGGGAAATCTGCTGCTCTCCGCCAGCGAAAGTATTCCCAAAAACTACTACGTGGGGCTGGATATACGCATTGGATGGCAAACGGATAACAGTTCCGGTAACCTTTTTGACGCGCTGTACCGCTACCCGCACTACGGGCTGGGCTACTACATGGGCAACATGAACGGCATTATCATGAATAGCAGCACCCGTGCGGGCTTTGGCAAGCCGGCGGCGCTGTACGCTTTTTTCGGCAGCCCCGTTCGCCGCGGCAAGAGCATAGCCGCAGGCTACACCATCAGCGCGGGGCTGTCGTACAACTTCAACGCCTACGACCCCGAAGAAGCGCCCTACAACGTGCTGATAGGCAGCAAGCGGAATGCCTATATTGACCTTTCCCTTATTGCTTCGTTCGCGCTGTCCCGGCGCTCTGCTTTGTCCACCGGACTTAGCTTCCAGCACTTCTCCAACGGTTCCTACCAAAAGCCTAACATGGGGATTAACCTGCTGTCGGGGACGTTTGCCTACCGGTGGAACACTTTCCGAAGCAGCGATAAGATGTACATGCGGACAGCTGTTCCGGCGTGGAAAAATATGCTTGAATGGCACATATTCACCGGCGGCGGCGTGCGAATGATTGACACGGATTTTGATAAAAGCAACCCGCGCAGCGGCAAGCGCTGGCGCTGCAGCAGCATCTCGTCGGCGGCAATGGTGCAGACCAGCTTCCGCCGGAAGTTTGGGGTAGGCTTGGACTTCTTTTACTTTGGCTGGGGAGAGCATGTGCTCCGGTACCGCGCCGGCAAGGAGGGCAAAGAGAACGTGAAAACTTCCGTAGCCGACAACACGGCGCTTGGCCTTTACCTTGCGCACGAGGTTGGCTACAAGCGCGTGTGGATGGTTACCGACTTGGGCGTGTACCCGTTTGGGCGTGTAGGCGATAACCCTGAAAAGCCTCTGATTTACGAGCGCCTGGGGGTAAAGTGGTACCTCTCCAGCCGCCTGTTTGTAGGGGTAGCCATCAAAGCGCACGTAGCAAAAGCCGACTACGTAGAGTGGTCTTTGGGATACTTGCTGATAAAAAACAGGCCGCTTTAAGCTATATGAAATGCTGTTACCTTAAAAATCTCATTTTTAAGAGTGCATTTCAAACATCCGCAGCTACATGTGTTCGAATCTCCTTTTCGGGGACAAAGGTAAAAATTAGTTTGGATATACAAACATTATCGTGCAGGTTGGCTAAATCTTTTTTTTGAGGTGCTACGCAAATAGGGGGGAGAGTGGCGGCGGCAGCTTCGCCACCCACTTTCAACCCTTGACTCGCATTTTTTGTCATAGATCAATAGAACATGGACACCATCGAATTTTGCTCTTTAATTCAAAATTTAGAATTCAAAATTTCTCCCCCTATTCGCTTTTTTTGATGTCTTTGATGCGCAGCTGCAGCGTTGTTTTGCCGCGGTAAACGTTTTCGGAGATGGTGTAGCACACGTCAATGGGTTTGCCGCTTTGGATGTAGTCGAAAAAGTGCGCCTGGTTGAAAGCTATGGCGGGCATGGGCAGGTAGGGTGTATCTTCCTGTATGAGCTCAAGCCTGAGGTGCTCGCTGTCAACGCCCACAAGCCGCATGTTGCCGTTGCTGTACGTGCGCCGCGTCAAAAATACGGGCGCCATGTTGCCCGGCCCAAACGGCTGAAGCTGCTTTAAAATTCGGTAGAATTTGGGCGTTATTTCCGAAAAATTTATCTCCTCGTCAATATCTACCTGCGGGATGAGCATGCAGGGGGAAATCATGCGGTCGGAGGTTTCCTCAAAGCGGGTTATGAATGGCTCCAGATTTTCGGCTTTCATGGTCAGGCCGGCTGCGTACATGTGCCCGCCGTAGTTGACCAGCAAGTCGGCGCAAGCCTCAATGGCCTGGTACAAGTCAAATCCGGGAATGCTGCGCGCCGACCCGGTAATCAGCCCGTTGCTTTCTGTAAGCACTATGGCGGGGCGGAAGAACGTTTCGACAAGCCGCGACGCCACAATGCCCACCACGCCCTTGAGCCATTCGGGGTTGTAGAGCACAATGGTTTTTCTGGCTTGCAGCTGCGCGTCCTGCTGTATGATGTTGATAGCTTCCAGCGTAATGCTGCGGTCAACGTTTTTGCGGTCGTTGTTGCGGTCGTTGACGATGTCGCCCATTTCGTCGGCAACTTTGTCGGTTTCGGCCGTGAGCAGGTCTACCGCTGTTTTGCCCGACTCCATGCGCCCGGCAGCGTTGATGCGAGGCCCAATGCGGAATACAATGTCGTCAATCCCTATCGGGCGCTCGTGCAGCCCCGACCGCCGCATGATAGCCTGCAACCCTCTGCGGGGGCTGCTGTTGAGGCAGTGCAGCCCGTAGTGCGCCAGAACGCGATTTTCGCCGGTAATGGGTACAATGTCCGACGCTATGCTCACCGCTACCAAATCGAGCAGGGGGGCTAACGTGTCGGTTGAGATGTTACGGCGCTGACAGTAGGCTTGCAGCAGCTTGTAGCCCACGCCGCACCCCGACAGCTCTTTGTAGGGGTAGGTGCAGTCGGAGCGCTGGGGGTCGAGCACTGCCACCGCCTCGGGGATGGTGTTGCCCGGCAGGTGGTGGTCGCAAATGATAAAATCAACGCCCTTGCTGCTGGCGTAGGCAACCTTGTCCACCGCTTTAATGCCGCAGTCGAGCGCAATGATGAGGGTGGCGCCTTCGCTCACCGCGTGGTCAATGCCGCGGTAGGCCACGCCGTAGCCGTCGATGTAGCGCTCGGGAATAAAGTAGGAAACTGGCACGTGGTGCGCGTCGAGGAAAGAGTAGACAGTTGATACGGCTGTAGTTCCGTCCACATCGTAGTCGCCGTATATCAGAATTTTTTCTCCGCTGTCCACCGCTTTTTCGAGCCGCGCCACGGCCTTATCCATATCCTTCATCAAAAAGGGGTCGTGCAGGTCGCTCAGCTGCGGACGAAAAAATGACTTGGCATCGTTGTAGGTGAAGACACCCCGCTGAACGAGCAGGTTGGACAACGAGCGCTCTACGGACAGAACCGAAGCCAGCTCTGCCACCACTTGCGAATCGCCGTCCGCTCTTCGTATCCAACGTTTCTCCATCGCTAACTTTTTTTGTTTCTGCAAAGGCTGCAAAGGTAGTAAAAAAAACGACACCGAAAGAAACTTTGAGCGCCGAATTTTGAGCAGAATTCCTGCTACAACGGATAGAGGATTGTGTTTTGGAGCTTCATTTTCACCGGATTTTATATAACAAAAACAGCCTCAGTATTAATGAATTAATACATACAAAGCTACCTCATTACCTTATTAAATTTGCAGAGCTTCCCAAGGGGTGAACCGGTAGTGTGCGAAACGTCTTGCATCGCGAAAAGCATTTTTTGGCTAAAAAAACGTACTTTTGTACGCTGCGATGACGGGCATACAGCTAAAATACAGAATTTCAACAAAAAAAAATTGTAATAATCTCATTTGTATTAATTTATTATGCTGAACATTGTAAAAATAGGCGGAAACGTGATTGACGACGAGGCGCTGCTGGCGCAGTTCCTGAGCGATTTTTCCGCCGTTCGCGGCTACAAAATTCTGGTGCACGGCGGCGGAAAGCTTGCCACCAAGCTGTGCGACGCGCTGCATATCTCCACGCAAATGTTAGAAGGGCGGCGCGTTACCGACGCCGAAACGCTAAAAGTTGTGAGCATGGTGTACGCAGGCTGGATTAACAAAAGCATCGTAGCGCAGCTCCACGCGCTGGGCTGCCACTCCGTTGGGCTGTCGGGCGCCGACGGCAACGCCATCCCCGCCGTCAGGCGCAGCCCTGTGCCCGTAGATTACGGATTTGTGGGCGACATCAAACCCGGACAAATCAACGCAAGCTTCATACAGAGCCTGCTGGAGCAGGGCCTTGTGCCGGTGTTTTCGGCCATCACGCACGACGCGCATGGCTCGCTGCTCAACAGCAACGCCGACAGCGTAGCTTCGTCGCTGGCCATTGCCATGAGCGACATGACGCCAACGCGCCTCATTTTTTGCTTCGAAAAAAACGGCGTGCTCCGCGACCCCAACAACGATGCCTCCGTCATCCCCGAAATTACCCGCGAGCTGTACGAGGAGTACAAAGCCGACGGCGCTATCTCCGGCGGCATGATTCCCAAGATAGATAGCGCCTTCAACGCTATCGCCTTTGGCGTAAAGGAGGTGGTTATTGGGCACGCCAGGGCGCTGAACAGAGGGGGCGGAACAACGATAAGTAGCTGAGCGTTGCGCAAAATGCTGCGCTCTGCTAATTCGGCAAAGTAAAAATTTCAGGTAAATCGCCGTTGCGTAAAATTGCGCTGAGCGTGAAGCGGCAGGAGGCTGCTCCGTGCTTTCCGGTCCTTTTTTATAGCGGCCACTCTGTATTTTTTCCGAACATTTTTGTTATTTTTGCAGCAGGGAAAGAAAGATAGAAGGCATACGGCGGATACTTTGAAAAATTCATGGGCATCCGACTAAAACAAAAAAATATATTCAGTATGAGTACAGATTTTATAAAAAGAAAATCAATATTGGAAGATATTGATTACAAATCTAATAAAAACATGTTTTGTGAGCTGCCTGCACTTACAAACGAGGCTGCTGTTGAAATATTCTTCATCAATAGGCTTTTGGAATGTCTTGCATATAAAGACAGCAATATAAGGACAAAGGAATCAATTGAGAATTTTATCATTTCCAAAGGCTCTAAAAAAATCAATTATAAACCTGATTATATTATTGTACAAAGTAAAAAACCATTGCTTGTTATTGATGCCAAATCGCCCAATGAAAATATTGATAATTACGTTGAGCAGTGTGCCCATTACTGTCTGTTATTGAATAGATATAAAAAAACAGTACGTTATTTTCTTTTGTCAAACGGATTGAAGACAAAACTGTATGAATGGGATAAGGATACGCCATTGATAGAGCTAGACTTTAAAGATTTTTTCTTGGGAAACATGCAGTTTGAGAAGCTGCAAAAATTAATGGTTTTGAGCGCTTTGGGCAGTAATATTAATATGGAAGAGGAATCCAATAAATTTGTCACATTAAAGAAAATCAATAAAGAAGATGCTCAAAAACTTTTTAAAAATTGTCATAAATACATCTGGAATACAGAAAAAAGAGGTGTAAATTCAGCATTTATTGAATTTGTAAAATTAATATTTCTCAAACTTTGGAATGATAGAAAACTACATGAAGAATTTGTGCCGGATGGTGATGGCAATTTAAGAGTCCCTCAAACAGCCAATACCTTTTCGGAAGAATGGATAAGGGCACGGGAAAAAGACATGTTAAACCCCATTAACGATATTCAATTTCGGGACTTAATGAATAACCTGCAAGACGAAGTTTACAAAAACAGGAAAAAGCAATTGTTTGAGCAAACTGATAGAATAGATTTGAAACCAACGACAATTAAAGGCGTTGTCAAGAAATTGGAACATTCGGATTTGTTTGGAATAGATGAAGATTTAAATGGCAGGTTGTTTGAGACTTTTCTAAATGCAACAATGCGTGGTTCTTCTTTGGGACAATATTTTACTCCCAGAAGTATTGTTTTGTTAGGAACGTTAATCGCTGATTTAAAAATAGACGAAAATCATGTAGACAAAGTATTGGATGGTAGCTGCGGAACAGGCGGTTATTTAATAGAGGCTCTTACCATTATGCGGAATAAAGTTAGAAAACACAGCTATTACACTCAGCAGCAGAAAAATGATTTAATAAAAAAACTGTGCGAAGATTCCTTATTTGGCATTGACGCAGCCAAAGATCCCAAATTGGCAAGAATTGCAAGAATTAACATGTATTTGCATGGAGATGGCGGTAGCCACATTTATTTGGGCGATGGATTAGAAAAAACATTGGCCGTCGATAAGTCAGATACAAAAGAGTTGCAGTATGAAACGGAAGAAATGATAGAGCAGCTTAAAGATAATTCTTTCGATGTTGTTTTGACTAATCCGCCGTTTTCTATGTGGTACGAAATATCGGACGAGGCGCAAAAGAAAGTTTTGCTTGAATATGAGCTAATCAAATATAATACAGACACATCAAAAACAAGAAATAGATTAAGAGGCAGCGCTATGTTCATAGAGCGTTACCGAGATTTATTAAAGCCGGGCGGTAAACTCATATCTATTATTGATGAAACAATACTTTCGTCTTCCGATTATAGCTATGTGCGGCAGTTCATAAGAGAAAATTTTATCATACGTGCCGTAATATCCTTACATGGAGACGCTTTTCAGCAATCTAATGCAAGGGTAAAAACGGCTATGATTTATTTGGAAAAAAAGATGAACAATACAGATACGCAGCCGGCGGCATTTATGTATTCTTCTGTGTATTTAGGCGTTGATGATTTGCCCATTACAACCAAACCTTCAAAAGTAAGCGAAGCGCGTGAGTTGGCAATGTTGGAAACAAAAACTATTTGGGAGGCATTTAATAAATACAAGAGTGGCGAAAGTGGAGAATGGTTGGTAGAGCGAGATAGATTAAATGACCGGTTTGATGTGAAATATTGTATTCCGCTGAATGGTCGATTTGTAAAAAAGTGGAAAATGAAAGGGTTTGATATTCGTTTGCTGGGCAATCTATGTATGCCAAGAGAAGAAATTATAGAGCCGCGTAGAGAATTTCCCGATGATGAGTTTAGAATACTTACCATAACTTATGCCGGACGCTGCAAGGCAGATGAAGTAAGAATAGGGAAAGAAATTAATTACAGTAAGATGAAAATCGTTAGAGCCGGAGATATTGTTTTCAGTGAATATAATGCTTTTCACGGTGCAATAGGTTATATTAGCAAGGAATTTGACGGTTCATTAGCTTCGGGAAGCTATACCGTAGTTAGATGTGAAGATGATATAGACAGCTTATATTTGTGGTCTATCTTGAGAACTACAGAAATTCGTGCAGATTTTTTATCTTCTGCTATTGGCATGGGACGGCAAACGATTAATTGGGACGATATTAAAAATGTTCAAATCCCATTTTTATCAAGAGAACGAAGAGCAGAGGTCGCTCACAAAATCAAAGATGCGTGGGATTTGGAGAAGAAAGCTCAAGAGTCGATAGACGGTATTAAAGATATTTTACATACTGAATTTGATGTTGAAAGTGAACAGTCAAAGCACAGATTTACTGCAGCAAAACCGCCCAGATAAAAGCAGCAGGAGGCTGCTCCGTGCTTTCCGTTCCCTTTTCTTTGCCGCCATCCCAAATTTTTCATACATTTGCGCCGATAAAAGCAAGTAAAGACTTTGGAGTAGTAAATTTTTAACCCTTTAATTTTGCAAAAACATGAAGAGCAAGCTATTTTGCCTCCTGCTATCCAACCTGATTTTTTTCTCGCTTTGCGCGCAAACCTTTGTGCACGAGAAGTCGAGCTCGTACATTTGGCCTAAAGAGCCGGAGGTGCTTGACCGCCTCGACAAGTGGCAGGATTTAAAGTTCGGTATGCTGATTCACTGGGGATTGTACTCCCAGCTCGGGATTGTCGAATCGTGGTCTATTTGCTCCGAGCAGGAGGACTGGATTCCCCGCGACACTGCCGTTGCCTACGATGCCTACAAGCGCAGCTACTGGGCTACGATAGATGCCTTTAAGCCGGAGCGGTTTGACCCCCTGGCGTGGGCAAAATCAGGCAAGCTGGCCGGAATGGGCTACGTTGTGTTCACCACCAAGCACCACGACGGGTTCAACATGTTCGACACAAAGCAGAGCGATTTCTCCATTGCAAAAGGCGCATTTAAGGACGACCCGCGGCGGAACGTGGCAAAGGAGGTATTTACCGCTTTTCGTCAGGAAAATTACATGGTTGGCGCGTACTTCTCAAAGCCCGATTGGCACTCGCAGTACTACTGGTGGGACAGGTACGCTACTCCTACCCGCAGCAACAACTACAGCGTCAGCAAAAATCCCTGGCGGTGGAGCAAGTTCAAGCAGTTTACCTACAACCAGATAGAGGAGCTGCTCAGCGGCGGCTACGGCGCTATCGACATCCTTTGGCTCGACGGCGGATGGGTGCGGCCTGCAGCGCAGGATATTGACATGCCCAAAATTGCCGCTATGGCAAGGGGCTACCAGCCCGGCATACTGATTGTTGACCGTACCGTGCCGGGCGAATTTGAGAACTACCAAACGCCGGAGCGCGGCATTCCCGACGCTCAAATGGATACCCCGTGGGAAAGCTGCATACCTCTGGGGAACGACTGGGGGTATGTACCCACAGATATTTACAAAACGCCGGCAAAGGTAATCCACTTGCTGGCAGAAGTGGCGGCAAAGGGCGGAAACCTGCTGCTGGGCGTTGGCCCAAAACCCGACGGTACCCTGCCCGGCGAGGTTGCGTCGAAGCTGGAGCAGATAGGAGCGTGGCTGCAAAAAAACGGCGAGGCCATTTTTAACACCCGCATTACCCCGATATACAACGACGCCGCCACGTGGTTTACCCGGAGCAAGGACGGCAAAAAAGTTTACGCCATTGCCTGCTGGGAAGAAGGCAAGCCCGCGCCTAAAAAAATTACGTGGAAAGGAAACGAGCCGCTACCGGGCAGCAAAATCGTATGCCTGCAAACGGGCAAGCCCGTTGCGTGGAAAAAAACCGCAGGCGGGGTTGAGCTGACCCTTCCGGCATCGCACACCTTGCCGGCGGGAATTACGGCGGTGGCTTTTGCCATTTTGAACCCCGTTAGGGGATGAATAGCTAAGAGCTGAATGCCCTGCGGGCAATAAAGCGGGCTTGCCGATACGCTGTTCTATTGACTATGAATACCCTCTACGGGCAATGCACAAAACCACGCCGTGCGAAGTATGGCATATAATCATAAAGATATAAGTTCTGCCAAAACATAGTAAATATGTGATATTCAACAAAATATATTTTCATGTCAGTAGAGTATGGATACCACCGGCAGAGGGAAAATGAAGTAAAATGAACCAATAATAAGTTGAACTATTTGAATATATGAAAAAGATTCTTACAATAGCGCTGGTAGCGCACGACCGCCGCAAGGCAGATATGGTGGAGTGGGCGGTGTTTAACTACGACTTTCTCTCCAGGCACCGCCTTGTATGCACCGGAACTACCGGCAAGCTGATAGCGGCCGCGTACAGAAAGAGCGGAGTAAGGGCCGATATTACCTGCATGAACTCCGGCCCGCTGGGCGGCGACGCCGAAATTGCCGCTCTGGTGGTGCGCAAAAAGATTGACCTCGCCATCTTCCTGATTGACGACCTGAGCGCCCAACCCCACGAAGCAGACATCATGATGCTGCTCCGCCAGTGCCGGATACACAACACCCCGATTGCCTGCAACCGCTACAGCGCCGACCTGATGCTCACCAGCCCGCTGTGGGACGACGAATGTTACGCACCCACAACCCCGCAGTACGTGGAGTTTCACAGAGGAAGCTGACGGCGACGCTTCCGGCGGCTAACGTACACACAAAAAAAGAGGCTTTCTTCGAACCGGAAAACCTCTCTCTTCTTTGTTTTTTTCGCTATCCTTAGGCTTTGCCTGCTTCTTTGAAGTAACGGTTATACAGCCCTTCAAATCCCTTGCCGTGGCGCGCCTCGTCCTTGCACATCTCGTGCACGGTATCGTGGATAGCGTCGAGGTTGAGCTGCTTGGCAAGCGTAGCAATGCGCTTCTTATCTTCGCACGCGCCGGATTCTGCCTCCATGCGCTTTTTGAGGTTGGTCTTGGTATCCCAAACAACCTCGCCCACCAGCTCGGCAAATTTGGCGGCGTGCTCTGCCTCCTCCCATGCGTAGCGCTTGAACGCCTCTGCAACTTCGGGGTATCCTTCGCGGTCGGCCTGACGGCTCATGGCAAGGTACATGCCAACTTCCGTTGATTCGCCCATGTAATGCGCCTTCAAGCCTTCCATTAGAACGGGGTCGACACCTTTGGCTACGCCCAGCACGTGCTCGTCGGCGAAGGTCAGCGCACCTTCCGTCTCCACCAGCTCTTTAAATTTATCCTTGGGCTGCTTGCATTGCGGGCAGCGCTCGGGAGCTTCGTCCCCTTCGTGTACGTATCCGCACACGGTGCAAATCCATTTTTTCTTCATAGCTAAAAAAAAATAAATATATCAGGATGTGGTTTGCATGTAAACGCTCATCCATAGTTGTTGTTTTATAATTAAACGAACATGCTCGTTTTTTGCTTCAAAAATTTACGGGCTACACAGCATTGAGACGTCTCGAAAATTGTAATGATTACAATTTTGATTTCGATACAAAGATAAGCAAATAATTTGAATCTGCAAATTTTTTCTGAAAAAAATTTTTCAGGCAATGCTCCACAAAAGATTTTGCCTTAAATCTTCAGAATTTCTACGTAAATTTGTCGGCATGTATAACCGAACACAACAACAAAAATGAAAAGAGCGGCGATTTTTGTACTTCTGTGCGCGCTGGCGCATGTTCTTGCCGTTTCCTGCCGGACGGACGGCGCAAAAAATACTATTCGGGTAATGACCTACAACGTGCGAAATTGCAGCGGGCTGGACGGCGTTACGGATTACCGGCGCATTGCCGGTGTCATTGCGGGGCTTGCGCCCGACGTAGCAGCCCTGCAGGAGCTGGACAGCGTTACCGGCCGCAGCCGGCAGGTAGATGTACTCCTTCGCCTGTCGGAGCTTACGCAGCTGTACCCCGTGTACGGAGCGTCTATCCTTTACGATGGCGGCAAGTACGGAGTTGGCGTGCTGTCTAAGCAGCCGCCGCTTTCGTGGAAGCGTATTCCCCTTCCGGGAAGGGAGGAGCTGCGGTCGCTCCTGCTGGTCGAGCTGGAGGGCTACGTCTTTTGCTGTACGCACTTTTCGCTGACCGAAGAGGATTGCATAGCCTCAATACCGCTCGTCGAGGAGGCGCTGAGGGCGTACCGCAAGCCGGCAATTCTGGCCGGAGATATCAACGCAACGCCCGGATCTCCCGTTCTGGAGGCTTTCCGAAAAAGCTGGAAGCTGCTCAGCGATACGGCGCAGCACACCTTTCCGGCGGACAAACCGAAGGAAACAATTGACTACCTGTTTGGCTATCTCCCCGGCAAGTTTACCTACACCGTACAGCAAGCTCAAGTAGCAAGCGAGCCGGAAGCGTCCGACCACCGGCCGGTTTTTGCCGAAGTATCGTTGCAGTAAAGCGCAGATTTATCCAAATATTGCATTATTATATTTGCAGGCATGGTAGAGCTACCCAAGCCTGTGGGCTTACCGGAACGTTTTGATTTACGTTTTTTAGTCGGCCTGTGGCGATATGCAAATAAAATTTGTTCAAACGCTTGCTTTTTTGGCAAAAAAAACCGAAATTTGCAGCTTCGTAGTTGAGCATGCGCGGTAATTGGATATTAAAGCATATGCTGCATGTAAACTAAATATCAAACGTTTATGCCTGTAGGTGTTTGATATTCAAGTAGTAAATACAGGTGTATTGTTAACTTTTTAGGAGGATAACCTTATAAAGGCTCAGTCTTACAGCTCGAATTTTGGAGGCAACAGACCCCCGTCGAGGCCCAAACCGGCGACAAGAAGGCCACAACCCCAGCGCCGTAACGATTCTGGAGGGTACAGAATTAATCGCGAGATTCGCATACCGCAAGTGCGCTTGGTGGGTGATAACATCGCAAACCAAGGGATTTACCCGGTGTCGGAGGCGCTAAAAATGGCCGAGGCGATGGCGCTGGATTTGGTCGAAATATCGGCGCAAGCCGACCCGCCCGTTTGCAAAATCGTTGATTTTCAAAAATTCCTTTATCAGCAACGGAAAAGGCAAAAAGAAATAAAGGCCAACTCCGTGAAAGTTGAGGTGAAAGAAATCCGATTTGGACCCAATACCGGCGAGCACGACTACGCATTTAAGCTTAAACATGCCGAAAACTTTTTGAAGGACGGCGACAAGGTAAAAGCATACGTCTTTTTTCGCGGCCGCGAAATCATGTTCAAAGACCAGGGAGAGGCTATGCTGGCGCGATTTGCCAGCGACCTCGAAGAGTGGTGCAAAGTGGAAATGCTGCCAAAGCTCGAAGGCAAGCGCATGAACATGATTTTAGCGCCCAAGGCAAAAAAGTAGCAGGCTCGCTCCCCAAAAATCGAAGCTGCGCTGCTGCCCGAAACGTCGAATTGGTTGAGCTAATAGCTGAATTGTTGAATCTGAATTGTTGAATCTGAAAATCTAAAGAAAAAAATGCCAAAAATGAAAACAAACTCGGGAGCAAAAAAAAGGTTTACGCTTACCGGGTCGGGAAAAATTAAGCGCAAGCACGCCTACCTGCGCCACATCTTGACAAAAAAAACTACCAAGCAAAAGCGCAACTTGTCGCACTTTACGCTGGTAGCCGATGTCAACGTAAGGCAAGTAAAGGATTTGCTCGTAAAGTAGCGAAGCGCTCGCACAGCTACTATTTTTTATACTATTTTTTTTACCGAATGAATTAGCAGGAAAGCGCTCCAGCGCGGGAGCCGCTAACCATTCACAACAACAAAAAAGGAGAGAAGAAAAATGCCACGTTCAGTGAACAGCGTAGCCTCAAGGGAGAGGCGCAAAAAAGTTTTGAAGCTTGCCAAGGGTAACTTCCTTGCCCGCCGCAACGTTTGGACGGTCGCCAAAAATACCGTCGAAAAAGGGTTAACCTACGCCTACCGCGACCGCCGCGCCAAAAAGCGCAACTTCCGCTCGCTATGGATACAGCGCATCAACGCCGCCGTTCGCCCGCAGGGGCTGACCTACTCGGTGTTCATCAGCAAGCTTAACGCAAAAGGCGTGCAGCTCAACCGCAAGGTGCTTGCCGACCTGGCAATGAACCACCCCGAGGCTTTTGAAGCTGTAGTAAACGCCGTAAAATAGCAACCTGATATAAAATGTAAAATATAAAATGTAGAATGTAAAATGCTACTTGCTGACATGTTATTTCTCAATAAAATGCCTTTCGGCCTCCAAAAATTATGTTTTTTTTAATGTCAATAATTTGGAGGTTGATGGATTTTTGTTAAAGAGAGAGGGTCAGGTGCATACCTTGATGTAAAATACGCGCGTACGTGCGCGTATATATAGCGAATTTTATTAGCTGCGCAATACGTTGCGTAGCTTTTTTTGTACCCCTGCAATCCCGCTTCGGAGGAGTAACTTCCTCCCGAAGCGGGATTTCTTTTTTCGGCAGCTACAAAAGCGACTATGGAAATCCCTAAAACCTCCCCAAATGAGGTAATGAGTCCACCATCAAACAACGTTAAATGCAAAAAGATAAATAACTGAGAAATAATCGTTTACGATTTAGTTATATGAAAGGTAATGAGTCCACCATCAAACAACGTTAAATGCAAAAAGATAAATAACTGAGAAATAATCGTTTACGATTTAGTTATATGAAAGGTTAAAAATGTCATCCCGTAGAG
>JAISGH010000174.1 GCA_031263185.1 Prevotellaceae bacterium | reverse complement strand
ACACACACACACACACACACACACACACACACACACACACACACACACACAGACACACACACATCACTCAGCGAGATACGTAGCGGGGCTTCGTGTACGACGTGTAATTTTTTTGACATCTGCAATATTTTCCGACTTTTTTATTTTGATGAGCAGCCAAACAGTAGCGTGGCTGCTCATTTTTTTTATTTCCGCGGGCGTAACGCTACCCTTATGCTTATCGCTGCTATCCGAAAATTTAAACTAAAAAAAACTCTATACGTAAAGTGCATTTATCCTATTTTTTTCGCTGTTTTTTTTTGCTTTTTTTGATTCCGTCAGCGTTGTATTCATCCGCGCCGCCGCAAGGTAAGGGAGCCATTACGGGGCGGGTTGTTGATGCGGATGGAAATCCTGCGCAAAACGTTACGGTGGCGCTGAAAGGTACCATCTACGGAACGTTTACAAATGAAAACGGAGTATATAACCTTGCGAACATACCGCCCGGAAATCATACGCTGGTGGTATCCGGTAGCGGCGGTATGCCTCGAGAGATTACGGTATTTGTTGAGGAAGATAAGGTTACCAGTATGCACGACGTTGAGGTGAATAATTTAGTTGAGATGGAAGAAGTTTACGTAACCGGAAAAAGCGAGTCCCGCAGAAAGCAGGAGCAGGCCTACGCCATTTCGGTGCTCGACGTCAAAAAAGCCTACGCTCAGGCAACGCCGCTGAACAAGCTGCTGAACAACATCTCCAGCGTCCGCGTTCGCGAAAGCGGGGGCGTCGGCTCGGACTACAGCTTTAGCCTCAACGGGTTTTCGGGCAATCAGGTCAAATTTTTTTTGGACGGGATACCTATGGACAACTTCGGCTCGTCGTTTAACCTGAGCAGCATTTCTATCGGCATGGCCGAGCGCATCGAGGTCTATAAGGGCATCCTGCCGGTAACCCTGGGCGGGGACGCTTTGGGCGGAGCTGTCAACATTGTCAGCCGCAAAGATGCCAGCTACCTTGACGCTTCCTACTCCGTCGGCTCGTTCAACACGCACCGCGCCGCTGTAAACGGAGCCTACACCCATCGGAAAACCGGCTTCACGCTTCGGACAAACGCTTTTTTCAGTTACTCCGACAACGACTACAGGGTTCTTGCCCCGATTGTTGATTTGAATACCAACCAGCGAACGGACGAGCGGTGGGTGAACCGCTTCCACGACCGGTACCGGTCGGCCGGAGTGAAGCTGGAGGCGGGGCTGGTTGACCGCTCTTTTGCCGACTACCTGCTGGCCGGCGTCATCCTCGCCGCAAACGACAAGGACGTGCAGACAGGTGCGACCATGGACGCCGTGTACGGAGGCGTACAGTCGGAAAGCAGGTCTTTCATCCCTTCGCTTCGCTACAAAAAAAGCAACCTGCTTACCGAGGGGCTTACTCTTTTGCTTCACGGAGCCTACAGCAGCGTAAGCGCGCTCAACGCCGATACCCTTATGCGGAAGTACAGCTGGCTGGGAGAATGGGTGAACGCCGCCGAGCGGGGCGAGCGCTACTATACCGACGCGGAAATCAGCAGCGGCGAATGGCTTTTGAACGCCAGCCTCGACTACCGGCTGAACGATTACCACTTGATTTCGCTGAACAACATGTCATCGCTCGCGAAGCGAAAGGTATTTGACAAAGCCGACCCCGAAAACGAATCCAACAAAATACCCCAAAATCTGACCAAAAATGTTACCGGGCTAAGCTGGCAGACCGACTACAAGCGCTGGAGCGCAACGATATTCGGGAAGCTGTACCACCTGCAAAGCGCTTCCTACAAAATAAAAGACCAGTACAAGGAAACGCAGCGGCTGGAAAAAATAGCGGACAAAAAAACGGATTTTGGGTATGGCGCGGCGTGGACGGTCTTTATCTTGCCGAAGCTGCAGGCCAAGCTATCCTACGAACATGCCTACCGCCTGCCCGAAAGTACGGAAATGTTCGGCGACGGATTGATTCAGCAGCGAAACCCCGACCTGAAGCCGGAAAACAGCAACAACCTGAATTTAGGGATTACCTGCGAGCAGAACATCAGGAAGCATACCTTCTGGCTGGACGCCAACTTTATCTACCGAAATACGAGCGACTTTATCCGGAAAGGGGTTAGCGTAACGGCCAACCCCACTACCGGATACGAAAATCTGGGGAATGTCCTGACGAAAGGCATCGAAGGGGGAATTCGCTACCGCTGGAGCAGCTTGCTGGACATCGGGGCCAACGTAACCTATCAGGATATAACCGACAATCAGCGATTTGTAGAAAACTCAGGCAGCTACGTCGGAGGCAGCCAGATTGAAAATATGACCTACGGGCAGCGGCTGCCAAACATCCCGTACCTTTTCGGCCATGCGGACGTTGGGCTGCGATTTCGGAATGTTGGGCCAAAAGGTTCGGAGATGACCGTTGACTATACGTTTAGCTACGTGCGCGAGTACTACCTGTCGTTTCCGGGGCTGGGGAGCAGGTCGTCCAAGAACGTCATTCCGGAGCAACTCTCGCACGATGCTGCGCTGGGCTACTCGCTGGAAAACGGTAAGTATAGCGTTGCGCTCGAGTGCGCCAACCTGACGGACGCCAAGCTTTACGACCACTACCGGCTGCAAAAACCGGGGCGGGCGTTTAACCTGAAGTTACGGTATTTTCTAAAATAATTTTTTTCACTATCACATCATTATTAATTTTTTTACACAATTTTTTTACACAATTTTTTACACAATGAGAACTTCAACAAACATCAAAAACCTGCTGAGTGCAGCGTTAGTATTAGGATTCGTGTCGTCTTGCAGCAGCGACGACAAAAATGACACATCGGATAGCAGCTACGGGCCTTATGCTGTCAGCTTGGGCATCACGGTTGGCGCCGAGACGACTTACTACATCGTTTCGGCAGACGATTTAATGGCGGGCGACATCAACGCCCAAGGTAAAGGTATCGAACAAAACGGATACTACGATTACGAGCAGGGCAACCAAACTATTTTCTGCGTAGGCGGGCTTGGCCTGACCGACGTGAAAGGCATTACCCGCGACGCCAGCGGCGCTTTGCAGCAAAAAGGCGACTTTGTTTTAGACCAGTCGCCGAAGCTATTTACGCAAATCACCCCGCAGGAAATGCTGGCGGTAGAGCTGCCCGACAACGAAAACAGCGGAGACTCAATTACGTTCTACGCTGTGGACATAAGCAGCCTTGCCATAACCCGTAAGGTGAGAACATCCATCCGGCCTTTTGCGCTGCTCGACTGGCCGAGCGTTACGGGATTGTCCTTTAGCGAGAATAAAGTTTACATGACTTACTTCCCGATGAATCAAACCACATGGGAAACCGGATATACCGATACAGCGTACGTTGCCGTATTCGCGTACCCCGATATGACTCCGGAAATCATTATGAAGGATACCCGTACCGGTCCGGCAGGCTCGTGGAACGCTTACAACGGGATTTTCCAAACCGAATCGGGCGACATGTACATCATGTCCAACTCGGCTATTGCAAACGGATTCTCGCAAAGCACCAAGGGCGCGGCGTTTCTGCGCATCCCAAAAGGAACAACCAATTTTGACGACTACTACTTTGATTTTGAGGCCGCTTCGGGAGGGTTGAGGCCGGCGCACGTCAAATACCTCGGTAGCGGGTTGGTTTTTGCCGAAGTCAGCACCTTGACAACGCAAACGGCGGAGGACCGCTGGTTGGATAATTCCCTAAAATCCTGCATTATTGACCTGAACAGCAAGACGGTGAGTGACGTCAGCGGGATTCCGGTGCATAACGGCAACGGCGGACGCCGATTTGCAGTATTGGCGGACGATGGCTACGTGTACAACCCTGTTGCCACAGAAGAGGGTACTTACATCTACCGCATTGACCCTCGGACGGCTACTGCAACGAGGGGAGCAAAAGTCTCCGCCACGTTTGTTGCAGGCCTTTTCAAGCTCGACTGACCGGCAGCGCAATTTGCGGGGCGGGGATTTTTAGAGGGAAGATAATAAATTCCCCATTATTTCAGGATTGACGGGGTGTATTTCAAATTGCCGCTTTTGCTCATTCCGTAGGGATTATTTAAAGCGGCAATTTGAAATGCACCCGATTGACGCAGCAGCAACTTTTCAAAAAAAAATTGCTACCTTTGCTCCCTGATTGAAAAATAACCATTTAAACATTAATGTATTATGCAAAGTATTGACACTTACGATTTTAGCGGAAAACGCGCTATTATTCGCGTGGACTTCAACGTCCCGCTGAACGAAAAATTCGAGGTAACCGACGATACTCGTATTCGGGCGGCTATCCCCACGCTCAAAAAAGTGCTTGCCGGCGGCGGCGCTATCATCCTGATGTCGCACTTAGGCCGGCCAAAAGGCCCAACGGACAAGTATTCGCTCAAGCACATTATTGCTGCGGTGGAGCAACGCCTCGGCGCAAAGCTGCTGTTTGCCTCCGACTGCCTCGGCGCCGAAGCTGCCGAAAAATCCAAAAACCTGAAGCCCGGCGAGGTGCTGCTGCTCGAAAATTTGCGCTTCTACGCCGAGGAGGAGGGAAAGCCCCGCGGACTTGCCGAAGATGCCTCAGACGAAGAAAAAAAGTCCGCAAAGGCAGCACTCAAGGCCAAGCAGAAAGAATTTACAAAAGCGCTGGCCTCATACGCCGACTGCTACATCAACGACGCCTTTGGCACCGCGCACCGCGCCCACGCCTCTACCGCGCTCATTGCCGAATACTTCCCCAACGACAAAATGTTTGGCTACGTAATGGAGGGCGAAATAAAAGCGGTGGACAAGGTAATGCAAAACCCCGCGCGCCCCTTCACTGCTGTGCTGGGCGGCTCCAAAGTTTCGTCAAAGATTACCATCATTGAGCAGCTGCTCAAAAAGGTGGACAACCTCATCATTGGCGGCGGAATGACCTTCACCTTCGCCAAAGCGCAAGGCGGAAAAGTTGGCAACTCAATTTGCGAAGACGACCAGCTCGACCTTGCCCTGCGCCTGATAGGCGAGGCTAAAGAGAAAGGCGTAAAGCTGTACTTCCCCGACGAAGAAGTGATTGCCGACAAGTTTGCCGAAGACGCCAACACCAAAATCGCTCCCGCCAACGACATCCCCGACGGCTGGCAAGGCTTGGACGCTTCGGAGGCGGCAGTGGCAAAGTGGAAGGATGTGCTGCTATCGTCAAAAACGATTTTGTGGAACGGCCCCGTGGGCGTGTTCGAAATGGAGAAGTTTGCCAAAGGCACCGACGCTATTGCAAAAATCATTACCGACGCTACGCAAGCCGGCGCCTACTCGCTGGTGGGCGGCGGCGACTCGGTGGCGGCCGTCAACAAGCTGGGCTACGCCGACAAGGTGAGCTACGTTTCGACGGGCGGCGGTGCGCTGCTCGAGTACATGGAGGGCGTAGAGCTGCCCGGCGTGAAGGCAATCAGAGGCGGCTGCTAACCGGCAGCGGGGCGCTAAGCCCTCGCTAAAATCCGAAAGCTGCGTTTCCTGTGCTTCCCGCTCCCTTTATACGCCAAATGCAATCCCTGCTGGGCGACGGCAGCGCTGAATTTTTCGAGGCGCTACAGGCAAGTTCGCCCGTAAGCATCCGGCTAAATCGCGCAAAAGCAGCATTGCCCTGCTACGATTTAACCCGCCGAACACCCTGGTGCGACAGCGGCCGCTACCTTGAGCAGCGGCCGCTGTTTACGCTCGACCCGCTGCTTCACGGCGGCGCGTACTACGTGCAGGAGGCTGCGTCTATGCTGCTATCCCAGGTGGCGCTGCAGCTGCTGCAAAAAGAGGGGTTGAAGGCGCTTGACCTCTGCGCGGCGCCGGGCGGAAAGACCACGCTGCTGGCCGATTTTTTGCCGCAGGGTAGCCTGCTGGTTGCCAACGAAGCCATACGCAGCCGCGCAGGTGTTCTTGCCGAAAATGTAGCCAAATGGGGCAACCCGCACGTGATGGTTACGCGCAACGACCCCAAAGATTTTGCGCAGCTGCCCGGCTTTTTCGACGCTATTTTTGTAGACGCACCCTGCTCCGGCGAGGGCATGTTTCGCAAAGACAAAAACGCCGCCGGCGAATGGAGCGAAGCCGGCGTGCAGCTGTGCCGAGAGCGCCAGCGGCGCATTGCGGCGGACGTTTGGGCGGCGCTCAAAACCGGCGGGTATATGGTGTACAGCACATGCACGTTCAACGCAAAGGAAAACGAGGAAAATGTGCTGTGGATAATGAACTCGCTGGGAGCAGACAGCGTGGAAATTGCGGTGCAGAAGGAATGGAAAATTACCACTGCAAGCGAGCTGGGGCTTGACCTTGCAGGAAAAGTTCACGGCTACCGCTTTTTCCCGCACAAAACGCTTGGCGAAGGTTTTTTTGTGGCCGTGCTGCAAAAAAAATCCGACGACGGGCAAAGCTTCCCCCTGCGAAAGCATGGCAAAGCGGTAGCGGCAAAACCGAACATCCCCCACGAGCTCAAGCAGTGGATTTTACATCCCGATAATTTTGCTTTTGTCTGCAAAGAAAACAAAATCAACGCTACTCCGGCGTACACCTGCCAAAGCCGCCACTTATTGAGCAAGACGCTAAACGTTATTCAGGATGGCGTACCCCTGGCCGAAATCAAGGGCAACGATTACGTTCCCTGCGCCGCGCTGGCGCTATCCACAGCGCTCAACCCCGCCGCTTTTCCCTTTGCTGACTTGGACTTGCGCAGCGCGCAGCGGTTTCTCAAAAAGGAAAGCATTGCCGGAACGCCGCAGCGCAAGGGGTTTGAGCTGGTACGCTACAAAGAGCTGCCGCTGGGTTTTGTGAAAAATTTGGGCGCCCGCTGCAACAACCTCTACCCGCAGGAGTGGAGAATCAGGATGAGCCTGTAGGCAACTCACCTTTTTCGCTCATGTCAATAGCACCTCAAAAAAAGATTTAGCCCCAATAGAGTTTATATTCAATAGACGCTTGCGCCGTTGCAACAAAATCATTTTTGGCACAATACCCAACTATTGAATATAAACTCTAATAATTTTGCTTCCATACGATTTCTTACCATTTTTTTTTATCTTTGTACTTTGGCAATAGGGGCAGTGGAGGGGTGTATTTCAAATTTGAAATGCACCTCAGTGGAGGATAATTTTTATTTTTATTTTCATTTACAAAACACAAATTAATTACCTTATTGCCAAATATTTACAGCAGCATACTTTTTACATCACCACCAATTTTTCATGCTGAAAGCACAAATTCCTACGGCTGCATTTGCAGACGCCAAGCCCCATTACGCCATGCTCGACGGATTGCGCGGAGTGGCGGCCATCACAGTGGTATGCTTCCATATATTTGAAGCTTTTGCGACCAGCCACTTAGATCAAAGAATCAACCACGGCTACTTGGCAGTCGATTTTTTCTTTATGCTGTCGGGGTTTGTTGTAGGTTACGCTTATGACAACCGCTGGGGAGCAATGAAAACAAAAGACTTCATCAAGCGCAGGATTATACGCCTGCACCCGATGGTTGTGATGGGAGGCGCCATAGGGGCAATCATGTTCTACTCGCAAGGCTGCTCCGCCTGGGATGTATCGAAAGTGTCTGCCGTGGCTTTGCTTAGCGCCACATTCTTTACCATGCTGCTGATTCCGGCTACTCCCGCGAGCGAAATTCGAGGCGTGGGAGAAATGTTTCCTTTGAATGGGCCAAGCTGGTCTTTATTCTTTGAGTACATCGGTAATATTCTCTACGCCCTGTTCATCCGTAAGCTTGCCACCAAAGCTCTTGCGCTGCTGGTTTTTGCTGCCGGATGCGGCTTGGCGGCATTTGCCGTACTGGGGGCGTTAGGTGACGTATGCGTCGGATTTTCGCTGACGGGGGTAGAATTTACCGGCGGCTCCTTACGGCTGCTGTTTTCTTTTTCCGCCGGATTGCTCCTTTCCCGTATTTTCAAGCCTGCCAGGGTAAAGGGAGCGTTTTGGGTATGCAGCCTGTCTGTCGTTGCCCTTCTGGCTGTACCGCGCATAGGTGGAGCCGAGCATTTATGGATGAACGGGGTGTACGATACGGTATGCTGTGCCGTTTTTTTTCCGGTGCTTGTCTGCCTTGGGGCTTCGGGGAAAAGCGCCGATAAATATACGATTCGGATATGCAAGTTCTTGGGAGATATTTCTTACCCTTTGTATATGGTACATTACCCTTTTATTTACCTGTACTATGCTTGGGTAAAGAATAGCAGCCTCACTTTTCGGGAATCGTTGCCCGGTGCGGCAGGCGTTGCTGCGGGAAGCATTATTTTGGCCTATGCCTGCCTGAAGCTTTACGATATACCGGTACGGAAATACTTGACGAACCGATTTTTAAAGCCCAAAAACAGTAGCATTTAAGTCAATTTATTTTTATGCGCCGACGGCAAGGTGATATCCATATGGGTGCAACCTGAAAGGTTGAATATGAATAACCCCCAATGAAGCGCAGCGATTGGGGGGGGGGAGGGGAGAGGTTGTGAGTATATGGGGGAGTATCTTCGCGTAATCCCCCAATCGCTGCGCTTCATTGGGGGTTATTCATGTTCAACCCTGCGGGTTCTGCTGCCGGAGCTATCCGATACTGGATAAAT
>JAISGH010000199.1 GCA_031263185.1 Prevotellaceae bacterium | reverse complement strand
AAGTGATGAAGGAAATAGATGCGGAATGGGAAAAAGGAAATAATTAAAGAAAATGGCAAAGGAAAACGACAATCAATTTACTATTTTCAAGGCCGAAGACGAAAAAATTTCGGTCGATGCGCGTTTTGAAGATGAAACGGCTAACGCAAGGCCAATGGATATATAAAAATATGATAAACACATCATAGCGCTTCAAATACAGCCTCCGCCAGATTTTGCAGCGCTTCGGCTGTTTTCCACTGCGATTTATCGCGCACCCCTACAGCGTTGGATACGCCGCGCAGCTGCAAAAATTTGACCTGCCTGCGGAGGCAAGCGTAAAAAAATGCCGCGCCTTCCATCGTCTCAATATCCGCGCGGTACAGGTTTTTGCGGGCTGCAACGCGGGCGGGATTTTCCGTCAGCAAGTTCACCGTCAGCCCCGCAGCTTTGGGGTACGGCTGCAGCGCGGGAAAATCATTTACGTAAGGACAAACCATTTCGCTGCCGGAAAAAATTTTCACAGCGCCCTCTGCGCTTTCCACGCCGTAGCCATCGATAAATTCGCGCTCTACCACCACAACCTGCCCCAACGGCAGGCGCGGCGAGAATGTTCCGGCAATGCCAACGTTGACAACCACGTCGTAGCGCCCCTGCGCAAGCAGCTCCGAGAGCGTGCAGGCGGCGCTCACCATGCCCACGCCTGTAAGGGCAAACGTTACGCTGTCAGCGCTTTTCGGCCGGCACCGGACGGCTGCGAGCTCCATATCGGTGGCGGCGGTAATCAAATAATGCATTTATTACGAGTTATTTTTGTAAATTTGCACCTCAAAGATAGTAAAAAATGACAGAACACTACAAGCGAATTGACGCATACGACGAAGATAAGGTGAACGCCATTAGCGAGCACATCAAGGCAATTCTGAATATTCTTGGCGAGGACAGCGCCCGCGAAGGGCTGCTCAAAACGCCCGAGCGCGTGGCCAAATCGCGCCTTTTTCTTACGCAAGGCTACGGGCAAAACCCTATTGAGATTATCAACTCCGCCAAGTTCAAGGAGGAGTACAGGCAAATGATTTTGGTGAAAGACATTGAGCTGTACTCCATGTGCGAGCACCACCTGCTGCCGTTTTACGGTAAGGCGCACGTGGCGTATATTCCCAATGGCTACATCACGGGGCTGAGCAAGGTTGTGCGCGTTGTGGAAGCCTTTGCCCGCCGGCTGCAGGTGCAGGAGCGGCTAACGGTGCAAATCCGCGACTGCATACAGGAGGCGCTGCACCCCCTGGGCGTTGCCGTCATTATTGAGGCGGCGCATACCTGCATGCAGCTCCGCGGCGTAGAAAAGCAAAACTCCGTCACCACCACATCGGCCTTTACGGGCGCCTTCCTTTCGCAGCTCAAAACGCGGGAAGAATTTATTTTGATGACCGGAGCGAAAATGCACTGAGAAATTTTGAATTATGAATTTTTAATTTTGAATTTTCAAATTGCACCCGTCATTCCGAGCGTAGCGAGGAATCTCCTTTGAAATCTGAAATCTTTTGATTTTTTTTAATGGCACTGATAAAACCCCTCCGAGGCTTTGCGCCGATAATCGGAAAAAATTGTTTTTTAGCCGAAACAGCGGTTGTGATAGGCGACGTTGTGATAGGCGATGATTGCAGCATTTGGTACGGCGCGGTGCTGCGCGGCGACGTTAACTCCATCGCCATTGGCAACCGCGTGAACATACAGGACGGCGCGGTGCTGCATACGCTCTACCAGCGCTCAAAAGTCTCCATTGGCAGCGACGTGTCGGTGGGGCACAACGCTATCATACACGGTGCCGCTGTGGGCAGCAACGTGCTGGTGGGCATGGGAGCAACGCTGCTGGACAACGCCGTAATTCCGGATAACACCATTGTGGCGGCAGGCGCGCTCGTGCTAAGCAACGCGCAGCTGGAGCCGTACAGCATTTACGCCGGCGTACCCGCAAAAAAGGTAAAAACGCTCACGCAGGAGGACGTCCAGCGCATGATTATCAAAAATGCCGAAGGATACCTAATGTACAAAGGGTGGTATTGAGATTCAAACCCTTAGCATATCCGCCGGCGGTATATCCAATATCCGGCACAGCAAACTTGCATTTTTCAATGTCGGCTCGGAGCGCCCCGCGATATAATCATTCACCCGCGAAGGGCTTACCCCTATTTCGTGTGCAAGCTGTTTTTGTGTCATTCCGCTTTCTCTCAGATATAACTCTATCAGTTCGGCCACGGTTGGCTGTTTAATGGGAAAATGCACCGTCTCGTATGCTATTACAATATCCGACATCACGCCCAACTCCAATGCTTTTTTATCATTGGCGGAGGTACTGTCATCGACCAGAGGCAAAAGCTCCTCTACCCTTGCAAGCGCAAATTCGTACCGCTCTTTCGTTATCCTGTCCATATTCCGTATAATTTTATATAGCTGAACAATCTATCTTACTATATTCTTCGTGGGTACCCACAAACCGGATATAAATATATCCCATTGTAAATTTTATAGCAACGACCAGCCTGTATCTGTTTCCCCTAATGTTGAAAACATAGCGCTGATTGCCGGTGAAGTCGGTTGCCGGAAAATCAACTTTTACGTCTGACAGGTTTTTCCATTCGGCTTTCAACGCGGCATGATACCAGCGTTCAAGGGTGACACGCGAATCTTCGCGTCCTTTCGTTTCATAAAAATCTTTCAATTTTTTGTGCGATACAATCCTCATTCGTCGTTTATTTGATGTAAAAATAGGAAATAAATTTGAATTACAAATTTTTTCGGCGAAAAAATTTTATAAAAAGCGATTTTGAATTTTGAATTTTAATCCCATTAATGTATTTATTGACTTCTTTAGCACACAATTGACATTTCAATGGGAAAGAAACTCAAAGCTGGATGGGACAACAGCTACCTAATAAAATTGAGCAAAAATTAGATGCGTTGGCTCTGAAAAAATCAGCCTAATTTTTTTGTTTTTTCGGAAGTAATTTGTACATTTGTGGTGAAGATTATGGAGCGAATTGTTTAAGGCAAGCGTCGGGTTCAAATCCCGAATCGTTCACCAGATTAGGGGTCACTGCTTGCATACCCGTAGCCTGAGCGAGCCGGTGATTTATCACCGGCATTTTTTATGCCATAATTTTATGTAACTTTCTCTTTACAATACAGTACACTGTTTGTACGGCTCTGTTTTTTGACAATTTCAAGTATCCGTGATAAGCCTTTATTAAATGTTGTTCGTCGAATGTATTTATGTCGTGATAATATAGTACAAGCGCTTCAACCTTTTGACGGCTTGCGCTTGATATTTTGTCTATAATATTTCTTTTCCCAATACCCTCTATGCCTTTTATATCAAACCATACCCCATCCAACAAGCCTTCGGGCGTTTTTACTCCCAATGCGCTATTTTTTTCCGATTCGAGAATTACGCTGTGCCCATACTCATACAGCGTTTCTGCAGCAATTCTCTCGTAGTCGCCGCGCGGTATGCCGAATTTTCCGATAGTCGGGTCAAAGCAATGCTCCCTGTGGATAGCCATCAGCCCGCCGGTTGCTTCGCTAAACCGCACATCGGTATAGCTGCTGTCACTTTTCAGCCGCTCATACGCTGCCCTGTTCGCGCCAATCCTCCGTAGCGTTGCCTTATCCATAAAAGTTTTTCGGATTTTATTTTTACTCCGGCAAAGATAGCATTATTTTGCAAGCAATACCATAAACAATGGCGTTGCCTGTAGAGTGGTGCATTTTTTGAGGAATTACGCCATGCTGTAGGCAGTTGCCGCCGTCGGTGCCCTTGTTGTTCCTATCGCGGACTACACCGGCGCTCGTGGTGTATTCGGAAATGATGTAGGTGGTGCGCTCGTCGCCCGGCTCAAATGTAAAAACGCCGAAGGATACCTAATGTACATAAGGATGGTATTGAGATTTTGAATTTTGAATTTTAATCCCATTAATGTGTTTATTGATTTCTTTAGCACACAGATGGCATTTCAAGAAACACACCTGCACATCAGGAAACCTTTCAATGGGTATTTTGGGATTACAGCTGAATGTTACGGATAGCGCGGATTTTACGGATGCCGGATGCGGAATGGATAATATCCAACACTTTAATGCGGACATCTGTAATCCGATAAATAATCAGATGTGCATCAAGAATGATGTTGCGGTATGTGCGGTTTTTAGTTGCAAGATACCGACACTCTGGGTAGACAGTGTAGAAATAGGGAAGTGTGCCTAATAATTGCATGATTTGTTGCAGGTAGCGCTCAGCCTGAAAATAGCCAAAGGTTTCAAGTGTATAAGCATAAATATGCTTACGGCTTGCCCTAAACACTCCGCTAACTACATACGGCTTGCGAGTAATTTCTTCTTCCATACTTCAAATTCCTTATCGGCTTCTTCCGGCGTGTAGAACTTTCCCTCCTCAATGCGGCGGAAGTGACTCCACCACTCCTCCTGCGTACCACAGAATGGGGCATTGGGATTCCACTCGCTGGACGATGAAGTGCCAACACCCGTGCGGCAGTAAGCCACAGCAGGTTCTCCGACGGTTGACGGCGTATTATCTTCGGTTGGATACTGTTTATCGGACATAGCAACGCTATTTTAATATAATCGCAAAGATAGCATGAAAATCTCATTTTACACACAAACGCATAAAAATGGTTTTCAAAATTTATAGGGAAAAAATGACGAGCTGAGGTATGGGCGATTGCATCAGCTTTAAAAAAGAGGCTGCCCCGCTTTTGGGACAGCCTCTCCTCATGGCGACTAAAATGCTAACGGTACGCTAACCGTCAATAACCGTCATTTTGCTTAACAATACCCTGTCCTGCGATAATAATACTTTCCTGAATCGGGAAGCGGGTATAGTTTTCCGTTGCAATAAACGGCTGGCCGTAAGCCTCGCATTTTGCTTTCATTGCTTCAATGTAGGAGCCGTCGCGAATTAAATCCTGACGGCGGCAGCCTTCATACCAAAGCTCATGAGCGCGCTCCATCAGCAGCTTGTCGAGGAAGTCGCGGGCGTCGGCAAAATCTCCCGCGGTGTAGGCTGTTAGCTTGGCGCGGGTTCTCACTTGATTCAACAGGCTAATAGCTTCGCCCGTTACAGCATTGCCTTGTCGAACAATCGCCTCCGACAGCAGCGTCAGCACGTCGGCGTAGCGATACACCATGAAGTCGATATCGCATCCGTCGCCGTTAACCGGCTCCAAATTATACTTCAATGGAATTACGCCATGCTGCAGGCAGTTGCCGCCGTCGGTGCCCTTGTGGTCCCTATCGCGGACTACTATTACTATACTATCCTGACCATCCTTGTCCTTAACTTTTCGTTCATAACTGTATTCGGAAATGATGTAGGTGGTGCGCTCGTCGTCCGGCTCAAATGTATCGAAGAACTCCCAGGTCATCTTGTAGCCTCCCCAGCCGCCGCCGCTCCAAACGCCGGGCTTCACATAATCGCTGGGCAGGGCGTGCGGATACCAGCCGCTTTCCATGGTTCCTGCCTTACAGTCGATGGAAAAGATTGTTTCCACATTCTTTTCATGGGCGCGCGTAAACAAATCGACGTAGCTGGGCAGCAAGTCGTAGCCATAATCCGCTTTCATCAACTCACGGCCTTCTGTAATCGCCTTGTCCCACTGCTTTGTCTGCATGTAGAATTTCATCAGAACCGTATGGCACAAGCCTTTGGTAAAGCGGCCGTAGTTAGCATCGCCTTTTTTGTAGCTGTAAGGTAAAACTTTGGCGGCTTCCGTCAGCTCGGTCACAATGTACTCGCGGGTTGCTTCTTCCGACAGGCGCGGCAAAATTTGCCGATCCATAGGATTTTTCAAATTTTCCAAGCTCGAAACCACAATCGGGCCGTACATATCCCACTGAATGAAGGCCATGAATCCGCGTCCGCACCGCAGTTCGGCAACGTACTGCTCTTTCAGCTTCTCATCCATTCGAATCGGCTGAATGCGGTCTATCGTCAGCGTCATCTTGCTGATTTTATTCAAGTAATCGCGCCAGATGTTGGTGATATTGCGGGTGTCGTTGGGCGTCCACTGGGCAAACATCACGCGAAACCAGTTGCCGGCATCATCCCATGAGCAATAGCCATAGTCAGTGGTCATATCCACATCAAGAAAATAGCCGGTAGCGCCGTTGAATACTCCATCGTACCAATCGTTTCGAAATGGATGGTAAGCCGCCGACGTAACCAAGTCGCGGGCATCGTTCGCCGTATTTGGATAGATGGCCGGATCTACTTGGCTGAACTGTTCCGACTGCAATTCGCAGCCCTGTAAGCCCACAAGGAGCGTCAAGAGAATTACTGTATAGATATTTATTCTTTTCATATTCTTGTCTTTTTTTAGTTTCGTTAAAATGTAATATTCACACCCAGGCTGTAAGATGTTACGTTCGGATAGTTGAACGCTCCTGCATTGTTGCGGGATGAATCAAAATTGTCGGTTTCGGGGTCAATACCCGTCCAGTTCGTAAACACAAAAGGATTGTTCACGTCGGCATAAACGCGCAGGTTGCTCACTATACTTTTGAGCGGCACCGTGTAGCCCACCGTAATGTTCCGGCAGCGGAGAAAGCTGATTTTTTTGTACCAGTAATCCGAGCTGTTTTCGTAGCTCGCGTAGGTGGAGGGTATGGCGCTGGGGTAGGTGGTATTCTGGTTGTCGTGGCTCCAAACCTGCTTGGAAGCTTCGGACTTGTTGATGATATTTGCATCCACAAATCCGTTAGCCCACTGCTCGTAGTAGCTGCGCCCTTTCCACGCGCCAAATTCGCCGTAGAAGTATATGTTGAAGTCAAATTGCTTATACCTGACGGTGTTGTTGAAACCGAGCGTAAAGTAGGGGTCGCGTGAGCCTAACAGAACGCGGTCGTACTGATCCATTTTGTCGGGGTTGCCATCTTCGTCCGCCAAATTTTGGATTTTGATTTGCCCCGGCAGCAGCGCCGGCTGCCATGCCGGCCTCGTTTCGCCAGGCTGCATCAAGCCGTCGGCTTTGTAAACGTGAATTGACCGGATGTAATCGTTTGCCGATTCGTAGGCAGCCGGCGTCCAGTCGTCGCGGCGCGTTTTCCATCGGTCTTCGTTGTGCGCAAACGTCACGTCGGTCGACCAGAACCAGTCGCTGGTTTTCACGTTGATGGTGTTCAGCGTCAGCTCAACTCCTTTCCCCTGCGTTTCGCCTACGTTGTCGGCAACGGTGGTGATTTCGTTGTAAAACGGCAGCGGCACGCCGGTTTGCAGCAAATCGGAAATGACACGGTTGTAATACTCCGCCGTCAGGTTGATGCGATTATTCAAAAAGCCCAAATCCACGCCAATATTAAACTCTTTGGTCGTTTCCCACGTCAACTTCGGATTTCCGATATTGGTAGCGCCCATTCCGGTATAGTTTACATCGTTAAAAACGTAATTACCGCTGGTGCCATACGTGTCGTAAATGCGGAGGCCAACGTTGGAGTTGCCCGTTTCGCCGTAGCCGGCGCGCAGCTTACCGTTGGAGAGGATACTTTTTGCTACATCCAAAAAGGCTTCGTCCGAGAAGCGCCACCCAACAGAGGCCGACGGGAAGTATCCCCAGCGTTCCTCCGGCATAAAGTTGGAAGCGCCGTCGGCGCGTAGCGTAGCCGTCAGCAGGTACTTGCCAAGGTAGGAATAATTCACACGAGCAAAGTAGGAGCTCATGGAGCTTGTCGATGCCGACGAACCTACGTCCGGCTTTGCATTGTTGCCGGCGCCTAAATTGTTGTACAGAAATCCGTCTAACGGGAAGTTGTCATTTCCAGCCCTGACCCATTCGGACGACATTTTCTGGTACGAGTAGCCGGCTAAAGCCGTCAGGCTGTGGCCGCCGATTTCCTTCACGTAGGTGGCCGTCAAATCCGACAGCATATCCATCTTATCGTCCTGCACAATTGTAGCCGCGCCGTTTACGCGGGCGCCGTACATGGTCGTTGTCGGTACGTACTGCCGGCGCTTTGCGTACTTGCGGTCGGCGCCCAAAGAGCCGCGAATTGTCAAATCTTTGAAAGGTTTGATTTCCACATAAACGCTACCCAAGAGGCGATCCTTTGTGGTAAAGTCGGTAATCTCGAGCAAAGAAGCCGCATTGGGAAGCTGCCCCATGAACGGGTTCGTTGTATAGTCGCCGTTTTCGTCGCGAACGGGAATGTACGGAACAGAGTGTACTGCGGCCGGTATCACGCCGGCGTTTTCCCAGTCGTTGTCGCCCAGCGGCACGTTGTTGTACTCGTTGCGGCTTAAATTCAAGGAAACGCCGGTTTTTACATACTTGGAAATCTGGTGATCCAAATTCACATTGGCCGTATAGCGCTCCAAGTCGTTCGTTTTAATTACCCCTTTTTGGGAAAAATAGTTGAGCGAAACCAAGTACTGGGTAGCTTCATTTCCTCCGGTCAACGACGCATTGTGCGATTGCTGCTGCCCGGTGCGCGTAACGGCGTCGAACCAGTTGGTTGTTTCTGCGGCGGCTATTTCCGCGTCCGTATAGGGAGCCGCAAAAGGCGTCGGATTAGCGTTCGGCGTGATGTACTGCCCATAAATGCCCTGCCCGTTGTTTTTCATCCAGCTTTCGTACTGGTCTTTATTGCGGCGATCCATAAAATCTTGAGCATTCAGCATCTTATAGGGATTCCTCATGCTTTGAACCGAATAGTTACCCGAGTAAGAGACTTTTGCCTTACCTACTTTCCCGCGCTTGGTGGTAATGATAATCACACCGTGGCCGGCGCGAGCTCCGTAGATAGCCGTAGAGCTGGCGTCCTTCAGCACTTCGATAGATTCGATATCGTCGGGGTTGATAGATTCCAGCAGGTTGTCCGTGTTCCCCGAAGAATACCTGTTTCCCGAGCCGGGGCTTGGGTTGGAGGTTACCGGAAATCCGTCGATAATAATCAGCGGGTCGTTTCCGGCGTTGATAGAAGTTTCGCCGCGAATACGGAACTTGGCGCTGCCGCCCACCTGTGCGCTTGTTTGCGTAACCTGCAATCCTGCGGCTTTGCCTGCCAGCGCGTGGCTGATGGTCGAAAAAGTAGCCACCGGCGCGTCGTCCATTTTGACGGACGATACGGCGCCTGTCAAGTCGCGCTTCTTCTGTACGCCGTAGCCCACCACCACTACCTCGTCGAGGAATTGGTCGCTTTCGCCCAGCGTAATGTCAATACGGCTGCGTCCTGCAACGGCTTCCTCCCGGGTGGACAGGCCAAGGAATGAAAATACCAGCGTTGCGTTGGCGGGTGCGGTGATGTTGTAGCTGCCGCCCGCTCCGGTAGCTACGCCAACGGTTGACCCCTTCACCACAACGCTTGCCCCCACAACCGGCTCGCCGTCGGAGCCGACTACCGTGCCGGAGATGTTGAGGTCTTGCGCATTCAGCGACCAGGGCAAGGCTGCGCAGAGCATTAACGACAGCAGCAAGCGCTTCGCGCGCCTTGCCGCTACCGTACCGCCGGTCGTTTGAACGGGTGCAGACGCTATCTGCCCCGTTCGATTTTGATCGAACAATTTTTGGTACATAGTAATTGGTTTAAAGTGAAAAAATAAAGAATTGAAAACATAAGCAGCCAAAAAACGCAGCCGCTTATTGGGGATGCAAAGAAAATTGACAGCCGCAAGCAGCGAGGGAGTACGCTGCGCCTTGCCGCGCCGGAGTAAAGGCAGCAGCTTGACTGCGGTAGCAAAAAAAATGAACGTCCGCAGCATCCGGTCGTTCATTAACAGAAAAAAGGCGCAAACTATTGCACAAGTCGCAAGAATAGTTATAGGAGAAACCGCGCTACATACGTAACTCGCTGAGCAGTGTGTGTGTGTGTGTGTGTGTGTGTGTGTGTGTGTGTGTGTGTGTGTGTGTGTGTGTGTGTCCCACGTGTGCCCACACGCTCAAGTTATGGCCTGTAGGCGCTACAGAAAGTAGAGCAATGCTTATGGATGAAAAGGATAGCATTTGTTAGCGCGTTTTTTTTACAAATAACCAATAAAAGCATAGAATTAAGACATGGCAAAGATGCACCTTTTTTCAATATTTAAAAAATTATTCATTGTTAAATCTCCGAGAATAAACAATAAATAGC
>JAISGH010000176.1 GCA_031263185.1 Prevotellaceae bacterium | reverse complement strand
AAGACCGCCACAAAGATACAATGCTGACCGACGCTTTGGAGATACACTTTATCAGCATGGTAAAATTCCGGCAGCTGAGCAATGGCGATATTATCAATAACCACCTGTACCGGTGGCTGACATTTTTTGATAAGCATACGAATGAAGAAACCATAAAAACGATAGTAGAAATGGACGAAGCAATAGCAAAAGCACAGGAAAAAATCACGTTTGTGTTGCGCGACAAGGAAACACTACGCGCCTACCAAATGCGTGAAATGGCGTTGTCGGACTACACCAGCGGCATAAATCATGCACGTCGCGAAGGCAGACAGGAAGCATCTTTGGAAATTATCAAATTACTGAAAGAAGGTAAATCCGTAGAAGAGATTAGCAGGTTGTTTCATGTTTTAACGTAAAATGAAACGACTACTTCTTACCCTGCATTTTACATTCCCGCAAAAAAAGCAGTTTGTTTCGCCCCGTGACGAATATAAGCCGCAAGCGTGATGGCGCTGGCTCGGCACAAGCTACTCCAAGGCGGGAATAGCTGCCTTTATTTTTATTTGAGATTTTGGTAGTAGACATGAGCCGCATCCCCGCCATTTCGGGGGATGCAGCTCAACTACCAAAACTTACAAAAATTACTCGGACGTTTTTGGAGCCTCCGCTGTTTCTGCTACTTCGGCAAGGGGAGCGGCAACGGTAGCGGTAGCGACAAAGGGAGCAGCAACGACAACGGGAGTAGCAGGTGCTTCCTCAACCTTTTCCGTGGCTTTCTTTGCGCTGCGGCGAGTTGTTTTCTTCGTTGCCGATTTTTTGGCTGCTGCGGTGTAGGTTTCGTTGAAGTCCACCAGCTCCATCAGCGCCATTTCGGCAGCATCGCCGTGCCGGAACCCGATTTTCAGAATACGCGTGTAGCCGCCGGGACGCTGCCCTACCTTTTCGGCCACAGCGCTGAACAGCTCCTTCACGGCGTACTTGTTTTTGAGGTAGGAGAACACTGTGCGGCGCGAATGGGTCGTGTCGCTCTTGCCTTTGGTAATAAGCGGCTCTACGTAAACCCTCAGCTCCTTTGCTTTAGCCAGCGTGGTTTCTATGCGCTTATGCATAATGAGCGAATTGGCAAGGTTGGCCAGCATTGACCTGCGATGCCCTGTTTTTACCCCTAAGTGGTTAATTTTATTTCCGTGTCTCATACTACTTTCTCGTTATTATACTCCTTGTCAAGTTTATACTTTGTAATATCCATACCGAAGTTCAGGTTAAGCTGTATCAACTTCTCGTCCAACTCGGTAAGCGATTTTTTGCCAAAGTTGCGGAACTTCAGCAGGTCGTTGCGCTGGAACTTTACCAGCTCGCCCAGCGTTTCCACCTCGGCGGTTTTGAGGCAGTTGAGCGCCCGCACCGACAAGTCGAGGTCTGTGAGCTTGGTTTTGAGCAGCTGGCGCATGTGCAGTATCTCTTCGTCAAAATCGTCGTTGGTGAACTTTTCCTCGTCGGTGTCAATCGTAATTTTTTCGTCGGAGAAAAGCGCGAAGTGGTGAATTAAAATCTTGGCCGCCTCCTTGAGGGCTTCCTTGGGGTGGATAGAGCCGTCGGTTGTTACCTCCAGCGTCAGCTTCTCGTAGTCGGTCTTTTGCTCCACGCGGTAGTTTTCTACGGCGTACTTCACGTTCTTTATCGGCGTGTAGATAGAGTCAATAGCAATAATGCCAATCTCCGAATTCTCTTCCTTGTTTTCGTCTGCCGGAACGTAGCCGCGCCCCTTACCGATGCTAAACTCCATCTGCAGCTTCACGTTAGGCTCCATGTTGCAGATAACCAAATCGGAGTTGAGCACCTTAAAAACAGTCATGCTATTTGAAAGCTGCTCTGCCTTGAACTGCGTTTGTCCGGTAATGTTTATTTTGAAGCTTTCGGTTTCAGTGCCTTCGGCTACTTTTTTCAGCCTCACTTGCTTGAGGTTAAGAATAATTTCAACCATATCCTCGAGCACTCCCGGAATGGAGGCAAATTCATGGTCAACCCCGTGAATTTTCACTGAGGTTATTGCGTAACCCTCCAACGACGAGAGCAGTACGCGACGCAACGCGTTACCCACCGTCATGCCGTAACCCGGCTCAAGCGGACGGAACTCGAACTTACCAAACGTAGCGTTAGATTCGAGCATGATTACCTTATCGGGCTTTTGAAATGCTAATATTGCCATAATACTTTTTTTTCTTTAATTTCCCACTAATACAACAGGGTTTCGCTTATAAATGTTTGCTACTTAGAGTACAGCTCCACGATGAGCTGCTCATTTACAACTTCCGGAATATCGGTACGCTCCGGTCTGTTAAGGAACTTCCCGCTCAGCGTACTGCCATCCCACTCCATCCACGAGAAGCGGCTGGAGCGCGACCCTCCGCAGGTTTCCTGAATAACCTCAAGGCTTTTCGATTTTTCTCGAACGCCCACAATATCGCCTTCTTTGAGAATAACAGAGGGTATGTTGCAAACCTTACCGTTGAGCACAATGTGCCGGTGGCCTACCAGCTGGCGCGCCGCCGCCCGGCTGGGGGCAATGCCAAGGCGAAAAACCACGTTATCCAGCCGGCTCTCAAGCAGCTGCAGCAGGTTGTCGCCCTTACGCCCTTTCATGCGCGACGCTTTCTCGAACAGGTTGCGGAACTGCCGCTCCAGCAAGCCGTAAGTATACTTCAATTTTTGCTTTTCGGTCAGCTGAATACCGTACTCCGACACCTTTTTGCGCTTCTTCGCCAAGCCGTGCTGTCCGGGAGGATAGTTTTTTTTCTCGTATGCTTTATCCGCACCGTAAATAGGCGAGCCAAACTTACGTGCAATTTTGGTTGTTGGTCCTGTATATCTTGCCATTTTAGTTTAAATTAGTTTCAATTACTTGCTGTCAACTATTCTCACACGTTAAACCCTTCTACGCCCTTTTGGACGGCAACCGTTATGGGGAATTGGCGTAACATCTACTATTTCGGTAACCTCAATACCGGCAGAGTGGATGGTGCGCATGGCCGATTCTCGACCCGCCCCCGGACCTTTCACGTAGGCTCTTACTTTGCGCAGCCCCAAGTCGAAAGCGACCTTTGCGCAGTCGTTGGCGGCTGTTTGCGCGGCGTAGGGCGTGTTCTTCTTTGAACCGCGAAAACCCATCTTGCCCGCCGACGACCAGCTGATGGCTTGACCATCGGCGTTGGTTAACGTAATGATAATGTTATTGAAAGTAGAGGTGATATGGACTTCGCCAATTGCCTCGACCTTCACAATCCGCTTTTTTGTCGTTCCTGGTTTTTTTGCCATTGCTTAAAAATTTCAAATTTCAAATTGCAAAACTCAAATTGTAGCCCTCTCCCCTACCCTAACGCCGCTTGCTGCTCCGCTTTCGGACAAGCTTCGGCGCTTCATCGGGCAAGGCTACCGGCTACGTGCTGCTTACTTCGTTGCCTTTTTCTTGTTAGCTACGGTTTTCTTTTTACCCTTTCGCGTACGGGCGTTGTTCTTGGTGCTTTGCCCGCGCACAGGCAGCCCCAAGCGGTGGCGGATACCGCGGTAGCAGCCAATATCCATAAGCCGCTTGATGCTCATCTGCACAACGGTGCGCAGCTCGCCCTCAAGCTTGTAGCTGCCCTGCTGAATGGCGTTACGAATTGACGTTTCTTGAGCGTCCGTCCAGTCCTTCACCTTCACATCGTAATCAACGCCGGCGGTTTCCAAAATTTTGCGCGAGGTGCTGCGGCCAATGCCGTAGATGTAGGTAAGACCTATCTCTCCCCGCTTGTTTTTCGGTAAATCAATACCTGAAATACGTGCCATATTACTTTATATACTGTTTGTTTACTGTTGAACTTGCTAACTATAAGCAGCATAGAACTTACATGCTGTGTTATACATGCTGTGTATTTTACCCCTGACGCATTTTAAATTTGGGGGTTTTCTTGCAAATAACGTACAAACGACCTTTGCGCTTTACAATTTTGCAATCTTCGCTACGCTTTTTGATGGATGCTCTTACTTTCATTTTTTCACAATTCAAAAATTCAAAAATTCAAAAAAAATTAATTTCACTTATACCGAAACGTTATTCGCCCTTTCGACAGGTCATAAGGCGTCATCTCTACGCGCACCTTGTCGCCGGGCAAAATTTTGATGTAGTGCATGCGCATTTTCCCCGAAATATGCGCCGTTATCACGTGCCCGTTGTCCAGTTCCACGCGAAACATAGCGTTAGAAAGCGCTTCTACGATAGCCCCATCTCGTTCTATGGCGGTTTGTTTTGCCATCTGTTATATCATGTTTCCTTTTTGTTTCAAAACTTCCTCTATGTACTCAAACGTAGTTAAAACATCGGGCTGCTCTTTACCTACCGCCACCGCGTTCTCAAAATGCGCCGAGAGCCTGCGGTCTTTGGTACGGATAGTCCAGCCGTCCTTTTCCTGTACAACATCGCGGCCGCCCATATTTATCATAGGCTCTATGCAAATGGTCATACCCTTAATGAGCTTTTTCCCGGAGCCGCGCCGCCCATAGTTAGGCACGCCCGGATTTTCGTGCATATCTGTTCCTATGCCATGCCCTTCCATTTCGCGCACCACAGCGTAGCCTGCTTTTTCCACGTGACTCTGCACGGCAAACGAAATATCGCCAATACGCTTGCCCTCTACTGCTTGCGCCACGCCCAGCTTCAGGCTTTCCTTCGTAACATGCAGCAGCCGCATTGCGCTTTCGCTGACGTTGCCCACAGCAAAGGTGTACGCCGAATCGCCCACGTAGCCTTTCATGCGCGTACCGCAGTCTATTGAAACAATATCGCCGTCGCGCAGCGCGTAGCTGCTGGGAACGCCGTGTATCACCACATCGTTGATGGAGATGCACAGGGTGTTGGGAAACCCGTCGTAGCCCAGAAAGCCCGGCTCTGCGCCGTGGTCGCGAATAAACTGCTCCGCGATTTTGTCCAGCTGCAAGCCCGTAACCCCCGGAGCGATATGCTTTGCCAGCTCGGCCAGCGTACGCGACACCAGCTGGTTGTTTTCACGAAGCAGCTCAATTTCCTCGGCGTTTTTTACCAATTTCATTTTTCTAAAGAACATTTCCGGATATTTAATTCACAATTTTCAGCGCATAATTATGAATAAGCTTACACTCCGCTCCGGCCTTTCAAGCGTCCGGTTTTCATAAGGCCGTCGTAGTGGCGCGAAAGAAGGTGGCTTTCTATTTGCTGCAGCGTATCAAGTATTACGCCCACCAAAATCAGCAGTGATGTCCCTCCAAAGAAGCGCGCAAACTGGTTGCTAACGCCAAGAAAGTTCATGGCAATGGCCGGCAATATAGCAACCAACGCCAAAAAGATAGAGCCGGGTAGCGTAATGCGCGACATTATGCTGTCAATGTACTCTGCGGTTTTTTTGCCTGGCTTAACGCCCGGAATAAAGCCGCCGTTTTTCTTCATATCCTCCGCCATGTTGGTGGGGTTAACCGTTATCGCCGTGTAGGCATACGTAAAGCCTACTACCAGCAGGCCAAACAGCAGGTTGTGCCAAAAACCCGTGTAGTTGGAGAGCGCTATGCCAAGGGCGGTGGTTGCCTCAAACTGCGAAAACAGCATGGGCAGGAACATAAACGCCTGCGCAAAGATGATCGGCATTACGCCTGCGGCATTTATCTTGAGCGGTATGTACTGCCTAACGCCTCCGTACTGCTTGTTGCCCACAATGCGCTTGGCGTACTGCACCGGAATTCTGCGCACACCCTGCACCAGCGCAATCGTAGCAACAAATACTAAAAACAGGAAAACAATTTCTACCACAAACATTATCAACCCGCCGGCATGTTGCGAAACGCGCGACCCCCACTCGGACACTACGGCAAAGGGCAAATCGGCAATAATACCTACCATGATGATAATTGAAATCCCGTTACCCAACCCTTTGTCGGTGATGCGCTCGCCAAGCCACATGATGAACATGGTGCCGGACATGAGGACAATCGTTGCAAAAATGGTGAAGTAAGCACCCTTTATCAGGAAAGCCGCTTCCGGCAGCCTTGCATGCAGGTTAGCCAGATACGCCGGCGCCTGAAGGCACAAAATGAGAATGGTGAGGTAGCGCGTAATCTGGTTCAGCTTGCGGCGTCCGCTTTCGCCCTCGCGCTGCAGGCGCTGAAAGTAGGGAACCATCATCCCCATGAGCTGCACCACAATGGAGGCCGAAATGTAGGGCATTACCCCAAGCCCAAAAATTGCGGCGTTGCCAAAGGCACCCCCCGAAAACATGTTGAGCAGCCCTACCAAACCCTCGCTGGCCTGACTTTGCAGCTCTGCTAACATCGATGGATTAATACCCGGAATAACCACATAGCAGCCAAACCTGAAAACAAGTATCAAGCCCAAAGTGTAAAGAATTCGCTTTCTAAGATCCTCTATCTTAAAAATATTCCTTATCGTTTCTATAAACTTCTTCATCGTTACTTAAAAACTTTTACTACCTCAAAAGTGGAGGTACATCTATGTGGTTATTATTTTTTTATTTTTACAGCTTAATGGCTTTACCTTCTTTTGCTTCAATAGCGGCAGCAGCCGATTTTGAAAAGGCATGTGCCGTAACCTCCAGCGTGGCTTTCAGCTCACCCTGTCCAAGTATTTTTATCAAATCGTTCTTCGAAGCCAGCCCAAAGTTTACCAGCGTGGCAAGGTCAACGGCGCTTGCACCTGTCCTCTCAACAAGCGCCTGCAAGGTGTAAAGGTTGATAGCCTTGTACTCAACGCGGTTAACGTTCTTGAAGCCAAATTTGGGGAGGCGACGCTGTAGCGGCATTTGCCCTCCCTCAAAGCCCAGCTTGCGCGAGTATCCCGAGCGCGATTTTGCTCCGTTGAGGCCGCGGGTCGAAGTACCTCCGCGCCCCGAGCCTTCACCGCGCCCAATACGTTTTTCTTTATGCGTTGAACCCGCTGCCGGGGTCAAGTTATGTAATTCCATAGCAATTATCTAAATTTTGAATTTTGTACTCGAAATTCTAAACCTCTTCCACCTTTACCTCTTCTACTACTTTCTCTTCTACCGCTACCTCTTCCACGATTTCCACCTTTACCTCTTCTACTTTCCCTTCTACCTTAACCTCTTCTACCTTTACTAAGTGGCTCACAGCCTTTATCATTCCTCTCAGCACCGGATTTTCCTCACGCTCCGTAGTACGGTTTATTTTGCCCAACTTCAGGCTCTTTAGCGTGGCTTTTTGCTTGTCGGTGCTGCCGATTTGGCTGCGCACCTGCGTAATTTTGAGTAATGCCATTTCTTTTTCCCTCCGTTGTTTTATCCGTTAAATACTTTGTTTACCGATACGCCGCGCAGGTTGGCCACCGTGTAGGCATCGCGCAGCTCCAGCAGTGCGTTTACCGTAGCCTTAACCAAGTTGTGCGGATTTGACGAGCCTTTTGACTTTGCCAGCACATCATGGATGCCCACGCTCTCAAACACAGCGCGCATAGCGCCGCCGGCCTTCACCCCCGTACCGGGCGCCGCAGGGCGCATGTAAACGCGCGCACCGCCAAATTTTGCTACCTGTTCGTGAGGAATAGTACCCTTGTGCACCGGAACTTTCACCAGATTCTTTTTGGCGTCTTCAATGCCCTTGCTGACGGCAATCGAAACTTCGTTTGCCTTACCGAGACCATAGCCAACTATACCGTTTTCGTTGCCCACCACCACAATTGCAGCAAAGCTGAAGTGGCGACCACCCTTGGTTACCTTAGTCACGCGCTCTACGGCCACTAACTTGTCGACAAGGTTAAGGTCTGTTGTTTTTACTTTTCTTATGTTTGAATTTTCTGCCATACGATTTTTTAGAATTTTAGTCCGCCCTCGCGAGCGGCTTCGGCTACACATTTTACTCTTCCGTGGTACAAGAAACCGTTGCGGTCAAATACAACTTCCTTGATGCCCTTCTCAAGCGAGCGCTCGGCGGCAATTTTGCCTACCACCTTAGCCGCTTCCTGCTTGGTTTTTCCTTTTACCTGCTCAGCCACCGACTTCTCAATGGAACTTGCCGCCAGCAGGGTTGCCCCCTGACCGTTGCAAGCCGTATCGTCGATAAGCTGAACGTAGATTTGGTCGTTGCTGCGATACACCGACAGGCGCGGACGACTTGCCGTACCGTGAATAATCTTACGAATACGGTATTTGATACGCTGCCTTCTTTCTGTTTTTGATAGTGCCATTTTTTATTTCCTCCTTGCTTATTTAGATGCCGCCGATTTACCGGCCTTACGGCGAATTACCTCGCCTGCAAACTTAATACCTTTACCCTTATACGGCTCGGGCTTGCGCAGCGAGCGTATTTTTGCGGCAACATGGCCTACCAGCTGCTTATCGATGGATTTCAGCGTAAGGCGAGGGTTTTCGCCTTTCTTTACGGCGATGGCCTCGGCTTTGATTTCTTTGGGCAGCATCAGGTGAATTTCGTGCGAAAAGCCAAGGCTGAACTCTACTACCTGTCCTTTCACCTCAACCTTGTAGCCTACGCCCACCAGCTCCTGCTCAATAGTGTAGCCCGCAGATACGCCTACCACCATGTTGTTGATGAGCGCCCGATACAAGCCGTGCATTGAGCGGTGGCGCGGCTGGTCGGTGGGGCGCGTTACTTTTACTTGACCATCCTCTACGGCTACGGAGATATCCTTATCTACCGCTTGCTTCAACTCGCCAAGAGGTCCTTTAACCACAACCACATTACCCGCGTCAACCGTTACGGTAACGCCTTGTGGCAGGTTTACAGGAAGTTTTCCTATTCGTGACATTTAATTTTACTGTTAATTTACAATCTGTTAATTTACAATTTTACTAATATACATAGCAAAGAACTTCGCCGCCAACATTTTGCAGGCGCGCTTCCTTATCGGTCATCAAGCCTTTGGAGGTAGAGAGGATAGCGATACCCAAGCCGTTCAGCACGGCTGGCATGGTGCGTACGCCAGCGTAGCGGCGCAACCCCGACGTACTGATACGCTTCAACCCCTTGATGGCAGAGCGCTTGCTTTCGGGGTGGTACTTGAGCGCAATCTTGATGCTGCCCACAGCGCCTTCTTCTATAAACTTGTAGCTCAAAATGTACCCCTTTTCATGAAGAATACGGGTTATTTCTTTCTTGATGTTGGAAGCGGGTATTTCCACTACCTTGTGCCCCGCCTTGATGGCGTTGCGAATTCTTGTTAAAAAATCTGCTATTGGATCAGTCATTTTTGTTGATTTTTAGTTCCAGCGCTCATTGCGCCCGATATCCAAGTTAATTATTTTGATTATTCGCTATACTTATACTTTATAACTCCCTGCACTAAATCTAACCGATGATTTTTGGAAGAAACGCGCTCATTCCCATCGCTATCGTAGTAAAATGTTTCCAAGTCGTTTTTATCCTTTGGGTTATGCCTTTTGTAAACCCTTATCTTATACCCTTTATACCGCTCGTCGTTCAATAAAATCAGCAAAACATCATTAGGCTTAATTTGGTCTCTCCCAAACGAGGCGTCAAATTTTTTGGCGTAAACAATATCTCCGCTATTAATGCCTTTTTTTTTCATCGAAACGCCGTCAGCCCGCGCCAGAATATAGTCCGAAGAATTGTACTTTTTCCCTTGAACAACGAACTTCTTTTTCGAAAAAAGTATTTTATCTACAGGAATGGGGTTACCCTCCTGCCCGCTCTCATACATTATGCGCCCTGTTTCAACTTTCGGCAGCGAATCTTTTTTCGTCAAGCTGCTTACAATAATGTAAACGATTAATGCTACAAATATTGTAACAAAAATTACGCTTATAATGATTTCCATAGCATCCATAAGTCAACATTTTTAATTAACGTATATATTTAACTGATAACAAATTACGAAATCATAAATATTAAACTCCTCCTCCCTCATCCACGCTCAAACAGCAGGGAATCATTACTAAAAGGCAGGCAGCTTATGCTGTTTTACCAGCTTGCCTTTTTCACGCCGGGTATTAAACCCTGACTGGCCATTTCTCTAAAAGTGATACGGCTAATTCCAAATTGGCGAATGTACCCTTTGGGGCGTCCCGTAAGCGAACAGCGATTATGCAGGCGCACCGGACTTGAGTTCTTGGGCAACTTTGCCAGCGCCACGTAATCTCCGGCTTCCTTGAGCGCCTTGCGCTTCTCGGCATACTTTGCCACCAACTTGGCGCGCTTTACCTCGCGCGCTTTCATGCATTCTTTTGCCATTGTTCTACCTCTACTGTTTGTTACTGTTTGTTACTGTTTTTTTGCATTTTTAAATGGGAGTCCGAAATGGCGAAGCAAGGCGTACGCTTCTTCGTCCTTTTCGGTAGTGGTAACAAAGGTCATTTCCAAGCCCATGATTTTTGTTACCTTTTCAATATCTATTTCCGGAAAAACAATTTGCTCCTTAACGCCCAAGTTGTAGTTGCCGCGGCCATCCAGCTTATCGCTGATGCCGCTGAAATCGCGAATACGAGGTAGCGAAATGCAAATCAGCCGTTCCAAAAATTCGTACATTTTGTTGCCGCGCAGGGTTACTTTTACGCCTATCGGCATACCTTTACGCAGCTTGAAGTTGGATATATCCTTCGTGGCGCGGGTAATCAGCGCCTTTTGGCCGGTGATGACAGAGAGCTCGTTCTGGGCAACCTCTATCAACTTTTTATCGGCTGTTGCCACGCCAACCCCCTGGTTAACGACAATCTTCTCAAGCCTTGGCGCCTGCATGACGTTTTTGTATCCAAATTCTTTTACAAGGGCGGGTACAATCTCTTCCCTATACTTTTTTTTGAGCAAAGGAATATATCCCTTTGCGTCCACATATACTTGTACCTGTGGTTGTTGTTTTTTTGCCATTACTTAATTTCCTCTCCGGTTGTTTTTGCGTAGCGTACCAATTTGTTTTTTTCGCCCATGCGGCGCCCCACCCTGGTGGGGGTTCCGCTGCCGTCGTTCACCATAAGGTTCGAAATGTGTATTGCTGCCTCCTGCTTGATGATGCCTCCCTGCGGATGCTTTGCGTTTGGCTTGGTGTGCTTCGACACTAAATTTACACCTTCTACAATGGCGCGGCCTTTGTCTGTGAGCACTTCGAGCACGCGCCCTTTTTTGCCCTTGTCGTCGCCGGCAATGACGGTAACGCTATCGCCTTTTTTTACTTTAAGTTTTACTCTACCCAGCATGGTTTTTACTTTTCAAAGTTGTCCTTTTGTTTTCCTGTCTTTTAGCCTTCCTGTTTTCGCAGCGCTTCTTTTAAAGCACTTCGGGCGCCAGCGACACAATTTTCATATAGTTTTCGCGCAGCTCGCGGGCTACCGGGCCAAAGATGCGGGTGCCGCGAATTTCGCCCTGCGCGTTGAGAAGTACGCAGGCATTATCGTCAAAACGAATGTACGAGCCGTCCGGACGGCGAATTTCCTTGTGGGTGCGCACAATAACCGCTTTGGATATGCTGCCTTTTTTGGCATCTCCACCGGCGGCAGCGCTTTTTACGCTCACCACAATTTTGTCTCCAATGGAGGCGTAACGCCTCCTGGTACCACCCAGCACGCGAATACAAAGCACCTCCTTCGCGCCGCTGTTGTCCGCCACCTGTAATCTTGATTCTTGCTGTATCATGGCTTACTTTACTTTTTCTACGATTTCTACTAATCTCCAACGCTTATTTTTGCTCAGCGGGCGGGTTTCCATGATACGCACGGTATCACCCTCGCTGCACTCGTTCTTTTCGTCGTGCGCAACGAACTTGGTTGTATGCTTAACGAACTTTCCGTAAACAGGATGTTTTACCTTCCGCTGCACGGCAACTACGATGGATTTATCCATTTTGTTGCTGGTCACAACTCCTATTCTTTCCTTTCTCAGACCTCTTTCTATAGTTTCCATGTTGTGTGAGATGTTATTTGTGAGATGCGATATCCTTTATCTCGTTAATTTTTCGTTCGTGAAGGATGGTAAGCATACGCGCAATATTCTTACGTGTTTCCTTTATCTTGCCCGTATTCTCGATCGGTGAAATAGCGTGGTTAAGGCGTATTTTTATCTGCTGGCTCTTTTCTGCCTCCACCTTTTCCAGCAAATCTTTGGTGGACATTTCCCTAATTTCTGATGCCTTCATTGCTTATATCCTCCTTTAAATTATGCTGATTGTTCTGCTATATAATCCCTGCGCACCACAAACTTAGTGCTTACAGGCAACTTCTGGGCGCCTAAGCGCAACGCTTCCTGCGCCACCTCAAACGGCACACCTTCTACTTCGAACAACACACGTCCCGGCGTTACCGGCGCCACAAAGCCCTCGGGAGCACCTTTACCTTTACCCATACGGACTTCGGCAGGTTTTTTCGTAATGGGCTTGTCGGGGAATATGCGAATCCACATTTGACCCTCGCGCTTCATGTGGCGCACAATGGCCTGACGAGCGGCTTCTATTTGCTTGCCGGTAATCCAGCAAGATTCCAGCGTTTTGATGCCAAAAGAGCCAAACGAAAGCTGGTTGCCGCGCTGGGCAATGCCTTTCATCCTCCCTTTCTGCATCCTTCTGTATTGCGTCTTTTTAGGCTGTAACATTTTGTTTTATTTCGCTATTTTGTTTTTTACTTCTTTGAGCTGGAGTTGTTACCACGTGAGCCGGAGCTGCTACCACGTGAGCCGGAACTGCTACCACGTGAACCGGAACCGCTACCACGCGAACCGGAACTGCTACCACGCGAACCGTAACTGCTACCGCTACCACGTGAACCGGAACCACTACCACGTCCTCCACGACGGTCTCGATCACGATCACGGTCGCCGCGTCCGCCACGCTCGCTGCCGCCTCGGTGGTACGAACGCTCATCGCGCCCTCCGCCGCCGCCTGCCGTCAAGCCTGCAACGTTAGCCGCTACGCCCACGTTGGGAAGCAAATCACGCTTACCGTAAACTTCGCCGTTGCAAACCCATACCTTGACACCCAGCAAGCCTACCTTGGTAAGCGCTTCGGCCAGGGCGTAGTCAATGTCGGCGCGGAACGTGTGCAGGGGGATGCGCCCCTCCTTGATAGTTTCGCTGCGCGCCATTTCGGCGCCGCCAAGGCGTCCGGAAATCTGCACCTTAATTCCTTCGGCGCCCAACCTCATGGTTGAGGCCATAGTTGTTTTGATGGCGCGGCGGTACGATATGCGCCCCTCCACCTGACGGGCTATGTTGTTGGCAACAATCAGCGCGTCCAACTCCGGACGCTTCACCTCAAAAATGTTGATTTGAATGTCCTTGCCCGTTATTTTTTTGAGCTCCTCCTTGAGCTTGTCCACCTCTTGCCCGAGCTTGCCGATGATAACGCCGGGGCGCGCCGTGTTGATGGTTACCGTAATGAGCTTGAGGGTGCGCTCAATCACTATGCGCGACAGGCTTGCTTTTGCCAGACGCTCGTTGAGGTAGCTGCGGATTTTTGAATCCTCAACTATTTTGCCTGCATACTTGCTCCCACCGTACCAGTTAGAATCCCAACCGCGAATGATACCTATTCGGTTACTTATCGGATTAATTTTTTGTCCCATATTTCTTATTTATGATACTTGTTCGGTTACGGTTTCTACTACGTCTGCTGCTTCTACTACTGTTGCTGCTTCTTCTTTTTTCGTTTTTGTATCCTCTTCTTCAATTTCCTCAACTATGTAGGTGTCCAACACAATGTGTACATGGTTGGAGCGCTTGCGAATACGGTATGCGCGTCCCTGCGGCGCCGGTGAAATGCGCTTGAGCATAGGGCCTCCGTCAACAAAAATTTCGCTTACAAAAACTTTGCCATCCTCCAAGTCGCGCTTGTTGCCCTCATTCTTGGCCTCCCAGTTGGCAATTGCCGACTTGAGTAGCTTCTCCAAGTCTATGGAGGCATGTTTTTTGGTGTACTTGAGCACACCCAGCGCCTTGTTGACCTCAACACCGCGTATCAAATCGGCTACTAACCTCATCTTACGGGGCGACGAGGGGCAATTGCGAAGTATGGCTCCCGCCACAGACTTCTTCTCTGCCTTGAGCCTTTCGGCTCTTAATCTTTTTCTTGCACCCATTTAGTTACCTTTGCTATAAAAAAAGGATTTTCTCTATGATTAAAAAATTATACTTGTACTTATTTATCTATTTCACCTGCTAAAACTTGCGTTGAACTACTATCTGAAACGTTGCCAGCATCATTGCAACTGATCCTTTTGAAAGAACATCTTCATGTTCTTTTGTCGTAAAATATACCGGCAAGCGACACCTCATGGCAAAATTCCAATTAGACAACTTTTCATCACGAAAATAATACTCTATCAACATGTTGCAACCTGAAAGAGCGACGTAACCTAATTTGTCTGCCCATCGTTTTTGCCGGACAGAGGGACTATAATAATCCTGGGCAAACAAGCCCAGCCCTATGTTCATCAGCACATCCTCTTTCGGCTTATTTCTTACTTTAAAGAACTTTAATATATCATACATATTTAGCAACTGATACATGCCACTCACCGAAGCATACATACCATTAAAACCTGCAAGCCATCCCACATCGGCGGTAGCCGTCCAGCAGTTGTGCCGGAGCGTGTACGACGGACCTACAACATTGCTTACCGCCAACCCTACATAATGCTCCGTTTGAGCATGGGCATCATAAGAAAATAAACTAATACCACAAACTAATACTTGCATGAATAGTATTTTCCTCATCACCACTTAGCTATTTCATCAACTAATTTACCTCCAATATAAGCACCCGCAATAGCACCAGCCCCAGCACAAAGTTTTGCGCAAACAACGCATGGGCTACAAACATATAAACCGACCGCAGCTCCAACTACAATTGAGACACTAAAAACTATTTTTTGCGTTACCACTTTAACGAAATCTTTCAGCCAACCTTTTTGTAATCGTTTAGCACTACTACTAGCACCATATACCATACTATCATCTTTCAGGATGTTTGAAATAAGTAAATGAGTATTATCAGCCATTGTGGTCAACTGCAACTTATCCAATTCTGTCAAAGCATATTTTTCAAGCATCTCTTTTTTCAAAACACCAAATTCTTTTTGCAATAAATTATCTACATCTACTACAATGCTACTTCCCTCTATTTTTTCTACGATTGCTCCTACACCCGTTACAAAATCTCCAAAAGCAGATTGCCAATGCTCCGATATCCCTTTAACGTCTGCATAAGCAATCATTAATTCCGATAATCCACTGAAAACATCTGCCGTAACGACTTCTTCCTCACCACTTCTTTCTTCTATTACATTTTTAACTAAAGCATGCTTTGCTTTCGTGTTTTGCTTTGCAACCAATTGTTCTGCTAATTGTTGCTCCTGATAACAAATCTGTTGCTGCTCATCTGTAAGGTGCAAATCAGCCATTAACTTTTCTACCCCGCTTTTGTCCTGTATATAACGCGCCGGATTAGAAACTATCAACTCGACCACATCATTTGGTTGTAGAGTTTCAACGTCATTTTTTTGTGCTTCATCCTTAGCACAGGAAATAGATACCATTGTCATTCCTAAAAGTAGGAATTTCGTCGTCTTTTTCATAAAAAAAATTTTTTTAGTTGTTAGTAAATTGAAAAACATTAATGTGTCACATTTTATTTCGACTATCACGAAAATAATACCTCCTGATAGGATGAGGACAGTACTAACTACATTCCCTCCTACCTCAAGTTTCTCGGTTCTTACAATTTTTTTACATTCATCCAATTATTGCAGGTTATACACTTACTTACCGATGTAAGTTTCACCTGAAAATTGAAGTTACTTACGGTTGCCCGAGTGTCCCTTGAACGTGCGGGTCGGGGCAAACTCTCCCAGCTTGTGCCCCACCATATTTTCGGTGATGTACACAGGGATAAACTTGTTGCCGTTGTGCACGGCGATGGTATGCCCCACAAAGTCAGGCGGTATCATGCTTGCACGCGCCCAAGTTTTCACCACAGCTTTCTTTTTACCGACGTTCAAGGCGGTTACCTTTTTATCCAGCTTAGGCTCAATGTATGGTCCTTTTTTTAGTGAACGGCTCATTTACAAATTTTTGAATTTTGAATTTTGAATTTTGAATT
>JAISGH010000166.1 GCA_031263185.1 Prevotellaceae bacterium | reverse complement strand
TGCGGAGAGAATGGGATTCGAACCCATGATACCCTTTTGGAGTATACACACTTTCCAGGCGTGCGCCATCGACCACTCGGCCATCTCTCCTTTTTTTTATGCGCTTTAGCGGGTAAGTAAGCAACGTGCGCCACGTTAAGGTGGGCAAAGGTAAAGTTTTTTTGCTACATATAAAAATTTATGGCTGTTAATTTTGCTCATATCCGTAAATCGAAAAGTTGGATTGCGTTGTCGGTGGTGGCCTCCGCAACTTCTGCTACGCTCAAGCCTTTTATTTCGGCTATTTTTTGCGCTACCAGCGGCAGGTAGGCGCTCTCGTTGCGCTTGCCGCGAAAAGGTGTCGGGGTGAGGTACGGCGCGTCGGTTTCGAGCAGCAAATCGCTCAGCGGGGCTTGCCGCACTACGTCGGGCAGCGTGGCGTTCTTGAAAGTTACCATGCCGCCTATGCCCAGCTTGTAGTCGCCCAACTTTTTTATATCACGGTAAAGCTCCACGGAGCCTGAAAAGGCGTGAAACACTCCCTTCACGTCAGGCTTTACGCGGCGCAGCACATCCATGATTTCGCCGAACGAGTCGCGGGCATGGATTACCACCGGCAGCCTGTGCTGCTCTGCCCAGCGCAGCTGACGCTCAAACGCAACCAGCTGCTGCTCCACGTGCGCTCTGCTCCAGTAGCAATCAACGCCTACTTCGCCGAGGGCAGCAAATGTTTTGGGGGGATTTTTTTCCAGCTCGCCGCGCACAAAGTCCAGCTCTTGCTCCACATTTTCGGCAGTGATTGAGGTGGGATGTACGCCGACCATAGGTAGGCATACCCCCGAAAATGCGCTGGCCGTACGCATCATGTCGGCGTACGTCGCGCTGTCAATGTTGGGCATGAGCATCAGCGCAACGCCTGCTGCCTGCGCCCGCCGCACAGCGTTATCGCGGTCGGCGGCAAATGCCTCGTCAAAAATATGGCAGTGCGTGTCTATCAAAGCGGTGGTTTTCAATTCGCCATCATCTCCTTCACCTTTTTTGCCAGCTCGTCGCCGTACAGGTTTTTACCAGCAATTTTTCCCTGCCGGTCGATGAGGAAGTTTGCCGGAATGTTTTCTATGCGGTAATCTCGCGCGGCAATGCAGCCTTCGGCGGCGGGGCAGCTCACGCTTATCCACGGCAGCGCATGCTCCTCAACGGCGCTTTTCCACTGCTCAGGGTCGTCGTCCAGCGACACCTGAAAAACCTCAAAGCCTTTTGCGTGATACTTTTTATACAGCGGCATCAGCTCGCGGTTGTCCATGAGGCAAAGCGGGTTGGTTGAAACCCAAAAGTCCAGCAGCGCTACCTTCCCCTTGAGCGCCGAGAGCAGGTGTATTTTCCCCTGCGCGTCGGGCAGCTTTACCTCCGGCTTGTCCACCTCGGTGGCCTGCGACATTAGCTCCTGCAAGGAGATTTGACGCGCTGCCGCCTCCAATTCGTCGAGCTTGACGAGCATGGATTTTACGTAGCTCGATTTTGGATACCGCGGGCGAAGCGAATCGGTGAGCATCCGGAGCAAAAATCTGTCGTCGGGGGCGCCAAACAGCGGCAGCTCATGACCCAGCTTCTGGTAAAAGGCGGTAATGCTGGCGGGCGAGGTTGGGTGCTTTACGATAAAGGTGGTGTTGTACCTCTTTTGCTGCAAAAAGATACGCGCTATTCCCTTACGCGCCTCCGCCACCTGCTGCGGGTCGTCGCTGCTTGCCACGCGCAGCAGCGAGTCGAGCGCAAGGTTGCTTTGCGCAAGGCTTTGCTGCAGCTGCAGCAGCAGCGACATGTCCTCCGAGCCGGTCGCGCGGCACGACGCTACCACGTTGGGGGCCTCCGCCGACAGCGCTATGCGGTCGCCGGGGTGCACCAGCAGCGATAGGCTACCCAGGGTGTCAACAACGAGCTGGTAAAAGCTGGCTGGCTCAACCTTGCCGACCTTAAAGGAAAATTTTTCCGCCGCGCCTAACCGGGCAGAGTCGAGTATAACAGGCTTTCCCATTGCTGTTTTTTTCAGCAGCACGTTTGCGCCGTTTGCACCGGCAATATGCCCCTCTATCCTTGCCGAGTGTCGGCTACAGGCCGATGAAAGCGCAACGGCAACGGCCAGGAGAATAAATGTTATTTTTTTCATCGCTTCAAAGTAATTCAAATTTTAGTAGCAAAACAAAATGCTGAGACCTGCGCCGACAGGCGCTTTCCGTTTTTTTTACAGGCGCTTTGTCACCTCATGCAGCGCCTCCATAAGCTCGCTGACCTGCTGCTTGCCAACGCACAGCGGAGGAAGCAGCCGGATGACGTGCGTTCCCGCCGCGCCGGTAAATATTTTGTGCTCAAAGAGCAGCTTGCTACGCAGCTCGCCCATGGGTTTTTCCATCTCCATGCCTATCATCAGCCCGCGCCCGCGCAGCTCTTTGACGCCCGGTAGCTGCTGCAGCTCGCTCATCAGCAGCGCCCCCATATCTGCAACGTTGTTCAGGATGTGCTCGTCTTCAAATATTTCGAGCACCGCCAAGGCTGCGGCGCAGGCAAGGTGGTTCCCGCCAAACGTGGTGCCCAACATGCTATGTACAGCCTTAAATCGAGGCGAAATCAGCGCCCCGCCAATGGGAAATCCGTTGCCCATGCCCTTTGCCGTTGTGATAATATCCGGCTCAATGCCGGACCACTGGTGGGCAAAGAATTTGCCGCTGCGCCCGTATCCGCTCTGTATCTCGTCCAGAATGAGGCGTACATCATACCTGTCGCAGAGCGCGCGCAGCTGCTGCAAAAACGTATCGGTGGGCATAAGAATACCGCCAACGCCCTGTATTCCCTCTACGATAACGGCGCAGAAGTCGCCCGTTTGGAGATTTTTTTCCACAGCCTCAACGTCGTTGAGGGGGACAAATTCTACGTTAGGGGTAGCGTTGAACGGCGCAATAATCTTGGGGTTATCGGTAACGGCAACGGCGCCCGAAGTGCGCCCGTGAAAGGCTTTGCCAAAGGCAAGCACTTTTTTCTTTTTCGTGTCGAACGAGGCAAGCTTGATGGCATTTTCGTTGGCCTCTGCGCCGGAGTTGCACAGGAACAGCGAAAAGTGCGGATAGCCCGAAGCTGCGCCCAGCCGCTCGGCCAGCTGCTTTTGCAGCGAATTTTGTACGGCGTTGGAGTAAAACGCCAGCCGTTTAAGCTGCTCTGCTATGCGCTGCACGTAGCGCGGATGCGTATGCCCAACAGAAATTACCGCGTGTCCCCCGTAAAAATCAAGGTAGCACACGCCATTTTTATCGTACAGGTAGCAGCCCTCGCCGTATGCCGGCTCTACATCCCATAGCGGGTAAACATCAAAAGGAAGCATGGGGGAAATTAAGAATTAAGAACTAAAAACTAAAAACTAAAAACTAAAGATGGGAACTCCTAAAAGCTACCCAGATGAGGTGATGAGGGCAACCTCATTTTTACCTAATTTTCTCAACAAAACAACCTCAGTAGCAATAGATTATAACCATATCTACAACCTAATCACCTCATTTTAAGTGAGTTAAGTTTTTTTTGGAAATCCCCTAATACAGGATTAATTAGCCGTTCCACAGGTAATCCGCCGTATAGGGCGAGCCGTCCATTGTCCACAGGGCGCCTGTGGTGAGGCGCAGGTTGCGGTTGAGCGTGGCAATACGCGCCATATCGTCATCGTTGAGCGTTACGCTTTGCGCGGCGAAGTTCTCCGCCATGCGGTGCGCCTTTACCGACTTTGGGATAACTACCGTTTTGCGCGTCATGCCCCACGCCAGCACAGCCTGCGCCGCGGTGCAGCTATGCTTTTGGGCAATCTCCGTCAGCGCCGGATTTTTCAGGATGGCCACCCTGTCGCCTTCGTCCGCCATGCCGGCGCCCAGCGGCGCGTAGGCGGTTACGTGGATGCCGTTTTTTTGGCAAAACTCTACCAGCTCCGGCTGCTGCAGGTAGGGGTGCAGCTCCACCTGATTCATTTCGGGCTTTTGCGTGGCGGTTTGCAGCAGCGCGGCAAGCTTTTCGCAGGTGAAGTTCGACACGCCGATATGCCTGCACAGACCTTCCCTGCGGCAGTCCTCCAGCGCCGCCCACGTTTCGGCAAGCGGCGCCTGCTGGGGCGTCAAAAATTCATCCGGCTGCGAGGGGAAGAGCGTACCGCGCTTGAGCGCCACCGGCCAGTGTATCAGGTAGAGGTCGAGGTAGTCGAGGTGCAGGCTGCGCAGGGTGGCCTGCAGCGCGGGGCGTACGCTGTCTTTTTCGTGCGCGTCGTTCCACAGCTTGGAGGTTACAAACAGCTCCTCGCGCCGCACTATTTTTTGCGCAAACGCATCGCTGAACGCTTGGCCGATAATGTCCTCGTTGCCGTAAATGAAGGCGCAATCCACATGGCGGTAGCCGATTTTGAGCGCCTCAAAAACCGAATTGTACGTTTCTTCGCGCGTGGCTCGCCACGTGCCTAACCCCAAAAGGGGCATAGCGTCGTTGTTGGAAAATTTAATCATGGCTCACTATTGCTTTAATTGTTCAACTTTCTCAAAGCGGCTGCTACTCCGTTCTCATTGCCTCCACCGCCGTAATCTGAATAGCCTTACGCGCCGGGAAATAGCCGGCAATTACGCCTGCCACCATCAGCACCAGCGTGGCAAGGATGGCGATGTTGATATCCACCGTTGGATTTTTCAGGATAGCCATACCGTCCCCGCTGCCGGCCGCGAGGACAGCGCTAAGCGCCTCCGAAACGCCCACCCCCAGCACCATGCCAACGTACCCAAAGAGGCCGGTAATGAGCATCGATTCCAGCAAAATGAGGCGAAGTATGGAGGCGGGAGGGGCGCCCAGCGCCTTGCGAATACCAAACTCTCTGGTGCGCTCGCGCACGGTGATGAGCATAATGTTGCTCACGCCCACCACGCCTGCCGTGAGCGTTCCGATGCCAATAATCCAGAGAAAAATCGAAATGCCGTTGAAGATAGAAAGCGTTTGCAGGTAGTTCTCCATTTGGTTGTAGATACCCACTGCCCGCCTGTCGTTGGGGTCGAAGCGGTGCAGCTCGGAAAAATTTTTGCGCAGCTCGGCATCAAAGAGCTCGTTATCTTCGCGCGTGTTCAGCCCGTCAACGGTAAAGTTCAACGAGTTAATGCCGTACCCCTTGTTGAACAGCTGCTGCGCCGTCGAAAAGGGGATATATACCGTGTTATTGTTTCCCCAATCTCGGCTAAGCTCATAAATGCCAACCACCTGAAACATTGCGCCGAGTATTTTTACGTACTGCCCTATGGGATTTTTCTCCTTAAACAGCACCGTTTTCAGGCGCTCGTTGATGAGCGCCACCTTTCGCCGTTCGCGAATATCTACCTCGTTGATAAAGCGCCCGCCAGCTTGCACGTCAATGCCATCAATAATTTTAATGCTAGGATATACGCCGCGCGTTTGGCAGGAGGTAAACTCGCTGCCAAACGTAATGACGCCGCTGTTCCACAAATCGGCGCCTACGTTGTCGGCGTTGGGTATGCGCTTGCTCACCATTTCAAAATCCTTGTCGTCAAGCCTAATGCGGCGCCCCATGGGGAGCCCTTTGTAGGGGATAGATATGCGCCCGCCCCATACCTCTACCGTGTTGACGGAGCGTCCGGCAAAGTTGGACATCACGCCGTTCTTCAGCCCGTTGCCTGCCGAGAGCAAGATAATGAGCATGAAAATTCCCCACGCCACCGAAAAGCCGGTGAGGAATGTACGCAGCTTGTTCTTGCGTATGGTGTTGAATATTTCCTGCCAAAGGTCGAGGTCAAACATAGTAAGCGCTAAAAAAATTACTTCATACTCTCCACGTGCGCAATAACGCCTTTTCCCTGCTCTATTGCCTCAATCACGCCGTCCTTGATGCGGATAATCTTGTCGGTAGCGTCGGCCACGCCGCGCTCGTGGGTAACGATAATCATGGTCATTTGGTCATTTTTATTTACGTCCCTCAAAATTTGTATTACCTCGCGCGACGTTTGGCTGTCGAGCGCGCCGGTAGGCTCGTCGGCCAGAATGACCTGCGGCCGCGAAATGAGCGCGCGCGCAATGGCCACGCGCTGCTTTTGCCCGCCCGAGAGCTCGCCGGGCATGTGCTTTGCCCAGTCGCGCAGCCCCAGCTTGTCGAGGTACTCCAGCGCCTGCTGGTTGCGCTTCCGGCGGCTCATCCCCTGGTAAAACAGGGGCAGCGCTACGTTCTCCATCGCATTCTTGAAGGAAATGAGGTTGAACGACTGAAAAATAAACCCTATCATGCGGTTGCGCAGCCCGGCGGCGTGCGCCTCGCTCAGGTTTTTTATCAGCAGGCCGTTGAGGTAGAAGTCGCCGGTATCGTAGGTATCGAGGATGCCGAGGATGTTGAGCAGGGTAGATTTACCCGACCCCGACGCCCCCATGATGGACACAAACTCGCCCTTGTCGATGCTCAGGTCTATACCCTTGAGCACGTGCAGCGGTGCGCCGTTGTGGTAGGTTTTGTTGATGTTATGCAGCGCTATCATTGGCATATTGGCAGTTACTATTCAAAGTGAAAATATGGGTCATTTTTTTGCGTTCAACGCGGTAGCAAAAGTAGTAAAAATTGTACATAAGAGAAAATAGGATGGCATCCTATTGTAATCGATATTTTTATTACCTTTTAGGACACCATACAGGGCGTTACGCCAAGCAAGTATGAAAAAGCAAACGGGACACGCTTCGCAATTGCCTGATAGATGGCGAGGCGAGCACCATTTGTCAGCTCTAACCGGCGATGCCGTAATGCCGTAACCCCCGGTAGCGTTTAATCACGCTCAACTATGTCAATCCGGCAGGCCGCTTCTTCGCCGTTAAATGCAACGCCAAGGAGCTTTACCTCGCGTCAGCAACGATTTCCCGAAGCGGCGCGGGCGGGACAGGAAATAAATTTTTCCATTCGTAATGATTCGATGAATATCCGCCGTTTTGTCAACGTACAGGTAGTCATCCTCCCTTAAATTTGAAAATGACTGTATTCCTATCGGTAACTTTTTCATGACGTTTTTTTTATTGCAAATGTACATCAAATAATTCAATTGCACGCTGACGGATAAAAAATTCCAAAACTTACCATCACGTTCTACGAGGTTGGATTCCTTTTTATAAGCAATATTTGAAATGCGCCCTATTTTTGTTGAATGTGACGATTGAATAAACATAATTGCTACCTTTGCTTTTGAATTTAACAGGTTCAGTATGGAAAACTATTCAAGGACAAAGGCTCTTTTTATTTCGGTGTCGGTGGATTGCGTGATTTTGGGATTTGATGGGAAGTCACTTAAAATGCTTTTAATGAGTAGGAAAGGTAAGGAAGAGAACAGCGACTACAACGACTTTAAATTCCCCGGCAGCATCATTTACGCCAACGAAGATTTGGATTTGGCGGCAGAGCGCGCAGTGAAGGAAATTACCGGGCTAAAAAATATCAAGCTACAGCAGTTCAAGAGTTTTGGCTCGCCGGACAGAACAAGCAACCCGCGCGATACGCGGTGGCTGGAAAACGCTACCCGGCAAAAGGTAGGGCGTATTGTTACGGTTGGCTACATTACGCTAATCAAAATGAATCAGGTGGTGGGCACTTTCTCGAAGGAATACGATGTGAAGTGGTTTGATGTAACCGACGAAACGGTGAAGCTGGCGTTTGACCATACCCTCATCCTCTCCGAGGCGCTCAAGGAGATACGCCGTCAGGTAACCTACAACCCTGTTATCATCTTCGATTTGCTGCCCAAAAAGTTCACGGCGCGCGATTTGCGAATGGCGTACAGCACGCTGTTTAGTAAGAACTACGACGTGCGCAACTTCTACAAAAAATTTATTGAGGGCGAAAAGTATATCATTGCCCTGGAGGAAAAAGAGCGTAACGTAACGCACCGCGCTGCACGCTACTTTAGGTTCGACCGCAAGGCATACACAAAGAAGCACAGCGTTGTCAGGTAGCAGCAGGGTGGGGGGGGCAAGGCAAAAAAAACACGGGTACTAATTTTAGATTTAGAGTTTCGTTGAGCGTAGCAATTATTAAGTATAACGCCGGAAATATTTTTTCGGTCGAAAACGCAATGAGGCGGATAGGGCAGGAGGCAGTCGTTACCGACAACCCCGATGTCATTCGCGCCGCCGACAGGGTTATTTTTCCGGGGGTTGGCGAGGCAAGTACAACCATGAGGTACCTGCGCGAGCACGGGCTGGACGACCTCATTCGTAGCCTCAAGCAGCCTACGCTGGGCATTTGCATTGGCTTGCAGCTCATGTGCGCCTACTCCGAGGAGGGCGATACGGAGTGCCTTGGCATTTTTGACGAGCGGGTAACCCGCTTTAAATCATCCGTCCATAAAATTCCCCACATGGGGTGGAATACCATTCGGGCAAAAAATTCTCCGCTGTTTGCCGGGCTGGGAAAAGACCCGCATGTGTACTACGTGCACAGCTACTGCGCGCAGCTTGGCGAGCATACCGTTGCCGTCACCGACTACGTGCAGCCCTTTAGCGCCGCGCTGCATAAGGATAACTTTTACGCCGTGCAGTTTCACCCCGAAAAAAGCTCGCTGGTGGGAGAGCAGATACTGAAGAATTTTTTAGGAATTTCCGAAACTTTGAAATACTGATTCAAATGCTTGCCAAACGTATTATTCCATGCCTTGACGTTAGGGAGGGGCGCACGGTGAAGGGCGTTAACTTTGTCAACATTCGCGACGCCGGCGACGCGGTGGAGCTGGGGGCGGCCTACAGCAGCGAAGGGGCAGATGAGCTGGTGTTTCTGGATATTACCGCTTCGCACGAGGGGCGGAAAACTTTTGCCGAGCTGGTTAAAAAAATTGCACAGCGCATTAGCATCCCGTTTACGGTGGGCGGCGGTATCAACGAGCTGCGGGACGTAGCCGCGCTTCTTGCCGCCGGCGCCGATAAGGTGTCGGTAAACTCGGCCGCTCTCCGGCGCCCTGAGTTTATTGATGAAATTGCAAAAAACTTCGGAAATCAGGTGGTCACATGCGCCATTGACGCCAGGTGCGAGCATGGCCGCTGGACTTGCTACCTGAACGGAGGGCGAATACCTGCAGGCAAAGATTTGTTTGCCTGGGCAAAGGAGGCCGAAAGCCGCGGGGCAGGCGAAGTCCTGTTTACGAGCATGAACCACGACGGCGTAAAGCAGGGTTTTGCGTGCGACGCGCTGGCGCAGCTGTCCGACGCGCTGGGTATTCCGGTTATTGCCTCCGGCGGAGCGGGCAACATGCAGCACTTCGAAGAGGCGTTTACCAAAGGAAAAGCCGACGCTGCGCTGGCCGCCAGCCTTTTTCACTTCAAGGAGCTGGAAATACCTGCGCTGAAAAGATACTTGGCCGAAAAAGGAATTGCGGTGAGGCAAGATGTGGTGGCGGGAAGTTAGCTTATTCACCGGCCCAGCTTACCCCAGCCCAGCCCAAGCATAGCGTATTGGCTCGAAATGTTAACCTGTAATCTGTAACCTGTCCGGCGTTGCCGGGCAGCTTGTGTAATGTTGAGTAGCAAACGAAAAATATTTTATGCCGCCTGCGCCGCAGCTGTAGCGGCGGTGGGGGTAGCGGTATGCCTCGCGCTTTGTGTGCAGCGCTCCTGCGGCGGAGGCAAGGAGCGCTCGCCCTTTCCGCTGCCTCCGCTCCCGCAGTTGACCAACGAAATGTTTGCTTCTCCCGAATTTGAAAAGGGAGATAGCTTGGTGCGAAAATTTTTGAAGCGGTGGAAGATTAACGGCGCTTCGCTGGCCATTGCCAGAGATGGGAGGCTGCTATACGCAAAGGGCTTTGGCTACGCCGATGTGGAGCAGAAAACGGAGGTAACCCCCAGCCACGTTTTTCGGATAGCGAGCGGATCCAAGCTGATTACGGCAGCCGCCGTTATGAAGCTGGTAGAGGAGGGAAAGCTAAACCTGAGCGACAGGGTATTTGGCAGCGACGGAATCTTGAACGACTCCGTTTTTAGCAAGATATACGATGCCCGTGTGCTGCAAATTACCGTAAAAAATCTGCTGGAGCACTCGGCGGGCTGGGACGTGTCAAACAGCAAAGACCCCATGTTTATGGGGCGTGCTATTGCCGAGAAGCTACATATTCCGGTACCTGTTGGCGTTGACGATATTATCCGCTTTGCGCTGAGCAAACCTCTGAGCTTCGACGTTGGCGACCACAGCTCTTACTCCAACCTTGGCTACGCAATCCTTGGCCGCGTTATTGAAAAAGCTGCGGGGGTTGCCTGCGAAAGTTACGTGCAGCAGGCGCTGCTGCTGCCGATGGGGATTATCAACATGCGCCTTGGCAACAGCTACCCGCAGCGCCTGTACGCCGACGAGGTGAGCTACTACGACGTGCCGAAAGCGCGGCCTGTTGCGGCGTTTGATAACCTGTACAGCCTCGTACCGAAGTGCAGGGGAGGCTACGATATTCGTACGCTGGGCGCCGCCGGCGGTTGGGTAGCGTCGCCGGCGGCGCTGCTGCGCTTCATGCTTTGCGTTGACGGCAGGCCGGAAACGCCGGATATTTTGTCGCTGGAGTCGGTAGACAGGATGGTGTGCAACGACTCCATTTATAACCCTCTGGGCTGGCGGATGGTGGACGAGCGCCGCTGGATACGCACCGGAACGCTCGCCGGAACTTCGGTTGCTGCCGTGCGCGACACAAGCGGCTGGTGCTGGGCTTTTATCACCAACACCTCGTCGAAAAGAGGCGCTAGCTTCCCGTTTATAGTAGAGGCCATGATGAGCGAAGTGCTGGGAACAATGGAAAGCGCCCTGGCCGGTAATGCCAACAGCGCCTTAGAGCATTAAGGTTGAGCTGATAGAGTAGAGTTTATATTCAATGAGATGCTTGCGCCGCCCTATGGGTAGGTTGTGCAATCTTACTGAAAATCTTGCTGTTATTGATTGTCCGAGATTAAGTAATACGTTTTTGTTTTTTTATTGAGTAATTCCACTCACCGTGAAGCTGATTTTTTTTGAGATTTAAACCATTCATTTGTTCTTCTGTAATTTGTATTCCTTTTTTATAAATTTGCTCGTCAAGCTGGCTTGTTACCGTAAGTCCTTTTTCTGTTTTTGT
>JAISGH010000127.1 GCA_031263185.1 Prevotellaceae bacterium | reverse complement strand
ATCGGGGGGTTAGGCACGGAGACCGCCTCGGGCGTGGGGAGCGACCGCTTGTTCACACAAACTCCTTTGGCGCGGGGCCGGGGGTGAGGTCTCTACGGCTTTTATATCCGTTATATGTTATTTATTTCTCATCCCTAAAAGTTGAGTATGAGGGATGAAAAAATGGGTGAACAATACGGCGCTATTTGTGCTTTTGTTTGCTTTCGCCCTAATTCCGGCGGGGTGCGGCGAAAGCGATCTTGACGGCGACTCTTTTGAGACAAGGCTGCGCGGAACGTGGGAAACACACAATCCGCAGCCTTACGACTACTCCGGAATGATCGTCATTGGTAAGACAACCATTACGATTACAGGGTACGAAAAGATGTTTTACGACCCCGAAGATGATTTACAGTGTCCCTTCAAGGATATTACCAAAGGCGTTTCCCTCAAAGGCTACTCAAAGGTAGATAGCAGCGCAGCCGGCAAGGGAAAGATATACATCAACGATTTCGACTGGAAAGAAGGAATTACCTACGAGTATATGAGTACAAGTACAAGTAGCGGTACGTATCCCGATTACACGAAACTTTTGCGTTTCAGCTTCGAGGGCAGGTCTGAAACATTGCGGAAAATCAAGGAGTAAGGGCGGCCTCCAAGCATTAAGCACCGATAACTGAATTTGAAATTTGAAAATTGAAATCTGAAAATCTGAAATCTAAGAATTTGAAATCTGTATGAGCATAGAACAAGAACAAGTAATGGAGCTGGTCAAGCGGCGCGAAAAAGCCCGTCTTGGCGGCGGAGAGGCTCGCATAGAGTCGCAGCACAAAAAAGGAAAGCTCACCGCACGCGAGCGCATTGCGCTTTTGCTGGACGAAGGCAGCTTTGAGGAATTTGACATGTTTGTGGAGCACCGCTGCACAAACTTCGGCATGGAAAAAGAAACCTACCCGGGCGACGGCGTTGTAACGGGGTGCGGCACCATCGACGGGCGGCTGGTTTACGTCTTTTCGCAGGATTTCACCGTCTTTGGAGGGTCGCTCTCCGAAACAATGGCGCTCAAGATGTGTAAAATGCTCGACCAAGCCATGAAAATGGGTGCGCCGGTAATCGGCATCAACGACTCCGGCGGCGCGCGCATACAGGAAGGCGTTAACGCGCTTGCCGGCTACACCGAGATTTTTCAGCGCAACATCTTGGCCTCCGGTGTCATTCCGCAAATTTCGGCCATCTTTGGCCCCTGCGCCGGCGGCGCCGTATACTCGCCCGCCCTCACCGACTTCACCGTCATGAAGAAAGATACCAGCTACATGTTCCTTACCGGCCCAAAGGTGGTGAAAACCGTAACCGGCGAAGATGTAACGCAGGAGCAGCTGGGCGGCGCGTCGGTACACGCTTCAAAATCGGGCGTGGCGCACTTCGTTTCCGGCACAGAGGAAGAGGGCCTTGCGCTCATCCGCAAGCTGATAAGCTACCTGCCGCAAAACAACCTCGAGGAAGCGCCGCTGGCCGTCTGCAACGACCCTATTGACCGTCAGGAGGAATCGCTCAACGGAATTATTCCCGACAGCCCCACCAAACCTTACGATGTGTGCGACGTCATCAGGCTAATCGTTGACAACCGCGAGTACCTTGAGGTGCAGAGCGCCTTTGCCCCCAACATCATCACAGCCTTTGCCCGCTTCAACGGCATCTCGGTAGGCATAGTGGCCAACCAGCCCAAGTACCTTGCCGGCGTGCTGGACATCAACGCTTCGCGCAAGGCCGCCCGCTTTGTGCGCTTCTGCGACGCGTTCAACATTCCGCTGGTTACGCTGGTAGATGTGCCCGGGTTCCTGCCCGGCACAGCGCAGGAGTACGGCGGCGTTATCCTGCACGGCGCAAAGCTGCTCTACGCATACGGCGAGGCCACCGTTCCCAAGGTTACGGTAACGCTGCGCAAATCGTACGGCGGCGCCTACTGCGTGATGAGCTCCAAGCACCTGCGCGGCGACCTCAACTACGCATGGCCCAGCGCCGAAATTGCGGTCATGGGTGCGCAAGGCGCCATAGGGGTACTCTACGGAAAGGAAATTGCCGCCGCCGAAGACCCGAAAAAGGTAACGGAAGAAAGAACATCCGAGTACATATCGAAGTTTGCCAACCCCTACAACGCTGCTCGCAACGGGTATATTGACGATGTTATTTTGCCGACAAATACGCGCTTTCGCGTTATCCGCGCATTACAGCAGCTGGCTACCAAAAAGTTGAGCAACCCTGCCAAAAAGCATGATAATTTGCCACTGTAAAACATCTAAACACTTCAATGAATTCAATGATTCGACGATTTTTCGACATACGTTTTTCAGCTCCCGCTTTCTCGGCTTGCCGAAAGTTTGGAGTACAAGGGTTTGTAATCCTTACCGTGGCAATGTTGTGGTCGGTTGGCGCGCAGGGGCAGAGAGCAACCGATTTGCGCCTCAACGAGTTTATGGCCATCAACAAAACCAACTACGAAGATGATTTTGGCGAGCGCAGCTCGTGGATTGAAATTTTCAACTCCTCATACGGTACGGTTGACGTTGGCGGGTGCTACCTGAGCGACGACATCAACAACCTCAAAAAATACCCCATCCCCAAGGGCGACGTGCTAACGAGCATCAAGCCGCGGCAGCACGTAATTTTTTGGGCAGACAACAAGCCCACGCACGGCACGTTTCACCTCAACTTTTGGATAGACGACACGCGCTTCTTGGTGCTTACCGCCGGCGACGGGCGTACGATTATCGACAGCCTGACCTACCCCGAGCAAATTGCCGACGTGAGCTACGGCCGCAGCGAGGACGGCGTGGGCGTGTGGCGCTTCTGCGAGCGCACCACGCCGAACACCAACAACATGCTGGTGCAGCTCGAGGCCGCCAGCGAGCGCTTTAAAGCCAACGACTCGACCGGCATCGCCATGACCATTACCGCCATGACAGTGGTGTTTTTTGCGCTCTTCTTGCTCTACCTCGCCTTTAAGAACATAGGCAGAGCCGCTCTTTGGATTACTGCGCTAAAGGGCAAAAAAATCATTCCAAAGGGAAGCCCCGCACAGGTAACCGTGTCGGGAGAAAAGCAGCAGCCTTCGGCGGGCGCCGTGTTTGCTGCTATTGCCTATGCCCTGCATCGGTATGAGCTGGAAATGAGCGAACTCGAATCTAATGTACTCACTATTAATAAAATATCAAAAGCCTATTCGCCGTGGAACTCTAAAATTTACACGCTGCGCGAAACTCCGGTTAAAAAGTAAAAAATCATTGAATAATACTTATGAAAGGTTATAAGCTGAAAATAAACGGCAACGACTATAAGGTTGTAGTGAAAGATGTTGAGGGCAGCACCGCCGAGGTGGAGGTGAACGGCACTCACTACCATGTTGAAGTAGAGCGCCCTACGGCGCAGGTGAGCAAAACGCCCAAGCTGGTGCAGGTGGCTACAGTGCCGTCGAGCGACTCGCATCAGGCCACCGCCAAAACAGCGGCTCCGGGCGCCGCCAGCGCGGTTAAATCGCCGCTGCCGGGCGTTATACTCGACGTGTACGTAAAGGAAGGCGAAACGGTAGCGGTAGGGCAAAAGTTGCTCCTGCTTGAGGCCATGAAAATGGAAAATAGCGTTGAAGCCGACCACGCCGGAAAAGTTACCGCCGTGAAGGTCAGCAAAGGCGATTCGATATTGGAAGGCGCTGTACTGGTAATCATTGAATAATACGAGCCATGGACATAAATAGCTTATTTAGTTTTTTGGGAGAAAACCTCCAGCAGTTCCTCTCCTACACAGCATTTTCCCACATGACCATAGGGCACCTCGTCATGATGGCGGTAGGCTTGATATTTTTATACATGGCCATACGCTATGAATTTGAGCCTATGCTGCTAATACCCATTGGGTTTGGCATTTTGGTGGGCAACATTCCGTTTTTACCCGGCCTTAAGATAGGAATTTACGAGGAGGGTTCGGTGCTCAACATTCTATACTACGGCGTTATACAGGGCGTTTACCCGCCGCTCATCTTTTTGGGCATCGGGGCAATGACCGATTTTTCGGCGCTTATTTCCAACCCTAAGCTCATGCTTATTGGCGCGGCGGCGCAGCTGGGCATTTTTGGCGCATACATAATTGCTCTGCAGCTCGACTTTATGCCCAACGAAGCTGCCGCCATCGGGATTATTGGCGGCGCCGACGGGCCTACGGCCATCTTCCTCTCGTCGCGGCTGGCGCCCCACCTGATGGGCGCGGTGGCCATATCAGCGTACTCGTACATGGCGCTGGTGCCGGTCATTCAGCCTCCCGTGATGAAGCTGCTCACAACGCGCAAGGAGCGGCTTATCCGCATGAGGCCGCCGCGGGCGGTATCGCACTTGGAAAAGGTGATATTCCCCATCATCGGGCTGCTGCTTACCTGCCTTATTGTGCCGTCGGGCTTACCCTTGCTGGGTATGCTTTTCTTTGGCAACTTGCTGAAAGAGAGCGGGGTAACGCGCAGGCTTGCCGAAACGGCGCGGGGGCCGCTCATTGATATTGTAACCATACTTATAGGGCTTACGGTGGGCGCCTCTACGCAGGCAACCACTTTCCTCACGTCCGCCTCTGTGCGCATATTTATGCTGGGCGCAGCGTCGTTTGTGGTGGCAACCTTTGGGGGGGTAATGTTTGTGAAAATATTCAACCTGTTCCTCAAAGAAGGGAATAAAATCAACCCGCTTATCGGCAACGCCGGCGTTTCGGCAGTGCCCGATTCGGCGCGCGTTTCGCAGATAGTGGGGTTGCAGTACGATAAGACCAACCACTTGCTTATGCACGCTATGGGGCCAAACGTTGCCGGCGTGATTGGCAGCGCAGTGGCGGCAGGTATCCTGCTGGGCTTCTTGTCGTAGCTTATCCAAGAGTGCTTGCGCCGTCCCGTAGGGATGGAATGTTGGTAGAAAAACGATTATCCCCCCGCCATGCCCCGTCCCGTAGGGACGGAATATGGGGTGAAAGATGCCCAACAACGTGATGTTAACCAATATTCCGTCCCTACGGGACGGAACGAGGCAGGGGAACGCAGCATTTCTACCAATACTCCGTCCCTACGGGACGGCGCAAGCATCTATTGAATATAAAATTTTAATTTCTAATTAGTTTAATAAACTTTGATATTTATGGAACAGCAAGTAAACACACAAACACCTAAAGAGAATGAAATAGATTTACTGGATATTACCATTCGTCTTTACCGAAAATTTAAATCGCTGCTGCGCGGCATAGCCTCTATTTTGAAGGCTATACTTATTTTTATGATACGCAAATCGTTGTACCTGTCGCTGTTTGTGATAGGCGGCGTTGTTGTTGGCGTTGCCGCGTATAAGTTTTTGCCCCAGTCCAAGGTTTATCGCTCCGAAGCCATTATTCGCAGCAACAACCTTGCGAGCAGCATTGTTGTTGACAATCTCAAAAAACTAAACGGTGCCTTTATAGAAAAAGACAGGAAAGACCTGTCAAGCTTGCTCAACATTAGCGAGAGCGACGCGAAAAAAATAAGCCGCTTGAGGCTTTACTACGGCGTATGGCCAAACGGCTCATTCGGCGACAACGGCCTTGGCCTGCCTGCTTACTACGTTCGCAGTAATTTGATAGATACAATATCCAGCTCGGTTTCAAAGTATATCAAAATTGAGGCAGACGTATTTGATGAGGACGTTTACGCCAAGCTACTGCCGGGGCTGCTTTACTTTATCAATAACAGCACCTTTGGCCAGGAGCTGAATGTTATTCGCGTGGAGATGCTTAAAACTCAAATTGCCCATGCGGAGCAGGGAATGGCAGCGCTGCTGCAGCAGCAGGCTCTTGTTATTTCCACGCAAAATAATAAAAGCAATCATCTCCCTTTGCAGCTGGAGCTGAGCAGCTCACCTCAAAAAAGCGAGGTGATACAGCTGCAAGAGGCCATTGACGAGCTGCATGGCAGAAAAATAGGCTTGGAGCAAGAGCTTGCCCTTTTTGCGCAGCCGGTTGTAGTAATTACTGATTTCAGCAAAACTTACCGGTTTGCTCATAAACTGTACATCTACATGTTAGTATGCTCCGTTGTTGTTTCTGCATTTGGTTTATCTACGTTAGCGCTGTGGGAAGTCCGCAAAAAAATTATTGCTGCCATTTATGAGAAAGCGTAAGGAGAAGGCAAAAAAATTGTCGAAAAAACTGTCAAAAAGACTGTCGATTTGCCTTACGCTTACTTTTATCGTGCATCTGTCTTTGGTTGCACAGCCGCGCACAAGCCTTATCCAAACGCTTGAAGCGCCAGTACCGTGGGCAGATTCGCTTTTGGCAACGCTCGGTACGCGCGAAAAAATAGCCCAGCTGATGATGGTGGCAGCCTACTCCAACAAGAGCCCCGCACACGTTGCTGAAATTACCGACTTGGTGGCACTGCAAAAAGTTGGCGGCATTATTTTTTTTCAGGGCACGGCGGCTAAGCAGGCCGAGCTGACCAACTCCTACCAATCTCTTTCCAAAATACCGCTGCTTATCGGCATGGATGCCGAGTGGGGAGTGGGTATGCGGCTGGATAGCGTTCCCAACTTTCCTTTTCAAATTGCCCTGGGCGCCCTGCAGAATGATTCGCTCATTTACCGCATGGGCGTAGAGATTGCCAGGCAGTTCAAGCTGCTGGGCATGCACGTTAACTTTGCGCCCGTAGCCGACGTGAACAGCAACCCCGACAATCCCGTTATCAACGTCCGCTCCTTTGGGGAAGACCCGCAGGCCGTAGCGCGTAAATGTGTGGCCTACGCCGGCGGCCTGCAAGATAATGGAGTAATAGCCTGCGCCAAGCATTTTCCCGGACACGGCAACACCAACAAAGATTCGCACAGCGAACTTCCTACGCTGAATAGCAGCCGAGAAACTTTTGAGCAAGTTGACCTGCTCCCGTTCAGGAAGCTTATCGATAGCGGTATCGGTAGCATTATGGTGGGACACCTTAGCGTGCCGGAGCTGGACGCAAGCGGGCAGATGTCGAGCCTTTCGGAAAAGCTGTCCGATAAGCTGCTTCGCCAGGACCTTAATTTTAAAGGGCTGCTGTTTAGCGATGGTATGCAGATGCAGGCAGTTTCGCAGCGCTACTCCCACACTGAGGCTAACCTGAAAGCCTTGCTGGCCGGTAGCGATATGCTTATTTACCCGCTCGGTGTTGAATCCAGCATTGACTTCATAGAGAACGCCGTGAACAGCGGGACATTTCCCGTAGAGCTGCTCAACAAAAAGTGCCTGCGCGTACTCAAAGCCAAGTATTGGCTGGGGTTGAGCCGCGGTAGCCGACAGGTAAATGTTGACAACCTCAACAGGCAGCTTTACCCACAAAGCGCGCAACAGCTTCGTGCGCAGCTCATAGAGTCGGCCATAACCATAGCCGCCGACAAAAACAGCTTCTTGCCCATAAAGCGCTTGGATACGCTGCGCATAGCCTACATAGAGGCGAACAAAAATAATCGCAACAGCGCATTTCTAAAGGTAGCGCACCGCTACGCGCCGGTTGACCTGTACAAGGTTGACCAAACCGACCCTGCCGACTACGATTCGCTAATGCAAAAGGAGCTGCAGGACTACAACCTGATACTCGTTGGCTACATGGACATCAATCAGCGCGCACCGCAGCGCGGCTTCGACATGGACAGGTCTTTTTGTAGATGGCTAACGCAGCTGGCTGCGAGCAAGCGTACGGTGCTTATTCTGTACGCCAACCCATACGTAATGCCCAAGGTAGGCAGCTGTAAAGAGTTCGAAAGCGTGCTGCTGGCCTACAATAGCGAAGGCGAGTACCAGCGCGCGGCGGCTCATGCGCTGTTTGGCGCAAATCCTGTTTTGGGAAAAAGCCCTGTTGCCGTGCCCAAGTACATAAAAGTGGGCGAGGGCATACAGAACCCGACGCGCACTCGCCTCAAGTACGGCACACCGCAGGAGCTCAACATCGATACCAAGCGTATGGCAATGGTAGATACGATGGCGCTCAACGCCATCAACATGCAGGCTTTTCCCGGATGCCAAGTGCTGGCTGCCCACAAAGGGGTGATTTTTTACCATAAAGCATTTGGCTACCACACCTACCAAAATGAAACCTGCGTGGCGCTTGACGACCTGTACGACGTGGCCTCCATTACGAAGGTTACGGCAACGCTGCCCGTGATTATGAAGATGGAGGAAAATGGAGACGTTGACCTCAACGACAAGATAGAGCGGTACATTACATTTGGCAAATCAAGCAACAAAGGCAAGCTTACCGTGCGCGATATACTGCTACACCAGTCCGGGCTAAAAGCGTGGCTTCCTGTATATATAGCGTTTATGCACCCTGTATTTGCCAATCAGCCGCTGCTCAGCGTGTCGCAGTCCGAAACGCACCCTTTTAAGCTCTACTCGCACACGTACCTCAACAAGTTTCATACGTTAGACACCGCGTTTTTCAGCGCTAAATGTTCGCCGGACTACCCTTTTTCTGTGGCCGACAGCATTTATGCCCACAGCTCAATCAGGGAAAAAATTTACCAGCTGATAGACAACAGCCCGCTTCTGGAAAAGCGCTATACCTACAGCGACCTTGGCTTTTACTACATGCAGCGGGTAGTAGAAAACGTATCGGGCAAAGGGCTGGATGTGATGGCCGACAGCTTGTTTTACAGGCCGCTGGGGATGACGGCAACAGCTTACCTCCCGCTGCAAAAGTTTGACCGTACGCATATTGTCCCTACCGAATGGGAGTACTCGTTTCGTCGCCAGCTCATTCATGGCTACGTGCACGACCAGGGCGCTGCCGCTATGGGAGGCGTAGCCGGACATGCAGGCTTGTTCTCCACCGCCCTCGATATGGCAAAGATAATGCAGATGTTCTTGTGGCGCGGCAGCTACGGCGGTACGCAGCTGCTGAAGCCCGAAACGGTGAGCAAATTCACCCAACGCAGCGCTGCCGGCAACCGGCGCGGGCTGGGCTTTGACAAGCCGGAGCCGAATGTGCAGAAAGCAAGCCCTGTGTGCCCCGAAGCGTCGCCGGAAAGCTTCGGACATTCGGGGTTTACCGGCACAATGGTCTGGGTTGACCCGCAGCGCGAATTGGTGTACGTGTTCCTCTCCAACCGCGTACACCCCGACAGCAACAACAGCCTGATTACCGCTACCGGCATACGCACCAACATACTTCGCGAATTTATTCTGGCAATAGACGAGGCGAAAACAGAGTAATTTCTTTATCAAAATCGTAAACAGCAGATTGACATGGCGAGCATATTTTTGAAACCCGGCAAAGAGGAGGCCCTGCTACGCTACCACCCATGGGTGTTTTCGGGGGCAATACAGAGCGCCGACGGCCACCCCGAGGAGGGCGATACGGTGGAGGTGTATTCGTCCGCAGGGCAGCTGCTGGGAGTAGGGCACGCGCAGGTAGGCAGCATTGCCGTGCGCATGTTGAGCTTTGAAGCGGCAAAAATTGATGCCGACTTTTGGAAGCAAAAATTGCAAAACGCCTACGACTTACGCGCAAAAACGGTATTTTCCGACGCCACTACCTGCTACCGCCTCGTGCACGGCGAAGCCGACGGGCTGCCGGGTTTAGTAGTGGATATATACGGCAGCACGGCGGTTTTGCAGGCGCATAGCGTGGGCATGTACCTTGCGCGCCGCGAGCTTGCGCAGGCTTTGCGCAGCGTGTACGGCGGCGGCCTCAAGGCGGTGTACGATAAGAGCGCGGCAACAACACCCTTCAAGGCAGACTTGAGCGCAACCGATGAATACCTGTGGGGTGAAAGACCGGTAGAGCCTGTTCTGGAAAACGGGCTACAGTTTGAGGTAGATTGGGAAGGAGGGCAAAAAACAGGATTTTTCCTCGACCAGCGCGACAACCGTAGCCTCTTTGAGCGGTATAGCCGCGGACGTAGCGTGCTCAACATGTTTTGCTATACGGGAGGCTTTTCGGCGTACGCCCTGCGCGGCGGCGCAGCGCACGTGTGCTCGGTGGACAGCTCCGCCCGCGCTGTGGAGCAAGCCAACAGAAATGTTGCGCTCAACTTTGGCAGTCAGGCTGCCCACGAGGCGCACGTTGCCGACGGGTTTGATTTTTTGCAGAGCGCGGGCGGCAAGTACGACCTGATAGCGCTCGACCCTCCGGCTTTTGCCAAGCACATGGGCGCTGTTAAAAACGCGCTGCAAGCCTACCGCAGGCTGAACGCGCTTGCGCTAAGGCAGGCGCCAAAGGGTAGCATTATCTTCACCTTTAGCTGCTCGCAGGTGGTGAGCAGGGAGCAGTTTTGCAGCGCAGTGTTTTCGGCAGCGCTGGACAGCAAGCGCAGCGTACGCCTTCTGCACCGCCTTGCCCAGCCGCCGGACCACCCGGTGAACATTTACCACCCCGAAGGAGAATACCTGAAAGGGTTGGCGCTGTACGTCGCTTAGCGCAACGCCGGATGGGATTACTTCACATCAACCTCTTTTTAAACACGCTATTCCCAACCCCCCAATCTCTAAATTTTGCTCCGCCGTCATGTCGGGATAAATCGCAGGAGTTTCAATGATTTGTCCAATCTTTCGCCGCTCTGCAGAGAGGTTCTTTTCGCCGGTTTTGCCGAACAGCTCCACCTCGCCGTCGTACTGAGAAATAAGCCCCGTTACGATTTTCATCAGCATGGTTTTGCCCACGCCGTTCTGTCCGATCAGCCCGTAAATCTGACCACGCTCAACTTCAATGCCTGCATCCTGCTAATGGAATTGGTACAGATAGGACAACTTAGGGAATAAAAAAAGTGTGTAAACTTTTGAATGACTGGTTTACACGCTTAAAAAATGTTATCAGAATCCTGTGCAGCTATATCAAGTATTCAAATGCGTTGCTCTCAAAATTTGCTCAATATATGCTGTTTGCACATTTTCCATTTCAGATTTGTCGTAGATAAACAGCAGTATGATCTTATCCTGTATAATTTCAAAATAAAAGATAATCCTGCCGCCGCCACTTTTGCCTTTGCCTTTACTTTTAATGGCGATACGCGCCTTGCGGCAATTGGGGAATATCTCGTCGCCCATCGCCGGATTCTTTTCCAGTTCGGATAAAAACGCAAGATAATCCGCTTTCAACGACGGATACTTTCTACTCAGTCGTTTTAGCGCTTTCTCAAATTCGGGAGCGACTTCAAAGTTCATGAGCCAACTCGTATGCCGATTTCAAGGTGCGTTTACCTTCGCGAGCTTCTTTCACCTCGTGAAGTCCGCGCCGGATACTCCTGACAATCTTATCAGCATCCTTATAGGCAAGGAACTTTTTATATTCGCGTGAGGTCATTGTTACCGTTATCCTGTCCATAATCTTTATGTTTTGAATTACGATACAAAGATACAAACTTTCCCTTAAATTAAAAATACATTTCCGTATAACCATTTATCAGCCCCACGTGCACCGAGTTGCTTTTCTCGAAGAAGCAAATCCTGTTTTCACGGGCTATTTTGACAGTCGGCGAATTTTGCCTGCTTTTACCAAATTTTCCAAAACTTTGTTGGCTGTTTTTTGCTTGCTGACATCAAGCGGTGAAAACATAACCGTAAGCAAATTTATTAATTGTATTATTTATAATATCAGTCATTTATAAATACTATTCTTTATTTTACATATTCGTGTTTATACCGGTATAAACACGAATATATATATCGACAAAATTAGATGTTTTTTCTGAAGCTGCAAATTGCAAATTACGAAAAAAATAGTATCTTTACAGCCAAAAATTGTCCGGTTTTTTACGGGAAAAACTCGAATGATACGGATATTATTTTTAGATAAAAAAATATGCAAATAATTGATATAGTAGGATATATAATTGATAGATTTCCGAAGGAGCATGTTTTCACCTGCAATGATTTTTATTTAGAGGTGGAGAATAAAGATACTGTCAGGAAAACGCTTAACCGCTTGGCAGCTTCCGGTAAAGTTCAAAAGCTCTCAAAAGGGAAATATTTCAAGCCGCGAAAAACAGAATTTGGCGTCTTAAAGCTTCCTGTTAAACAAATTGTCAAGGATTTGCTCGAAAAAAACGGAAAGCTAATCGGTTATTTAACCGGATATTCCGTTTATAATTCGCTCTATTTGAGCACCCAAATCTCAAATACGCTGCAAATTGGTGTCAATAAATATCGCCGTGCAATCACAAGAGGGAGGTACAGGATTTCGTTTGTTTTGCAGCCAAACGCCATCAATAAAAATAATATTGAGCTGTTACAAATATTGGATTGTATCCGATTTATAAACGAAATTCCCGGCACAACTCCCGACGAGGCATGCGTACGCTTGCTGCAAATTATAAAGGAATTGCCGCCCGAAAAGCAGAAACGGCTTGCTAAATTATCCTTGAAATACACAAATTATGTTCGCGCTTTATGCGGCGCAATGTTGGAACAAGCCAAGGCAGAGCAGGAACCGCTTGAAAAATTAAAAAAATCCCTGACAGGAATAACGACTTATAAAATTCCTGTTTCGAAAAATATTTTATCAACAAAAACAAAATGGAATATTGTATGAATTTGCACGAAAACAAAATATTACTCTCGGATTTGATTCGCGCTGCTTCGGAAGCGCTTGATATAGACGATATTTTTATCGAAAAGGACTATTGGATTACCCGCTCGTTGCAGCGAATGGCGCAAAATGCCAGTACGGAAAAAGTCGTTTTCAAGGGTGGAACTTCACTCTCAAAAGCTTACCGTTTGACAAATCGTTTCTCGGAAGATATTGATGTTGCGGTAATTGACACCGACTTGTATTCAGGCAATCAGCTGAAAATGTTGATAAAACGCATGGCAAAAGATATGGCCGATGGGTTGGTTGAAAATGTGGTACCCGGAGTTACAAGCAAAGGTTCTCGCTTTTACAAAGCAATCTATCTGTACCCTCAACTGACAAACCCGACTTTTTCTGCCGTGAACACCGGACAATTATTGATTGAAATCAATACTTATGCAAATCCTTATCCGTAGTTCGGAAAAAGATTGATTCGTTTATTGCCAACTATTTAGATAGTATAAACAGGGCTGATTTGATAGAACAATACGAATTACAGCCTTTCGTGCTGAACGTGCTGGATAAGCAGCGAACGATGATTGAAAAGTTAGCATCGCTCTTTCGTTTTTCTTTTTCCGCCAATCCACGCCACGCCCTTGCCGCCAAAATCAGGCATTTTTACGATTTATACTGTTTGGCAAAAGACAAAGAATGTGCGGCATATATTCAAACGTCCGCCTTCAAACAGGATTTTGCTAAGCTTTTGGCGCACGACAGGCAAGCCTTTGATACGCCGGAAAATTGGAATGCTAAGGAGATAACGCAATCGCCGCTGGCTATGGATTTTTCTGCACTATGGGACTTTTTACGGGATATTTATTTGTCGGAATTGCCGAAATTAGCGTTTGTGGCTGTTCCTGACGAGAAAGAGGTTGCCACTGTATTTGCTCAAATTGTTGAACGGCTTTGAATTTTATCCCAAAACCAGCCAAGCTATCCCTGAAGTTTTTCGTGCGCTTGCTCCGTTTCCGGCAGCGCGTTTTCAAATACCATTCCCTGGTTCAGAATATACCAGCCGCGCTCGACGCGTATAAAGGCTTTTTTGCAGTAGGGCGAGTTCTTGTATGCTTCGTGCAGCGCCATGACGCTGTTGATATACGTCCGCTTCTTGCGGTAGGGCGGCAGTATCTCGTCGGGCATCAGGGCGGCGAACCGCTCCAGGTCGTCCATGTTGAATGCTCCGATGTGGATTTTGGATTCTGCGGGGGCGTCGTTGCGGCTGTATTTTCGTGGCTGGCTGTCGGCTGTGTTGCGAAGGAGTATGAGGAGGAAAAACAACATGCTGTGGGAGTCAATGCGGAAAAGACGCTTGTTACATTCGTACACCAGCGTTTGCGGGCGTACCCGGCTCCAGTATTCTACGAACATCTTTTCGTTGGCAGGGGGCGCCTGCTTCCGGCCGAGATGCTCCAGATAGCCTTTCAGCAGATAATCCAGGGCAATGCGGCCGGCTTTGTCGGCGCGCGCAAGCGAAGCGCCCTGCTTCAGCAGGTCGACAGCGATTTCGGCCTGCTCGTGGTACAGCGACTGCATCAGTCCGGTGGCGCCCTCGTCTGTGGTGAAGTCCACGCCGTACTTCTGCACAATGTACCCGATACGCGCCTTGTTGCCCAGCCGGAGGTGCTTTTCGTACTCCTTGCGGTCGGCGCGCACCTCCTTCATGTAAAGAATTGCCCGCTGAAACTGCAGCTTCGACAGCGCTTCTACCCAGTCGTAGCGACGGTGGTTCACGGCGTACTGGAATAGCTGCTTGCGCTCCTTCTTGACCTCCGCTTCCTTCTTGGTCGGGTCGAGCGCCAGCTGCTTGATGATTTCCAGCTGCTCGCGGCTGATGTACTCGTATCCCAAATACTTGGCGCGTATCTGCTCGGCCTGCTCAAACTTGTTCTGCTCCTCAAGGCGGCGGGCTTCTTCCAGCCACTCTTCCTTCGACGATTTGGCTTCGCGCACCTGAATATCCTGTCGGCTTTCCTGCATTTGCAGCAGCCGGAGGGCGGGATGGTCGGCGCGCTGCTCAAAGAGGTAGATGTTTTTGACGGCGCGCGTAACGGCTACGTACAGCGAGTTGATGTAGAACTTGTAAATTTCGGCATCCTTGTCGTGCTTGTCGGCGGCGCGGTTGTAGCTAAGCTCTTCCTGCTTGAGGTCGTCAACGGTTACGCCGGCAATGATTTCGCGAAATTCGGCTTCGTGGTCGGATATGAAGTCTATCAGGATGACATTTTCGTACTCCAGCCCTTTGGCTTCCTGAACGCTGAATATGAGCGGTGTCTTGAAGTAGCGCGCAGCCTGCGCCTTCCGGCTGTTGTCGGAAACGATAACGGCATACCGCGTGCTGTCCTGCGTGCGGCGGTTGAGCTCCTTCTTCTTTTTCTCGTCGTTGGCGTAAAGCACTACTTCGCCTTTATCCCGGCTCACCGTCCCAATCAGGTAGTTGCTTTCGCGGTCGATGGAGCCGAAGCGGGTATTCTTTATTTTCAGCAGGTTGTTGCTCAGCTCAACAACGTTCAGGCTGTTGCGGTAGTTGGTGCGGAGAATTTTGATGGTGTTGTCGCGGCCGTCGCCCGATTCGTAGAAGTATGTCTTGATTTTGCTCCACGAAAAGAAGTTGGGGTGGACAATTTGGTTGCTGTCGCCGGTGAGAATGAAGTTGGCGCTTTGCTTGAGCGAGGCGAGGATGCACTTCAGCTGGATGTTGGTGATGTCCTGCACCTCGTCCACCATGATGTAGTCGTAGTAAGGCTGTACCTTTTCCAGATATTCGTAGCAGAGGATGTTGCTGTCGTAGAGGCGCTCTTCCTTCAGCCATTCGACGTACTTGAGGAAAAGCGGGTAAAGGCGCTCCCTTTCCTGCACTGAAAAGATGGACTGCTTTACGCCCAGCGCCATGTATTCCTCCTGCGAAAGCCATGCGGCGTGGATGGGCGAGCCGGAAATGACACCCTTAAACTCCTCGAACACGCGGTAGGGTTCGTGTATTTTCACCGCCTGCGCATGGCGCGAAAACCACCGTTCAAAGAGCGGGAAAGTTACTTCGCGGCCTTCGGGTTTTTGCCAGAGGGCGAGGTAATCGTTGAGCGAGAGGAACTCGGCTTCCTGATGCTCGTTGTCGTAGCCGAAGGCATAGTACATCTTCGAGGCGCTCTCCACCAGATAGCCGGAGAGGGATATGTAGGCAACATTTCCGTGCAGGGCTTTGAGCTTCTCCAGCACCAGCGCTGTTTTGCCGCTGCCCGCCGAGCCGACGATAATCAGCGGCGTGTGGAGCGCATAGACCGATTGCTGGAAGTCGTCGAACGAGAGGAATTTGTTGAGCGTGTGTATGGCTTTGCTGTTCTTATGCAGATAGACCAGCGGCGTGGCCTCCCGCTCTATTTCCGCATCGTCGGATACCACCGGAACAAACCGATCTTCGTTGACGGACGCCCCGCGCAGAAAGCGGCTATGGGCATAGTTGTGGTCTTTTATGACCTCCAAAAGCACGATATACTTCCGGTTTTCGTACGTTACGAAGCTAAAAAGCAACCGGTCGCGGATGTCGAGCCGCGCGCGGTAGAAACCCGAGCCGGACATTTTCTTGACATCGGCGCTGTTGAAGTCGCCGGCTTGCAGCTGCTTGAGCGTTTTAGGGAATGACTTCTCTACCGCCGCTATATTCAAATCGTTCTGAAAAAGTATATCGAACATGGCACCATAAATTTTAGTTGCCAGCAAAGATACGCTTTCTCCATATTTTTTACAAATGTTTCAAAAATGGCGGCTAATTCTTTTTTTGAGGTGCTATTGACATGAGCGAAAAATGTGCGAAAGTAAACACATGGGCGGTGAATGGTTACAAAAATAAGGTAAATAAGGTTTTGGGAATGGTGGTTGTATGCATGATGCTACTAAGGTAGCCTTGTGGAAATAAGGTTTTTGGAGAATTGTAGGTTGCAGGACAAATAGGTGTACATGTAAAAAACCTTATTTGTCTTTAAGGGGCAACCTTAGTAGCGCGAAAAACATGGCAACACACATATTCAACCTTATTGACCTTATTGTAATCACAGG
>JAISGH010000007.1 GCA_031263185.1 Prevotellaceae bacterium | reverse complement strand
AATAGGCCTGTTGTTGAAGTTATGCGTGTCCTGGGCAATTCCTTGCTTGTCAAGGACAACATTCGGGAACTCCTGATGCCTATGGCATATAAGGCCTCTGAGTATGATGATGGCCAACTGCATTTTGACCTCAAATTTGATTAATAATTTTTAATAGAAACGAGTGAAGTATTATTACAAAACGGGAATATATGGAAATAATTCAACCTGATAATTTATGACATCACCCCTTTTTACTTTGAAAAATAGAAGAGGCTTGATTTAACTTTATAGGCAGGTCTTCTAATTGCTTTAGAGTTACTGTAGTATCATGTCTTTTTTGTGCTTTAGTTAGGATGTTTTGTTGCATCATTACATTTTGATAGCAGTCAAGAAATTTGGACAGTTCTCCAAAAAATAGGGGGATTGAAAAAATTGTTACACAAAGATTCTCTTAGCGCTGTGAGGTCGCAAAATGCGACCTCAAACAGGTGGCATGGAGAGGTGGCTTTCGTGTGCGGCAATAGTTGTGCGGCGTGTGGTCTGGGAAAGTAAAAAATAGTTAATCAGCGTAATAAGTACAGAAAAAAGTACTTATCTTTGTGCTAACAAATTCAACTAAGCATGAGAACTGTAAGTTATACCGATTTGAAAAAAAATCTAAAAGGTTACCTAGATATGGTGGTTACTGATAGTGATATGCTGGCAGTACACCGCCCGGGAAACTCTAGCGTTGTGGTTATCTCAATGGATGAGTACAACGCAATGAGTGAAACAAAGTACCTAACCTCCTCAACCGCTATGATGAACCGCTTGCGTAGCGCAGAGGCACACATGAAAGCAGGCAAAGGAGTTAAGGTAAACATAGAGGAACTATAATGGAGGTTATCTTTTCGCCAGAGGCAATGGAGGATTACGAGTACTGGAAAAAAAGTAACCCCTAACTCGTCTCTTCTTGAGTTAAGAGCATCGCTATGTTTCACAAAAAATTGTTTTTGTATTACCTCATGCGCAAATTCTATTCGATTTTGAAGTAGCAAAGGTAGCGTTTTTCTTTTAGAACTATTTACAGATAAAGAAATAATTGCTACCTTTGCGCATTAAAATCTTATATTTGTGCTATGCTTGAAAAAACCAGCAATTTTTCCCTTGATGTCGCCAAGATAGTACTCGGAGGCGTTGTCATCGGCTCGCTTATGAAAGAAGATATTGATGTCAGCCGTACCGCCCTGCTCGGTGCAGCCGTGGTGGTAGTATTCGTCGTATTCGGTTTCACCGCTCACTATTTCAATAAACGCAATAAAATCAATAAGCTATGAATATGTTAGATTACATCTTTCTTGGCATGATAGCCATCGGCATCATTGCCCTCGCAGTACTTCTATTTACCCAGCTACCCCACCGCCGCCGTGCTGCATAGTTAATTATGGCATTTTTCATCGTTTACGGGACGGTCATTGTTGTTGGAGTTGCTTTTTTTGCTTACATTTTCGCAAGCAAGAAAAAACATACAACAGCGTAATTAACTATAATCCTCGCTCTTTACTTTTTAGTTGATTGCTACTAAATGATTTACGCTATTTATCAGTACTTTTTTTTCGTTAAATTCACCATTTTATCAGCAATGGTTTTGGTGGGTTCGCTTTTTGGTCGCTACATTTGCGGTGTCTTTAAAACCTCTATTTATTCCAACGTCCGGAATTGTACCGGACAGGTTCGAATGAATAAAGGTTTTTTCTTTGCTGTACAAGCTTAATCCATTTTTTGCCCATAGGTCAAGATGTTTTTGGGGCCTACCGTATATAGAAGTTATAAGATTTACGTTTAACTCGTCTCTTCCACTAAACTTCACCAACAATGCTGTAAATCAGCAATTTACAAGTAAATTAGTACACCGGAATATTTTGCTTAAACATGTCGGAAATAATTCCCTCCATAGAGTAAAATCCGGGCGGTTTGTCGTACAGCCACTTTGCGGCAAAGAGCGCTCCCTGCCCAAATGCCCCTCGGCTGATGCTTTCGTGCACCAAACGAATAGTTTGGTTGGGCAAGCCAAAAATCACCTCGTGCCGGCCTACAATACCTCCCACGCGCACAGAGTTCACGTGCCGCGTGTTCTCAAGGCCAAGTATGTTGGCAATTTTGAGCGCCGTGCCCGACACCCCTCGCTTGTCGCGAAAATGCTCCTCAATAATTTCGATGTCGGCCTTTGGCGCAATGCTTTGCAGCACCTGCGAGGCAACGAGCAGAAAATTTACGCCAAGCGTAATGTTGGGAGAGTAGAGCACTGCGCTGTGCTCCGAGTAGCTTTTTAGCACGTCAATGGCCGGCTGCTCCAGCTTGGATATGGCCGAAATAATTTTAATACCCAGCCGGGGCGCCCCTTCGTAACTTTTGTAGCCCAGCGGCCCCGAAAAGTCGATGATGATGTCAACAGGGTGGCTCTTAAAAAAGTCCTCGCCTGTCCGGTCGGCTGAAAAAATGGGGGTAGCGTCATGCTCATACCCAAGCAGGCGGCTGGCATACTTGTGGTTTGACGATTTTGACCGGCGTACAACCCAGGCAAAATCCACCCGCTTGTCCTGCATAATTTCTTGCGCCACAATTCGTCCTGTTTTGCCGAAGCCAAACAGCCCTATTTTTATTTTATCCATAAGCGCAACTTATTTATATTTGTATTCAAAACATTACAAATATAGTAGAAATTATGGGATTTCCTATTTTTCTTTGTAGTATTTACACAATTTTGTAAGCCCGCAGGCATCGCACTTTGGGTTTCGCGCAAGGCAGGTGTAGCGTCCGTGCAGGATGAGCCAGTGGTGGGCAATGGGGCGCAGCTCCGGCGCAATGTGGGCAGTAAGCCGCCGCTCTACGTCAAGCGGCGTTTTGGAGGTGGCCGGCGCAAGCCCCATCCTTTTTGCTACGCGAAAAACGTGCGTGTCAACGGCAATGGCAGGCTTGTTGTACACCACGCTGGCAATGACGTTGGCCGTTTTGCGCCCAACGCCGGGCAGGCGCTGCAGCTCGTCCACGTCGTCGGGAACAACGCTGCGGTAGCGGCTTACGAGCATCTCCGCCATGCCTTTCAGATTTTTTGCCTTGTTGTTGGGGTACGATATGGACTTGATGTACTCGTATATTTCGTTGGCTTCGGCCTGCGCCATCTTTTCGGCCACCGGAAAAGCCTCGAATAGCGCCGGCGTAACCATGTTCACGCGCTTGTCGGTGCACTGCGCCGAGAGGATTACGGCAACCAGCAGCTCGTAGGGGGTGCGGTAGCGCAGCTCGCTCTCGGCCACCGGTACGTTGGCCTTAAACCATTCGATAATGCGCTGGTAGCGCTCGGAGGTAGTCATGGCTAAAACAGCGTTGGGTGGTCTTGCTCCATTTTTTGCAGCATTACGGTAATGATAGCTTCGCGAAACAGCTTCGAACGGTTTTTTATGCTGTAGCGCTTGCAAAAGTACTCTATCATCTTTTGCTCATCGCTGTTAAAGACAATTGTCTTGCTGTGTATGCGCCTCCGTCGCTCTTTTTCGGATTGGCTTCTTTTTGTTGCTTCCTTATCCATTTTTCGGCTGTCCGTTCACTTTCGGTTTTTAAGTTTCAAAATGTTATTCCCACCTTTGCGTTAATCCGAAACGGGGTGAGGTAGTTCGGCACCGCCATCATGCCCGACTCTTGCCCTGCGTACTGCACCGTTTTTACCCACAGGTACGACGAAACGTTGCGGATGTTGAAAAGGTTGAGCGCTTCGACCGTAAAGGTGCAGCTTTTCAGCACAGTCTTGAGCTTTTTTCTCACGGCGCTTCTCGCCTCGCTGTCAAACAGCACGTAGCTTAGCCCCATATCTACGCGCTGGTACGAGGGCATACGAAAAGTAAGGTCGTAGCGGTCGGCAACCGGCGTAAGCGCGGGTAAGCCCGTGCCGTAGTTGAGCGTTAAGCAGGCTCGCCACTGCGAGTAGCCAAGTATTTGGTCTTGCAGCATGACGGACAGGTTTATCCGCTGGTCGTTGGGCATGGGGAAGTAGCCCGGGTAGATGGTTTGCCCTGCGTCGGTTTCGTAAAAATCGTCCCGCACGTCCTGCCTTGCCTGCATAAGCGACAGGCTCACCCACGACTCTGCCCCCTTAACCAGCTCTGCGCTCAGCTTGGCGTCTATCCCCCAGGCAAACCCGTCGGCGCGGTGCTCGCGGTCGTACAGCAGCGCTACGTTATCTTGCTTGTAGGGTATCATGTTGCTCAGGCGCTTGTAGTAGGCTTCGGATGTCAGCCGGAAGGGAATGTTGTGGCGGGTAAAGGTGGCGCTCGCCCCCAGCGTGAAGTGCCACGATCGCTGCGCTGTAATGGCCGTATTGAGCTGCATTTCGGTATTCTTCATTTCCTTGAAAAATGCAGGCTGGTGGTAGGCGCCGGTGGAGGCAAAAATTTGCAGGCTTTTCTCCCCGTTGGGGTAAAAAACAACCTGCAGGCGCGGCGATATGAGCAGCTCGCGGCTCAAGTTCATATAGGCGAAGCGCAGGCCGGGCGTAATTTGCAGCAGGTGGCTGCCGCCCAAGCTCAGGGTGTAGGATTCCTGCAAAAATCCGCTGTACTGCCAAACGCTCATGGAGGTATCGGCGTACACGCCGTGCATTACGCTAAGCGCCTCCTCGCTGCGCGGCATCATGTAGCCCGCCGAGTCAATCCGCTGCCACTGGTTAACCTCGTCGCTCACGCGGTGATGCTGCAGCTTTAGCCCCCACTTCAGCGCGCCGCTGTGGTGGTACCAGCTGCCGCTGTGCTCTGCCGCGTAAACGTTGGTGGCGGTGTAGGTGCGGGCGTGGTCGAGCGAAGCGCCTACCCCAATATCGGAAGCGTCGCGGCTTACCTCCGAGTTGCTTACGGTTTGCTTTAGCCAGTACTCGCCCAGAATATCGTAGCGCTCCTGCTCCAGCATAGACGATGCCGAGCCGGTAATCCCCAGTACAACGTTGTCCGACACGCGGTAGCGCGTTGTCAGCGCACCCAGCAGGTTTTTCGTCATGTCGTTCTCGTTGCCTTCGTAGTACATGGTAAAGTTGATGGGGTTGTCCAGCGTGCCAAATGTTGTTTCGCGGTTGGTAGGGATAAAGTTGTAGCGGTTGAGCGCGTAGCTGCCCAGCAGGCTGAAGCTGAGCGCGCTCGTCGGTTCAAAGTAAAGCGCAGCTTGAATGTCGGAAAACGACGGGTCGTATTCGCCCTTCGTGTCGAGCGTTCCCAGCATGTAGGTGGAGCGCTTGTAGCGTATGCCCGCCACGCCGCCAAATTTTTTGTTGGGCAGCGCAAAGTCGCACGTTGCCGACGCTCCCAGCAGGTTGCCTTCGGCGCTTCCGCCAAACGAGGTGGGGCGCCTGTAGCTTACGTTGAGCACGCTCGACATCTTGTCGCCAAACTCTGCGCCAAAGCCGCCGGTGGAGAAGTCAATCGTTGACACGAGGTTGGGGTTGATAAAGCTCAGCCCCTCCTGCTGCCCTGTGCGCGTAAGCATGGGGCGGTAAATTTCTACGCCGTTTACGTACACAAGATTTTCGTCGTAGCTGCCGCCGCGCACCGAGTACTGCGAGCTCAGCTCGTTGGTGGAGTGTACGCCGGGCAGTATTTTCAGGATATTTTCAAAGCTGCCCGACGCCCCCGAAAGCTTCGAGAGCGGCTGCACATCAATACGCTCAACTACGCCGGAGCGCGGCTCTCGGCCAACAACCACAACTTCCTCCAGCTTGCCCTCCATCCCGTTTTCTTCAACGCTTTGGCTTTCGGCATGCAGCTCTCCGCAGCACAACAGCAGCGCCAGCAACGTACTATGAGTTATTTTATACTTCAACTTTTATACTTCAACGATTCAAAAAATTAAGCAGCGAAGATACAAAATATTCAGCAAAACGCTATTGATTTCCTAATTCCTGAGCGCGTTGGGAATAAGTTGTTTTACTTTATTTTCAGAAGGAATTAAGATTAGCGGAAAGTACCCGGGACGGGAATCGAACCCGTATGAACATTGCTGCTCACAGGATTTTAAGTCCTGCGTGTCTACCTATTCCACCACCCGGGCAACAAAATGAGGGCACAAATGTAGTAAAAATTTTCGAATGATTTTTGCGGGTTTAGATTTTTTTCCTACTTTTGCCACGTTATTACGCAAGTAAACGACGAAATATTAACACCTCAATGAAGTTGAGCGTAACATGCGAGAATTTTTTAGCATAGAAAAATATTCCTTTTCCGAGCATCTAATCATGTTCGGAAAATTTGCTATGTTACGCACGCGCGCGCACACACACACACACACACACACACACACACA
>JAISGH010000223.1 GCA_031263185.1 Prevotellaceae bacterium | reverse complement strand
TTTGGCATCCCGTAGGGATGCATCCCTACGGGATGCCAACAGCCACCGGAACGTTGCCTTTTCTACCGAGCGATTCATTCCTACGGAATGAGCAAAAGCGACAATTTGAAATGCACCCCTTTTACTCTCGTTCTCTTTTTCTTTTGTTCTCTTTTTCTTTTGTTCTCTTTTTCTTTTGTTCTCTTGTTCTTTTGTTCTCTTGTTCTCTTGTTCTCTTTTCTCTACTTCACCGCCACATCCCACACGCGGGTTGCGCGGTCTTCGCCCTCCGGAGCAACAACGTCGAGGGTTACGATATACTTTCCGGCCTCCCGGTAGGCGTGTAGCGGGTGCTGCTCGGTGGAGGTTGTTCCGTCGCCAAAATCCCACCTCCACTGCGTGATGTTTCCTTCGGAGAGGTCGCTGAAAGCGACTAACCGCCGGCGCATGTCCACCACCTTATGCTTCCACTTGGCGCAAACGGCTTTTTTGAAGCGCTGCTCGAGCGGCATGAGCTCAAACGTGCGCAGCTGCGACGATTCGCCGTACATGGTGTGGTGCCTGGAGAGGTTCCAAAAGCCGTTGTTTCCGTCGCTGTTCACGTCGTCGTAATCAATGATAGCCCAGCACAGCCCGATATGCTTATTGTCGTAGAGCTGCGATTCGACAGCGCGCGAGGGGTCGTTGCCGGCGTAGTCGAACACCGTAACGTAAAGCTCCAGCCGCAGCTTGCCCGCCTCGCCGGGCTTGAAGCTGTAGTCAAACGCAGCGTTGGCGTAGGGCAGCTCCTTAATCCACGGCTGGCTGCCCCACGCAAGCGCCCAATCCTTGCCGTACGCCGGAGGGGTAAACACGTGGTAGTTCTGCGCATGCACCCCGTGAAAAAGGAAGTAGGCATCCCACTGCGGCAGCTCCTTGTTGGGGTGGCGCTCGTCGATGTGGGGCCCGCCGGACAGGTCGCCGTCCACCACGATTTCAAAAATATCGTTGTGCAGGCCGGTGTGGGTAAAATCCCAGTAATCGTCGTAGGCTTCGTACATGAAGTAGAGGCGGTTCAAGCCTTTCACCCAGCCCACCTTTACCCGCACGTCCAGCGTTTTTTTGTCAATGCCCTTGTGCTTTTCCGTATCGTCCCACAGCTCCTCCGTGCCCACCACGTAAGCTTCGGGAACAACGTCCCAATCGTCGAAGCTGCCGTCAATACGGGGAATTTGGTTGGCAGGGAACTGAAATACCCTGAAGTGGGGAGCGTCCAGCTGGGCAGATAAGGCCAGCGGCAGCATACAAAAAATGAAAAGAAAAAATTTGCTCATGGTTATTGTTTATTTTACATACACTATCTCATTTTGTCGTCGTTTTTTTAGCACACAGATGACACAGATTTTATGGATTTACACAGATTTTTAGTTCTTAATTCTTAATTATCACCGGCGTCAGCCCAATTCAAAATTCAGAATTCAAAATTCAAAAAGTTCCACTTTTTGCAGCTTTGGGTTAGCGCCCGCAAAGCGTAATCCCTGACCGGACTGCCTAACCTTCTGCGCCTCCAGCAAGTCGTAGCGCAGCTGTATTTCGTCGCCGTTCAGCCACCGCTCAGCCACCCACTTGCCGTTCACGTAGTCGCCCTCCTGCACCTTTGCCAGCCCCGCCATGTGAGCGCCTTCCAGCGGCTCAAAGGTAACGTCCACGTCGTAGCCCATCACCGTATATTCGTCCTTGCCGTCCATCATCACCAGCGCGTAGCCCACGGGCGGCAGGTCGGCCGAGCCGCGGGTTTTGCGCAGCGCCACGCTTATGCGGTAGCCGCCCAGCGTTAGCGTAGCCTCGCGCACAGACGGGTTTTCGCGCTTGAGCCACGCCGCGCGGATGGTACCAGCCGCCTGATGCTCAAGTATTTTTGGGGATAAATCCGACAGCTGCCGGTAGGCAAATGCAAGCGGGCTAATATCCTTGCTGGCATCCTCCGCCGTAACGATACCCGTAGCCGACGACACGTAGCCGTACGCCTCAATGCCAAACGGCGAGTAGCCCATTGCCCCCATCTCGCCGATGGCGTAAACGGCGTTGGCCGCCCCGTTGACCCCCGCCGAAGATTCGGGGATGAACACGGGGTTACCCGCGCGGCTGTAGAGCTTCAGCACATCCGGAAATTCCGGCAGGTAAATGTCGGGGCAGAGCATGTCGATAGCCGGCGCGCCGGCGCGCCATACGTCGTGGGTTTGCGCCTGCGGGCCTCCGGAGGGGTAGTCGCCCGGGCGCTTGTCCTGCGGCTGCACAATCCATGCGTTGACAAAAACCGGCAGGGGATACTCCGCCTTGCCTGCCTCGGCAATCGCGTTCATGTAGGTGGCGTAGCGCCACGCCATAAACAGCTCGTCCGTGTAGTCGCCTTTGCCGAACACCTCCTCCCACGTTCCGGATGTTTTGCCGCCGGCTGCCGTCCACGCATCCCTCAGCTCGGGCAGCAGGCTATCGCGATGAGCGGCAAGGTAAGCCGTCAGCGCCTCCGGCACGGGGGCGCCGAACTTTGCAGCAGCGTCGGGGTGGTAGTCGCGGGTATCGCCGTGCAGCCCCACCTCGTTCTCCAGCTGCACCATGATAACCGTTCTGTCCGTATCCACCTCGCGGAGGTGGCGCAGCATGGCGGCGTAGGCTTTTGCGTCGGCCTGCACGGTCTGCTCGCCGGTGGTGGAAAGGATGTTCAGCGCCGCCCCGCTCTTGGTCTTCACTAAGGGGAAGCGCTCGGCATCCCGCTTTACCCACGCCGGCTGGTAGCTCGATATGCCATTCTTCCAGCTGGCAAACCACAGCGCCACAAGCTTCACTTCGTTGGCGCGGGCGTCGCGAATAAGGTCGTCAAGCGCCGAAAAATCAAAAACACCCTCCTCCGGCTCTACCTGCTCCCACGAAACAGCGGCCAGCACCGTATTGAGGCCAATAGCCCTGAGCTTTGGCCAAATGCTTTTCATGTACGCCGTGCTGGTGGAGGAGGAGTTGTGCAGCTCCCCTCCCAGCGCCAAAAAAGGTTTCCCATCCACTATGAGCTGGGTAACGTTGCCGCGCTTCTCGAGGTGCGGCAGGTCGGCGGGCAGCTTCTGCCTGCCGGACGGAGCGGCGCATCCCAGCAGCAGGACGCTCACCGCAAAGGGGAGTAAAGGAGATTTCATCGCTGTCAAATTACAAAAAACTACTGCAGGCAGGGTAAGAGCAGCCTGCAAAAGGAGGACTTTTAACTAAATCTATACAGCCGTGTACGCGCACAGCTCATAAATCGGGCAAATATAGCGTTATAATTTACAAGCAGACTTTATTTAATATGGATTTAACGCTACTTTAACGCTTGCGTTTGCGGAGATATTTGTAAAACTTTGATTTCTCAGCCTTTTGTGGAGATGATAATATTTGCAAGTTGGATTTATTAGCTGTGAGGCAAAACCTCCACTATGATGCCGGCAGGGTGCGCTTACCTGACTGAAAATTTGCTCGCGCGCAGCAACGTCCATTCTGCTAATGCCTCGTTTCATAAGCGCTTATTTTTAGGAGTTAAGAAATTACAAAATTCATCCAAAGAACGCTGTAAAATCTCTTTCGGAATAAGCTGTCGCTTGTATTCGGCAACCATTGTAGGGCTTAAATTGCGGCTCATTGCATATTCAACAACATTTCGGTCTGCCTCCTGACAAAGTAAAATACCAATGCTTGGATTTTCGTTACTTCTACGAACGTCGCGGTCGAGCGCTTCAAGGTAAAATTCAAGTTGCCCCATATCGCCGGGCTTGAATTTTCCTGCTTTCAATTCGATAGCAACCAAACATTGCAGTCCTCTGTGAAAAAATACCAAATCGACTTTGAAAGTAGAGCTGCCCACTTGCAGAGGCAGCTCAGTCGCGTAGTGCAGAAAATCTTTGCCCATTTCAAGAATAAAATCCTTCATACTTTCTAAAATACCGTTTTGCAGTCGCTTTTCAGAATGTTTTTGAGGCAGGCCTAAAAAATCAACAAATACCGTATCTTTCAACATCGGCGTGGCTTGCGGATAAATCTCTTTCAGCCCTTTTGAAAGATTATGCTTGTCGCCCATTAGCGAGGCAAAAGTTTGATTTTTTAGGCAACGGCGAAGCTCTCGCAAATTAAGCCTTTCTTTATAAGCATAAAGGACATAAAATATTCGTTCTTCCATTGATTTACAGGTATTTAAAATCTCAAAATGATTTGTTAAAGTAGTTAAATCAAGAAAGTTTGGAAATTGTGCCGTCGCTGACGGCACAATTTGTTCCGTCGGCGACGAGATAATTTCAGCATTGGCTAATTGTCTCGTCACTGACGAGACAATTTCAGCATTTTCAATTTGTGCAGTTTCTGGCTGCACAAACTTATTGAGTTTTAATTTTTCCTGATATTCAATGAATTGAACGGAAGAGTAGGTTTCATACAATAAAACTATTTTGTAAATACTTGGACGGCTGTAACCCCGCAAAGTTGGGTCTTGTGTCCTTAAGTATTCCGAAAGTTGCGTAACGGTTTTGCTTCCCCACGCGGAATTTTTGAGTCGAGCCGAAACAAACGCGCCCACTTCCCACGCGGTAAGCAGATTTTCATTGTTCACTGTTTGCAATGCCCGAGAGCGGTGCAAAGAAATTATTCCGTGTACCTGCTGAAATTCCTGTGTTGCTAAATTTGTATTGTTCGTTTCCATATTCTATTTTGTTTTTCGTAAAACAACTATAAATGAGCAATTTTTATTGGTGTAAAACACGCTCGGATAATCTAAAAGTTGCGCTCGCCGTCTTCCTGTCTGGTCCCAAATGATTAAATCGTGATACTTCCACCCGACCTCTTCGCCTGCTCTTGCCAAATCGGAATGGAACGGAACATACGGCACTTTGTTTTTCGTGTCGCGGTAATCTTTGACTACCCAGCACGAATAGCCCCCTGCCTTTGTTACTATCAAATTATCTTTCAGAATCTGCTTTATCTGTTCCAAAAATTCAGGATAGGGCAAGTTGCCAAAGTCGTTTTCTTCCTGGCTGTATTGCTTTACAGTGCTGTTATTTTCTAATTTTATTACAGAAGTTTTGTGCGTTGTTTCCCTGTCTTTCAGCGATTTTTGTATAAAATCGGCATACGGCGGCGAAGTTACGGTAACCTGTACCTTGTCTTTTCTTATGTGCTGTAGTAGGTTGCGGCAATCGTCATTTACAATTTTGTAGTGCATACTGTTTCCGAAAAGCCCTTGTACATCATCATGCCAACTTTGAGCAATGCCTGCAAATTTGGGATTTAGCTCTGTGCCTACGCAATGGCGGTTAAGCTGCTGCGCGGCAATCATTGTTGTGCCAATGCCCAAAAAGGGGTCAAAAACGGTGTCGCCCTCTGCGGAGTACATTTTTATTAAACGCTCGCAAAGTTTGATAGGATAAACTGCGCCATGCTCCAGCTGATATTTACTGCGGGGCGAAGATAAATCGTTCCAAACGGGGTTTAGCAAGTCGTCTTCGACAATTACATTTTTTGAGAGCAAAGCCCATTCGGTAGGGGTTAAGCCGTTAAAACCTAACTTTGATTTTCGTTCTTCTTTTGCAAGCTCTCTTGATACAAGGTATTCGGTTTGTGGTTCAGCAACAAAATAATCGGTTTTGTCTTCGAAATTTTCGTGCTTCTCAGAACGCATTTTTTGAACCAAATCGTCCCACATATCGCCTTTTACTATTCGTCTTGCGCCCCCGATTTTGACCGAGGGGATTAACTCTTTGGCAATATAACGCTTGATTGTTACTTCTGTAACTTTCAATAATTCTGCTGCTTCCTTTACTGTAAGCAGCTCTTCTGTCGTATTTTTTACATTCATATAAAGGTATCTTTTAGCAGCTGCTAAGGTACGATTTTTTCCGAATTGATACTTTTTATTTACTGTAAGTTACCAACAAAATGAAAAAAGGACTGCTATACGCTGTCCTTTTCCGCTATGTTTTCCTATACTTATCGTGTGTGAAGTGGTTTACTAGCCCGCTTTGCACAAACTTTACAATATGCTTTTCGGCGGTTTTGTCGGAAATGCTGAAGCATTGAGCAGTGATGATGTAGTCTCGCCGTGAAAATTCGAACAGTAGTGTTTCTAAAAATTGTTAGAGATTAACCCAACTTGGCAATCACATTATTGTCATTATCATGTAATCATGAATATGCGTTTCCATGATTTCATTTATGGGGGATTACGACTTTTTTTCATCGGTGGATTCGACGGTTTAAAATTGAGCGCAGCATCTTCCAACTTTCCAAGATTCGGATAAAACCAGACGCTGAACCCCTGCGGGTTTAACACCCCCCAATTTATCCGACATTTAATGATGGCTATATCACCCCTTAGCTACCAAGGTTGCTGTTAAATACAATAAGGGAGCTACCCAAAAAAAGGCTGTTCGGTACCAAACAGCCTTTTTTCTTAAATGCGCAATGAGCTTAGTACAGGGTAGAAATATCTATCTGACTCATTTGTATTGTATTGGGAGCTTTACTTGGGTTGAGGGACACTTGCGCCGTCCCGTAGGAACGGAATATGGGTGAAAGATGCTGAAAAACAAGATGTTAACCAATGTTCCGTTGCTTGTTATGGCGGATAGCCATTCTGTCGTAATACTTTTTAGCGAGATTGACGCACTACCAACGTATATTCGCCCGACCCGACCAGCAGGGTTACGCTATCTACCCGCTCTACGGCGGTTGCTGTTGCCAAAGGCTCGCCGTTGGCCAGAATGTCTGCCTCCTCGCTATCGGGAAGCTTTACGGAGGCTGTAGCGTTTACGGGCACCGTGAGGTTGAGCGTAAACACGTCGTCGTTGCTTGTCCAGTGCACCTTTACGTCGCCGTAGGGCGAAGCGTGCGACGCCTTTACGCAGGTCAAGTCGGCTACCGGCGCAGGCGCCACGTGAAAGTGGGAAAATCCCGGGCGCTTGTCGTCGGGGGTAATCCCCGCCAGGGAGCAGAAAAACCACTCCTCTATCTGCCCCATCATAAAGTGATTCCACGAGGCGCCCTTGCGCGGATCCCACTGCTCGGTGAGCGTAGTAAGCCCAAACTTAATCTGAAATCCGTACCCCGGCGCGTCGTAGTGGTTGTGCATGGCGTACATCACGTCGTTGCAGCCGTTACGCGCCAGTGCCTGATACAGGTAGCGGTTGCCCACGTCGCCCGTGGTGAGGCGGTTGCCGTGCGCCTGAATGTCCTTTACCAAATTCTCCAGCACCGTCTGCCTGTGCTGCGGCTCTACAATGCCCATGAACAGCGGCATTGCGTTGGAGGCTTGGCTGCCGGTGCCGTACTGCTTGCTGTCGGCGTCAAAGAACTTGCTGTTGAAAGCCCAGCGGATATTTTCGGCCAGCGTTCGGTATTTTTTTTCGTAAGCTTCCATATGGAGCATGGCCGCCGCCTCTGCCGTGAGCATAGCCACGCTGTAGTAGTGCGCCGTGGCCGACAGCGCAACCGGCGTGTTGCGGGAAAATCCTGCCGTAAAATCGCCGTAGTCGTACCAGTCGCCCAGGCCGTGCGACACAATATGCTCGGCGGCGCGGCTGCTGAGGTAGTTCACATACCGGTACATCACGTCAAAGTAGCGCGCAATAAGCGTGCTGTCGCCGTAGTAATGGTAGTACATCCACGGCAGAATGACCGCCGTAGCGCCCCACTCCGGCGAGTCGGAAAAATTTCCGTTGTAGTCGCTAAAGGTGGTGTACTCCGGCGCAATGTTGGGCACCAAGCCGTTTGGGTGTTGCCCATCGGCTATGTCCTGCATGGTTTTTGGGAAAAATTGCGACAAGTTGTAGCACGACAGCAGCCCCGGCGCGTTGAGGTGAATTTCCTCCAGCCAGCCCAGCTTTTCGCGGTGCGGGCAATCGGTAAACACCGCCTGCATGTTGCTTTTGACCGCGTTGTTGATAAGCCGGTGCGCCTGATTGAAAATATCGTTGGAGCACTCAAACTCGCCGGCAGCATCCACGCTGCTGTAAACAAAGTTGGAGGTAACATCCAGCAGCAGCGGCTTACCATCGTTCTCTTCCGGTTGCTGCATGTGCACGTTCTCTACCTGCAAGTACCGGTACCCGTAGTAGGAAAAGCGCGGTGTCCACTCCTCCACGCCGCTGCCGCAAAGCGTGTACTCAAAGTAGCAGGGGCTGCCCGTGCGCTGCTGGCTTACGAGGCTATCCTGCGTCAGGCTTTCGGCGGGGTAAATTCGCACCGTCTGCCCCTTTTTTCCCTGCACCTTGATGGTGGGGTAGCCCGAAAGGTTTTGCCCCATATCCAGCACAAAAGTTCCTTTTTGCGGCTCCATAATCCGGCGTATGCCGTACTGCTGCATAACCTTTACGGGAGGCGCCTGCTGCGGCCTGAGCTTACCCTGCGGGCTTTCCTGCACTACGGCGCGCTGCCAGCGGAGGTCGTCAAACTCGGGCGTATCCCACCCTGCCTGCTCAAGGTTGGCGTCGTAATCTTCGCCTCCGTAGATGCTGTTGAAGGTGATGGGGCTTGGGGCGTACCTCCACGAGTTGTCCGACGCCACCACCAGCGTTGTGCCGTCGGCGTACTCCACCTCCATGCGGAAGAATAGCGTAGGCGGGCCAAAGCTGCGCAGTAGCTTGCTGTAGCGCTGTACCTCCGAGCAGTTGTAGAACCCGTTGCCCAGCATAACCCCCACAGCGTTGCGGTCGGGCGCAAGCAGCGCCCCCACATCGTAGCTGTTGTAGTAGATAGTTTTGTCGTAATCGCTCCACAGCGGAGCAAAAACGCTCGCCCCTACCCTCTTGCCGTTAACGCTGAGCTCATAGTGCCCCAGGCCCGAGATGTACGCCATAGCGCGCCTCACCGCTTTTTTCTCTATGGTAAAAGGTTTGCGCAGCAGTATGCTTCGCTTTGCCAGCGTGTCCACCTTGGCAAACAGCGTGTCGTAGCCGTATTTTTTGTAGGGAGGGTTGTAGGCGTGTCCGTCGGGCAGGTGGCTGTCTGCTTTCTTGATAGCGCCTATCCAGCGGACGTTTAAATCGTTGATTGCGGGCGCAAGGTCAAACGTAGCGGCGCCGCTCCACTCCGATGGCTTGCCCTGCGCATCCCACGCCATTACTTTCCAGTAGTACTGCGCACCCGGCTTCAGCGGGTTTCCGCCGTAGCTCACAAGCTGGCTCTGCGAGGATTGTACCTCGCGGCTATCCCACATGTTGCCGACATTTTTGTCAATGCTCGCCTTGCTCGACGCTACAATGATGTGGTAAGCCGTTTGCCTGTCGCCCTGCAGCTCGGAGTGCAGCTGCCACCCAAAGCGCACCTGCTGCGCGTCCACGCCAAGCGGATTACTTTGCATTTCGCAGGTAGCTTTTTTTACCTCCAGCGCGCGCGCCGGAGCGTAAAGCGCAATTGCAGCGGCGGTGCAGAGCAAAAAAACGGGGTAAAAAGGTGTGTTCATGGTTACTCGGCTATTGGCTTGTTTTCTGCTTGCCGCTCTGCACAAAACGCTTCCAGCTGCGCTACAATGGCTTTTTCGGCTTTAAAAATGGCGCCGTGCTTGTGCCCTTTGGGGACAGATATTTCGGCGGCGGCATCCGTAAACGTGCCGAAATCGCACGTTTTGACAGCTCCATAAGCGTGATCGCGGTAAGCGTCGTAGTAAATGTAGTAGCTGCTGCCCAGCTTCACCACCGACGGGCCTTCGGTAAATTGAGTTGTAAACGTTTCGGACGCTGCACCGTACGGGCCAAGCGGGCTGGCGGCAAACGCTACGCGGAGGTTGCGGTTGGGGCGGGTGTTATCTTTCATCACCAGCACGTAGTCATTTTTGGCGCGCTTCACAATTACGGCGTCAATTACGCTAAAGCCGGGGTCGAGGAAAAGCTGCGCCTCCGAGAATGTTACAAAATCTTTGGTGGTAGCGTAGTACAGGCGGTGGTTGTTGTTTTCCTCCTCTATGCCTTTTTCAAAGCGAAAAGGGATGGTCGTTGCCCAAACGATGATAAAGCTGTCGGCTTCGTCGTCGTAAAACAGCTCGGGCGCCCATACGTTCACCGCCTCGGGTTCACCGGCCATAACCTCTACGTAGCGCTGGCTGCTCCACTCCGTAAGGTTTTTGGAGCAGGCGTAGCCAAAGCCTTTGTCGCCGCGCCATCCGCTTGTCCACACTGCATGAAAAACGCCATCCCCTCCCCGCGCAATGGAGGGGTCGCGCATAACGCCGCTGCCCACGGCGGGCGACAGAAAAGTGCAGCCAAATGCCGTCCACTTGAGGCCATCCTCGCTGTACAGCAGGCGCAGGCCGTCGGTTGCCGGCTCATTAAACGAGGTAAACAGGTATACCTCTTTTTTGCCGCACGAGGCCAACAGCAGCGTACACAGGGCAATGTATAGTATTCTTTTCATTCGATTTTCGGGATTTACAGTTCAAAAGGTTGCATGTTGCCACCTCAAATTTCGCTTTTTTCCAGTATCAGCACCCAGTCGTTTCCGTCTTTCACCTCGGGCACGGGAGGCGTAAAGGCCGCAATTCCTTCATTCCTTACGCGGCCAACCTCCGTAAGCTCTCCGTTGCGCGGGTTGTACCACGACGCTTTCACCTCGTTGCCCTTTATTTTGCCCATGTTTACCTCCACCTCGCGGCCGTTGTAGGTGTAAAGAAAAGCGTACTCCTCGCCGCGGGCAGCCTGAATATGGTTGTACCTCTCGCCCTGATTGGCCACAAGCGAGGCATCAGGCGCTTGCTCCAGGAATGGGCGCGACAGCATCAGGCGCTTGAGGTGCTGCATTTGCGAAGCGCCCTCGGCGTTGAGCGCCTCCGTCCAGAGCATGGTAGCGCCGTAAGCGCCGGGCTGCTTATCGGAGGGCAGCAGCATCTGCATGATGGAGTTGTGCCCGTAGGTAAATCCAAATCCGCCGGCAAGCACCGACCAGTAGGCGTAGCGGCGTACGTCGGCGGCTTGCCACAGCGGCTGCGGAGCTGCCGGCGAGTAATCCTCCGGGCGCAGGTGGCTATACCTGTCCAGGTGCCAATCGTGCAGCCCGTAAGGAATATTTTCGTACGACGGCTCGCCGTCTATGGTAGGCTTCGTGGGGGTAAGGTTGTAGTCAACGGCGATGTGCCGCCACGTGTCCTGACCAACGCCGTTGGGGTCTTGCTCGTAGGTGCGGTGCCCCGACTGCACCATGTTGAAGTCCAGCCACGGGGCGTTGTGAAACCATTCCGACGAGCGCGACCGGCCAAACGGGTGGAACGTTATCAGGTGGCCGGGCGCGTGCTGCCGCAGCGTGCTGCCGATAATGTTCCATGTTTCGGACGAATCTGTGCCCATCACATCGCCGCCGTTTACCCAAATTACGTTGCTGCGGTTGGCGTAGCGCTCGCCCAGAAATTTCGCGTAGGCGGCGGCCTGCTCGCGGCTCACCCTGCCGCTCTTTACGTTTGCCCCCCACACCGCAACGATGGCCACGTACATGCCCTTTTGGGCGGCCAGGTCAACGGCGTAGTCCACGTGGTCCCAGTAGTCGTACTGAAGCGCATTGCCGGGGTCGGCGCCTTCGGTTACCAGCGGCCTTGCGGCATCCCCGTCCTCCACAGCCCTGCTTCCGTAGGCGTTCTGCACGTCGAGGCTGTGCAGCACAGAGGTTTGTATCACGTTGAAGCCCTTGGCGCGCCTGTCCTCCAGATACTGCTCGGTCTGCTCACGGTTGAGCTTGTGCAGCAGCCACCCCGTATCGCCAAGCCACAGGAACGGTTTCCCGTCCCGAGTAACCAGAAAGCGGCGGTTATCCGAAAGCTTCAGCGGTTGCAGCTCCGCTTTTTTCGGAGCAGGCGGCGTACATCCAAGCGTTGCCGCAAGCGCTCCCGCCGTTAGCCCCGCAGCAAATCCCAAAATAGATTTTTTCATTTTAATCAAGAAAAGTGTATGTGAAAATCTGAGCAATTATTACTATCCATGCGATGATGATAAATAATGTTTTTATGGCGTGAGCGTTTTTATGGGTTACTTCGTTGCTTCTGCTTTTTCGCCGGAGATGCGTACTTCGGTTATTTTTTTCGTTGCCCAGCGCACGAGGTAAATCACCACTCCTATCCAGCGCAAAAGCGGAGGCAACGCTCACCGGCCGGTGAGCGTAGTATTTCTGCTATCAGTTCAAACATGGCGTATTTGCTTTTATAGTTGTCCGGTAGAAACTCCGTAAAGAAGTGCCCACGCGGCCTTAATACGGCCTTAGGGTAGAATTTAAGTAGCGTTTAAATAGCGTTTAAGCATACTCTTACGCAGCAAAGGTAGCCATCAGGAAGTGATTTAGCAACCATTTTAACGCAAATAAACAACATTTGTTGTATGGTTATTCGTATTGCTTGTCAACCCGCTATGAAGAGCGCAAGAAGATAATGAGCAAGCGATTATAGCGACGAAACAATTCACAACATCATGTGCAGAGTAGCAGAAGGTAATGGCGTGAGGGTAACGGCCAGGGTGATGAGGTTTTCGTGCATTTGCCCTGATAAGCGTTTTCATAGTGCTGCTGGTAATAAAAATTGCGCTATCTTTGCAGAAAAAACAGCATAAATATTTTCAAGCTATGACTTCAACCCTTCAGCTTTACAACACGCTTTCGCGTAAGAAAGAAAATTTTACGCCCTTCAACGCCCCCCACGTGGGCATGTACGTGTGCGGCCCTACGGTGTACGGCGACCCGCATCTGGGGCACGCGCGCCCGGCGATTACGTTTGATTTACTGTTTCGCTACCTTGCCTACCTGGGGTACAAGGTGCGGTACGTGCGCAACATTACCGACGTAGGGCACCTTGAGAACGACGCTGACGCCGGCGAAGACAAAATTGCCAAAAAAGCGCGGCTGGAGCAGCTTGAGCCTATGGAGGTAGCCCAGCGCTACGCCAACCGCTACCGCAGCGCCATGCAGCACCTCAACGTGCTTCCGCCAAGCATTGAGCCTCACGCCAGCGGGCACATCATTGAGCAGATAGCGCTGGTGGAGGAAATCCTGAAGCGCGGATTTGCCTACGAGGTGGGAGGATCGGTGTACTTTGACGTTGAGGCGTACAGCAAAAAGCATACCTACGGAAAGCTTTCGGGGCGCGTGCTCGACGACTTGATGGCCAACACGCGCAGCCTCGACGGGCAGGGCGACAAGCGCAACCCCTTTGACTTTGCGCTGTGGAAAAAAGTTGCTCCGGAGCACATCATGCGCTGGAAATCTCCCTGGGGCGTCGGTTTTCCGGGGTGGCACTTAGAGTGCTCGGCAATGAGCACAAAGTATCTTGGCGAAACGTTTGACATCCACGGTGGAGGTTTAGACTTGATGTTTCCGCACCACGAGTGCGAAATTGCGCAGAGCGTTGCCGCCTGCGGGCACGACGCGGCGCGCATGTGGGTGCACAACAACATGATTACCATCAACGGGCAAAAGATGGGCAAGGCGCTGGGCAACTTTATCACGCTGGAGGAGCTCTTTACCGGTAGCCATCGGCTGCTGGTGCAGGCGTACAGCCCCATGACCATTCGGTTTTTCATTCTGCAGGCGCACTACCGCAGCACGCTCGACTTTAGCAACGAGGCGCTGCAGGCGGCCGAAAAGGGTTTGCAGCGCCTGCTTGCCGCCAAAAAAACGCTCGCGCACCTCAAGCCTTCGGACAAATCTACCTTGGATGTGTCCCGCTTGCTTGCCGACTGCCGCGCCGCCCTCGACGACGACCTGAACACGGCGCTGGCGCTGGTGGCGCTTATGGAGTGGGTAAAAAATATAAACTTGGTAAAGGCCGGAGCAGAAACCCTCACCGCCGCCGACATAGAGCAGCTGCGCAAGGATTTTGCGCTGGTTACCTCCGACATACTTGGCATAAAAGACGACTCTCTGGCCGACGAGAGCAAAAAAGACCTTTCGGCAGACCTGATAAACCTCCTGCTCAACCTGCGCTTGCAGGCAAAGGCAAGTAAAGATTTTGCCACCTCCGATAAAATCCGCAATGACCTTGCCGCGCTGGGAGTTGCCGTAAAGGATACTAAGGACGGATTTGAGTGGAGCATTGCCTGAAAGATTTTTTTCAGAAAAAAATTGTAGCTTCAAATAATTTGCTTATCTTTGTGTTGAAATCAAAACTGTAATGATTCCAATTTTGTGATGAAAAACCAACGTGAGGTCATAGAAAAGTTAGAGCAGTTTGGCGTAAAGCCATCGCTACAGCGAATAGCCATTATGGAATACCTGATGAACAACTTTGTGCACCCAACGGTAGATACCGTGTTCAACAGCCTGTCGGCTTCTATCCCGACTTTGTCCAAAACAACCGTGTACAATACGCTCAAGCTGCTTGCCCGGCAGGGCGCTGTTCTGGAGCTGAACATTGACGACAAAAATGTTCGCTACGACGCTAACATCTCTCGCCACGCCCACTTCCGGTGCAAAATTTGCGGAAGCGTATATGATTTGCCCCTTGCCGGCCTCGAAGCGGTGACGGTAGAAGCCGCAGGCAAGTTTGTGATAACCGAGAGCCAGCTGTACTGCAAAGGCTACTGCGACAGCTGCAAAGCCAAGGCCGAAAGCGCAGCGCACAGCGTGTAGCGCGTAATTTATTGAAGCAAAAAAACGAGCATGTTCGTTTGATTAGAAAACAACAACTATGGATGAGCGTTTACATGCAGACCACATCCTGATATATTTATATTTTTAGCTATGAAGAAGAAATGGATTTGTATCGTGTGCGGATACGTACACGAAGGGGACGAAGCTCCTGAGCGTTGTCCGCAATGCAAGCAGCCCAAAAATAAGTTTAAAGAGCTGGTGGAGACGGAAGGTGAGCTGAAGATGAAGTGAAAGTGCGCTGAGGCTCGCTAATGAGCACGTGATAGACGTAGCCAAGGGCGCTGACCCCGTTGTGCCGGGAGGATTGAAGTCGCACTTTGTGGAAAAATCAACGGAGGCTGCTATGTACTTTGCCATGAGCCGTCAGGCTGACCGCAAAGGATACCCCGAAGTTGCAGAGGCGTTCAAGCGCTACGGCATGGGAGAGTCAGAGCACGTCTCCAAAAAGAAACAGACAAAGCCTAAAAATGGCGAAAAACAAGAGAGAGAGAGGCTTTCCGGTTCAAGGAAAGCCTCTCTCTTTGTGACTTTGGCAATGGCATCTTCTTCAAAGTAGCGTCATGTCATTCATCCAATTGCCTTCGCTCATCAGTACTCCGCCGGCAGCGCTTCCAGCTGCGTTCTTGAGAACACAGGGCCGTCCTTGCATACATACTTGCTGCCCACGTTGCACCGTCCGCACTTGCCAACGCCGCACTTCATGCGGTTCTCGAGCGTGGTGTAGATATTTTCGGGCTTGAAGCCCAGCTTGTCCAGCGCCGGAAAGGTGAACTTAATCATCACGGGAGGCCCGCAGACAATGGCGATGGTGTTTTCCGCAGCGGGGTTCATCTTTTCCAGCACAGCCGGCACAAAGCCTACCTGCCCTTTCCATTCGGGCGTTTCGCCGCCCGGGTCAACGGTGGTCAGCAAGTTCACATCGGGGCGCTCTTCCCACTCCTTGAGCTCGTGCTTGTACACGAGGTCGGCAACGGATTTTGCGCCGTACAGAATGTTTATATCCCTGTAGCTGCTCCGCGTATCGAGGGCGTTCCATATCACGCAGCGCATGGGCGGCAGCGCAATGCCGCCGGCAATGAACAGCAAGCTTTTTCCTTTCCACTCGTCCATTGGGAAAGTGTTGCCGTAGGGCCCGCGAAACCCCATTGTTTGCCCTTCCTCCAGCCCGGCCAGCGCCGTGGTAACTTTTCCTGCCTCGCGAAAGGTGCACTCAATGTAGCCCTTGCGCGTGGGCGGCGAGGCGATGCAAAACGTACATTCGCCCTCTCCAAAGGCGGAGTACTCGCCAAATTGCCCTGCCTTAAACTCAAAGGAGCGGGCAACCTCCTCGTCCTTGAACTTCAGGCGGAATGTTTTTACGCCCGGCGCTTCCTGCGTAATCTTTTCGATGGTTACCAAGTAGGGAAGATAAATGTTGTCGGCCATGAGTGGTATCAAATTTTTTTTAACCCTTACAAACGTTCAAATTCTTTCAGATGCTCTGCCAAGTTCATATCCACAGGGCAGGCGCGGGAGCAGCGTCCGCAGCCGGTACAGCCGCGCACCGAGAGGCGGTCGGGCATGTAGCAGAGCTTGTGCAGCAGGCGCTGCCGCCAGCGCTGGCTTTGTACGCTGCGAGGGTTGTGCCCCGAAGTGTGAAGCGTGAAAAGCGAAAATCCGCACGAATCCCAGCAGCGTATTCTGTCGCCGGTACCGTTTCCCTTTGCGTTTTCCTGAATATCAAAGCAGGCGCAGGCAGGGCACACAAACGCGCAGGCGCCGCACCCAATGCAGCGCGCCGACTGCTTTTTCCAAATATCGCTCTCAAACGAGCCTGCCATTTTGCGCTGCACCTCCTCAACGCTAAACCGCGCCGGCGCCGACGCCAAATGCTCTTCCTTGCTAATGCCGGCGGCGGCTTCAAAGAGGTCGGCGCTTTTTTCTACCAGCGCCTGCCCCCTGTCGGTAATAATTTCCACAAGGTAGCCATCGTCGCCAATGGCGGTCAGCAAAATATCGCTTCCCTCCGCGCTTCCCGGATGGCCGCCGACGGAGGTGCAAAAGCAAAATACATCGCTCCGGCTGCAGCTCACGCCAACGAGCGTTACCCGCTGCATACGCTCGCTAAACGGTTTATCTTGAGCGCCCCAATTAAAAATGCCCGACAAAGCCTTGAACGCGGCCGCATCGCAAGGGTGCAGGCCAAAGACTACCGTATCGGGGATATCGCCGGGGTTGTAATCCTGCAACGCTACATCGCCCTGCTGCCTGGCGTAGGAAAAGAGCTTCTCGGTGCGCGGAAATACCGCTCCCTTGGCCGATTGCGCCGTTTGAATATGCGCCATCGAAATCTCGTCAACGGATTTTACCCGCTTAAAGTTCGTTTTGCCGTTTTCGGTTACCGGCGCGTAGATATGCCTGCCATCGTCCTTTACCTTTGCCAGCCAAGCTTTGAGGGACGCTTTGGATATATATTTTGGGGATATATTTTTGGGGGGTATATTTTTTTGCTCCATCGCTTTTACCATATAAAGTTTTCTTCGTCGTTGGGTTTAAACGTAGATAGCACGTTGCCTTTTTCTGTCGGCTCGCCAAAGTTTTGCCGGACCATTTCTACCATTTTATGCGCTATAATGTGCACGGGCAGCCCCAGCGGGCAGGCGGCGCCGCAGGCCCCGCAGTCGGCGCAGCGACCTGCCATGTGCATTACGCGGTTTATTTGCCACTCCACGTTGCTCATGGTTGCCGCCCACGGCTGTATCCACTGCGGACGGTTGACCTCCACAATGCACTTTGTGCAGTAGCACATGGGGCAGGCAGCGCGGCAGGCGTAGCACTTGAAGCACTTGGAGAGCTCGCTCGTCCAGAACTTCCAGCGCTCTGCCGGCGGCATATCCTCTATCTCCTTCACCCACTCATCCTCCACCTGACTCGACGGCGCGGAGGTTTCCTGCAGGCGCTGCTTCACGTCGGCAATGGACTCAAGCAGCGTTAGGCCGCCATCCGGCGTCAGCCCAAATACTTTGACCATTCCCTCCCGCAGCTGGTTTTCGTCGAGCAGGCGGCTAATGCTGCGCATGGCGTAGTACGACGCTGCAATGCCCGTTTTTTTGCCGCCCGTAAGCTCCCTGCGCGTGAGGTAAACGGCAAGGTTGCCGGTGCAGCTCTCGTCAAATATCAGCCTGTCGGCCTCCTCGGCCGAGGCGGCTATCAGGGGGCGCGGGAGGCGTGTACCCTGCTCGTAGCCCACAAACAGGTCAATCTCCTTGCTGCCGAGCAGCTCCTTTACTTTACTTCTCAGCTCATTCATAGGGTTACCTCCTGCTCTTTGAGTAGAACATCTTCGTTGCCGGCCAAAAATTCGGCCGCTTTCCGGTACTCGTCGTACGGCCCCAGCGCGCGAACTTCGGCCACTGTCTTGTTGACAACGTCGGCCCACTTTGCCCCCTCTGCGGCCGAAACCCACGAGAACTGTATCCGGCGCACGTCTATCCCCAGAAAGCTGAGCAGCCCGCGGAAAATAATCCAGCGGCGGCGCGCGTGGAAATTTCCCGACGTGTAGTGGCAATCGTTGGGGTGGCAGCCCGACACAATAACGCCATCCGAGCCGCTGGCAAAGGCTTTGAGCAGCAGCATGAAGTCAATGCGCCCCGTGCACGGAAAGCGAACAATCTTCACGTTGGAGGCGTACTTGATGCGGCTTGTGCCCGTAAGGTCGGCGCCGGCGTACGTGCACCAGTTGCAGACAAAGGCTAATATTTTCGGTTCAAACTCGGTGTTCATGTCATCCATTTTTCATTCACTATATTTTAATGGCATAATG
>JAISGH010000177.1 GCA_031263185.1 Prevotellaceae bacterium | reverse complement strand
TTGGCCTTGTTGCGCAGCAGGCGCTTCAAGGCGTAGTCAAACGAAATGAGCACTCGACTTTTGCCTGTTTCTTTAGCCGTTTTGTTGGTCGTTGGTGTTTTCATGATGAATGGAATTTTTTACTCCATAAAGATGCTGTTTTTTTTGAATAGCAGACAGATAAATTGCCGTCATCCCCGCCTTCGCGGAAATAGTTACTTTGGAGTTGGCGGCCGCGCACAAACCTTTAAAACAAATTCCGAATTCAAAATTCAATACCTGTAGTGCTCGGCCTTATACGGCCCTTCTACCTTTACGCCGATGTAGGCGGCCTGTGCAGGGGTAAGCTTTGTCAGCTTCACGCCTATTTGCTCCAAATGCAGCCGCGCCACCTCCTCGTCCAAATGCTTGGGAAGGGTGTAAACGCCCACCTTCAGCTCTTTGTTTGTCCACAGCTCTATTTGCGCCAGCGTTTGGTTGGTGAACGAGTTGCTCATCACAAATGAGGGATGCCCCGTTGCGCAGCCAAGGTTTACCAAGCGCCCTTCGGCCAGCAGGAAAACGGCGTGGCCGTCGGGGAAAACGTACTTGTCCACCTGCGGCTTGATGTTCTCCTTTTTTACGCCCGCCAGCGCGTTGAGCCTGTCCACCTGAATTTCGTTGTCAAAGTGGCCAATGTTGCACACAATGGACTGGTCTTTCATCTTTTGTATATGCTCCAGCGTAATGATATCCTTGTTTCCGGTGGTGGTAACGTAAATGTTGCCTTCACCCAGCGTGTCTTCTACGGTTTTTACCTCAAATCCCTCCATAGCCGCCTGCAGCGCACAGATAGGGTCTATCTCGGTAACGATAACGCGCGCTCCGTAGCTGCGCATTGACTTTGCGCACCCTTTGCCCACGTCGCCGTAGCCGCACACCACCACTACCTTTCCGGCAATCATCACGTCGGTTGCGCGCTTTATGCCGTCGGCCAGCGATTCACGGCAGCCGTACAGGTTGTCGAACTTGCTCTTGGTTACCGAATCGTTCACGTTGATAGCCGGCACAAGCAGCTCGCCGCGCTCCTGCATTTGGTACAGGCGGTGCACTCCGGTGGTTGTTTCCTCGCTTACGCCTTTCCACTCGGCCACCGTGCGGCTCCACTTTTGCCCGTCTTCCTTGAGCAAATCCTTGAGCAACTTCAGAATAACGCCCTCCTCGGTAGATTCCGGCGCTACGTCCAAAACGTCGGCGTTCTTTTCGGCGGCGTTGCCTTTATGGATGAGCAGCGTTGCGTCGCCGCCGTCGTCCACTATGAGCTGCGGCCCCTTGCCATTTGGAAAAGACAGCGCCATAGCCGTGCACCACCAGTACTCCTCCAGCGTTTCACCTTTCCATGCAAAAACCGGCGTTCCGGCAGCCGCAATAGCCGCTGCAGCGTGGTCTTGCGTAGAAAATATGTTGCAGCTGCACCAGCGCACGTCTCCGCCCAGCGCCTTTAGCGTTTCAATCAGCACCGCCGTTTGAATGGTCATGTGCAGCGACCCCATAATTCGCACACCCTTTAGCGGCTGCGCTTGGCCATACTTTGCGCGTAGCGCCATCAAGCCGGGCATTTCCTTTTCGGCAATTTCTATCTCCTTGCGACCCCAGCCGGCAAGCTGCAAATCTTTTACCTTGTAAGGCACATTCTCTTGTATCAGCATAATTTATTTTAAGTTGAATTTAAATGACTATTAGGATGCAAATGTAATAACAATTACGCAAAAACAGAATTTTATTTGTAAATTTGTGCCTTTCAAGTTTTTATACTACAGCAAGCATGAAGGTATGAGATTGCTCATTCAGAGGGTATTAGAAGCATCGGTGGCCATTAGCGGAAGCATAAAGTCCAGGATAGGAATGGGCGTTGTGGTCTTGTCGGGCTTTGAGGAGGCCGACGGCGACGAAGACTTGGCGTGGGCTGCGGCAAAGCTGGCGCACCTGCGTATTTTCGACGACGCGCAGGGCGTAATGAACTTGTCGCTGCAAGAGGTGAACGGCGAAGCGCTCATCGTAAGCCAGTTTACGCTGCACGCGCAAACCAAAAAGGGAAACAGGCCTTCGTACATTCGCGCAGCGCGGCCGGAGCATGCTGTTACGCTATACGGCAAGTTTGTGCAGCTGGTGCAGAGCGAGCTGAAAAAAAACGTCGGCACAGGCGAATTTGGCGCCGATATGCAGGTTTCGCTCGTCAACGATGGACCTGTAACAATTTGGATAGACACAAAGCAAAAGGAGTAAGCCGAAAAACCTGCAAAATTCAATAGCCCTCCTCAAAAGAATTAGCCGAGGCAATCTTATTTTCGCTATTGAAAAAAACTTGCTATATTTGCCATTACTAAAAATGGCCGCTATACTCAGCCATAAAACAAAAACATAAAACAAAAACATCATGTCAGAATTACTAAAGCAGGCGCTCTCAAGCCCCGCAGGTTCATTTGCTTTCGTGTTTTCTATTATGATGCTCGTCGGGTGGGCGATACACTACATAACAAAATTTGCTACCAAAATATCGGAAAAGCATAGCACATTTGAGGATAAGGTAAAAACTGTAGAGAAGCATATCGACGACATCAGGTCGGATTTAGCTTACATGAAAGGAGCAATGGCGCAATTAATTTTGATGTCAAGAGATAGCAAAGGAAATCCCATCTTTCAAGTAAAAAACTCGCTATCGCTAACCGAAGCCGGCGTTGAACTGGCAAAAGAAGTTGGCGCAGAGGAAATTATTATCAACTCCCACTCTTCCTCTTTTTTACGCTTAAAAATAAACGTTTGATATAAATTATTTTTTTAACTGCTCATTATGCAAAAAATTTTAGTTACAGGAGGTACAGGGTATATTGGCTCGCACACCGTTGTGGAGCTGCAAAATGCCGGATTTAAGGTAGTAATTGTGGACAACCTCTCCAACTCGTCGGCGGAGGTGGTGGATGGCATAGCCCGCATCACGGGCATCCGTCCGGACTTCGAGAAGCTCGACTGCCTCGACTACGAGGGGCTGGACAAGCTGCTTGCCAAGCACAAGGATGTTGCCGCCGTCATTCACTTTGCGGCAAGCAAGGCCGTTGGCGAATCGGTGCAGAAGCCGCTGCTGTACTACCGCAACAACCTGGTTTCGCTCGTCAACCTGCTGGAGCTTATGCCCAAGCATGGCGTGGAGAACATCGTATTTTCATCATCGTGCACCGTGTACGGTCAGCCCGACCTCCTGCCCGTAACCGAGCAGGCGCCGCGCAAGCCCGCCGAATCGCCCTACGGCAATACCAAGCAGATTTGCGAGGATATTGTGAACGATACGGTACATTCGGGGGCAAAAATCAGGAGCATCCTGCTGCGCTACTTCAACCCCATCGGGGCGCACCCAAGCGCCGAGATAGGCGAGCTGCCGCTGGGCGTCCCGCAAAACCTCATTCCCTTTGTAACGCAAACGGCTGCGGGTATTCGCCCCAAGCTGAGCGTATTCGGCAACGACTACAGCACCCCCGACGGCTCGTGCATCCGCGACTACATCAACGTGGTAGATTTGGCAAAAGCGCACGTGATTGCCGCGCAGCGAATGTTGACCGGAAAAAGCAAAAGCCCGGTAGAAACGTTCAACCTCGGAACGGGCAGGGGCGTATCGGTGCTGGAGGTGGTGAATACGTTTGAAAAGGTTACCGGCGTAAAGCTCAACTACGAAGTTGTAGGCCGCCGCGCAGGCGACATTGAGCAGATATGGGCCGACCCCACCTACGCCAACGCCGAGCTGGGCTGGCAGGCCAAGGAAACCCTCGAAAACACGCTGGCTTCGGCGTGGAAGTGGCAGCAAAAACTCGCGGCGTCCGGCAGCAAGTAGGCCGAAAAACCACCGCGCTACGCGACCTCGAGCGGCAACGTAAAAGGATTTTGCAAAATATTTTGCAAAAGGCTATTGGCGGATAAATAAATTTTCACTACCTTTGTCCGCTCATTTTTACTTTACAAACTAACTAAATTATTATGAATCATTACGAAACCGTTTTCATTTTAACTCCCGTTTTATCTGATGTTCAGGTAAAGGAAGCGGTTGATAAGTTCCGCGCCGTCATTACCGAAGGCGGCGGGCAGATTGTCCATGAAGAAGATTGGGGGCTGAAGAAGCTGGCCTACCCCATTCAGAAAAAATCAACCGCATTTTACTCCATGATGGAGTTTCAGGCCGAAGGCGCTGTTATTGAAAAGCTCGAAACCGAATTTCGCCGCGACGAGCGCGTTATTCGCTTCCTGACGTTTAAGCTCGACAAGTACGCCGTTGAATACGCCATCAGGCGCAGAAATAACCAAACCAAAAAGGAGGCATAACCCATGGCATACAACAACAACCATAGCAGCAATAGCAACGAAGTTCGCTACCTGAACCCCGTGGCGGTTGAGGTGAAAAAGAAAAAGTACTGCCGCTTCAAGAAAGCTGGCATCAAGTACATTGACTACAAAGACCCGGAATTTCTGAAGCGCTTCCTGAACGAGCAGGGAAAAATTCTTCCGCGCCGCCTCACAGGGACATCGCTGAAGTTTCAGCGCAAGGTATCGCAGGCCGTGAAGCGCGCGCGCCACCTGGCGCTGCTGCCATACGTATCGGATTTGATGAAGTAACATTTTACACAGGAGGGAATATAAATTATGGAAATAATTCTGAAGCAAGATGTTGCTAACTTAGGCAGTAAGGACGACATCGTAAAGGTAAAGAACGGCTACGCCAACAACTACCTCGTTCCGTACGGCTACGCCGCCATTGCCACCGCATCGGCAAAAAAGGTACACGCCGAAAACCAGCGCCAGCGCGCGCATAAGCTCGAAAAAATTAAAACCGACGCCCTTGCCCTTGCAGCCAAGCTCGAAGGAATGTTGCTGACCCTTGGCGCCAAGGCAAGCACAACCGGCAAAATTTTCGGCTCCGTAAATACCATTCAGCTCTCGGAGGCGCTCAAGGAAAAAGGCTTTGAGGTTGACCGAAAGCAAATCACCATCAGCGGCGAGCAAATCAAGGAGCTGGGCAGGTACAGCGCCGAGGTGAAGCTGCACCGCGACGTTACGGTAAAAATTGACTTTGAAGTGGTAGAGGAATAACCTCACTCTTGACTCCTAAAGCATGGTAACAAAAAATCCGCGATGTTAATAGCGTCGCGGATACTTTTTATCGAACACCTAACAATAATTTATGTATTATGAAGAAGACCGCTGCTATCAGCAAGCCACCCAAAACATTTGTGCTGGACACCAACGTTATTTTGCACGACTACCGCTGCATTTATAATTTTCAGGATAACAACCTGGTAATACCGATTGTGGTGTTGGAGGAGCTGGACAGGTTCAAGAAAGGCAACGAGCAAATCAACTACAACGCTCGTGAATTTGTGCGTATCCTCGACGGCATTGCCGGCGACCGCGTTTTTGGCGACGGCGTTGCGCTGGGAAAAAATTTGGGCAAGCTGCGCGTCGCCACGGGCAAGCCGTTTACCCAAGAAATGCTGGACTCGTTCGACGAAGTTACGCCCGACCACCGTATTTTGGCAGTGGCCTACGATGAGAAAAAGAGCAATCCGCAAAAAATTACGGTGCTCGTCAGCAAGGACATCAACCTGCGCATGAAGGCCAAATCGCTGGGCATAGACGCTCAGGATTACCTGTCGGGGCAGGTGAAGAACGTTGACCACCTGAAGAAAGATATTGGCGTGGCGTCGGTTAGCGATGCGCAAATAGCCGCCCTGTACGCCGGCAGCGAAGGGTTAGACACCGCAAAGCTGAACCTGAAGCAGAAGCCGCACGCCAACCAGCTTTTCCTGCTCAAGAGCGGCGAGGCGAGCGCGCTGGCTTGCTACAGCAAGCAAAGCGGCCGCTTGAGGCGCGTTGACAAAGTCCGCGCTTTCGGCATAGAGCCGCGCAACGCCGAGCAGACGTTTGCCATGCACGTGCTCATGAACACCGCTATTCAGCTGGTATCGCTTACAGGTGTTGCCGGCACCGGAAAAACCCTGCTGGCGCTGGCGGCGGCGCTGGCGCAGGAGGGCAAGTACGACCAGATACTGCTTTCGCGCCCTGTTATTCCGCTGCAAAATCAGGATATGGGCTTTTTGCCGGGCGCCATCAACGAAAAGCTGATGCCCTACATGCTGCCTCTCTACGATAACCTTGCAGTAATAAAAAGCAAGCTCAAGCCAACAAGCAGGGAGGCGGTGCACATTGAAGAGCTGCAGCGGCAAAATAAGCTGATGATTACCCCGCTTGCCTACATACGCGGGCGCAGCCTCACCAATACCTTTTTCATTATCGACGAGGCGCAAAACCTTACGCCGCACGAGGTGAAGACTATTGTAACCCGCGCCGGCGAGGGTACAAAAATGGTGTTTACGGGCGACATTCAGCAAATAGATTCACCCTACTTAGACATTCGCTCCAACGGCCTCACGCACCTGAGCGACCGCATGATTGGCGAAGAAATTTTTGCGCACGTAAACCTCATAAAAGGCGAACGGAGCGAGCTGGCAGAATTGGCAGGGAAAAACCTGTGAGAAATTTTGAATCATGAATTTTGAATTAATGCGTTCAGGAACGCGAAATAAATAGCTTATAGCCGTTTTATGGTGTGTGGCAAACAAAGTGTCGAATGTATGCGTATCCGGCAATCCGTCAGGGATGCAGAGGCGGCGCTACAGCATGTTTTTTCTACCGTTTGCTGACATGCGCAGGGCAGGGCATGTAGAGACGGGGCATGCTCGTCATTCCGAGCGCAGCGAGGAATCTCTTTCCATCAGGCTACCCAAGTGCGGTAGGTTTTGGAGGAGATTTCCGCTTTCGCGGGAATGACGGTGCAAAGGGGGAGAGTAGCAGCTTCGCCGCCGCCATCGCCACCCATCTTTAACTCATTGATTCACAGCGCTAATAAAAACCCATATCAATAGAGCATAAAGTGTAAAATGCCGAATGAGAAGTATGCGTTTTATTTTACATTAGAAACATGAAACAACCTGCTAATCTCTTCTACGGATTTACCTTTTTTTAGTAATTTAACAATTTCCAGAGATGCTTCTTGTCTGCCTTCTTGTCTGCCTTCTTGTCTGCCTTCTTCTCTGCCTTCTTGTCTGCCTTCTTGTCTGCCTTCTTCTCTGCCTTCGCTACGTGCATAATTTATGCCGCTGGTGTAGTCCGACAATGCCATTTCGCGCATTTGGTAGGCGCGTAATGTTTCCTTGTCACGCGACACAAACGTGATTTTTTTCTGCGCTTTTGCTATTGCTTCGTCCATTGCTACTATCGTTTTTATTGTTTCTTCATTCGTATTCTTGTCAAAAAATGTCAGCCACCGGTACAGGTGGTTATTGATAATATCGCCATTGCCCAGCTGCCGGAATTTTACCATACTGATAAAGTGTATCTCCAAAGCATCGGTCAGCATTGTATCTTTGTGGCGATCTTCCCATAAATGAAAGCTGGTATGCACTTCGTTGATCGGGATAAAGTCGAAGTCCACAATATTGATGGCTATGACCCCCGCGAGCTTTAGGTAATCCTGCCCGGCTTCAATGCTGCGGACGTACTCCCGGCTCCAGTAAAACAAGCTGCGCTTGTCCATGTTCCCTACATTGCGAAGCTGCACTTCAATATCCACTTTTATTCCGTCTGCCGTTGTTGCCCGCAAATCCAGCA
>JAISGH010000128.1 GCA_031263185.1 Prevotellaceae bacterium | reverse complement strand
ACGCCGACAAGCTCTACCTGTTTAGCGTAGTGCCTTCGGTTACGTACAACTTCAAATTTTGATACGGCAAAATAATTGTCCAGCCAGCTAAATCTTTTTTTGAGGTGCTACGAAAATAGCTTGCAACTCGGTAGTTAGAATACAATGAGAATGTGGGTCAGCTGGCAACCTTTCATACAACTAAATCGTAAATGATTGTTTTTTAGTTGCTTACCATTTGGCATTTAATGTTTTTTAATGGTGGACTCATTTACTCACTCGTGTTTATTTTAAAGTGTTCGTGAACTCGCTACGCTCGGTTTTACCTAATTTATCTGACAAAATAACCTCAGTAGCACATAGTTGTATAATATACCAAACCTCATTACCTCATTTTTTTCGTGTCCATTTCATCGTTTTAATGAGGTAATAAGGTTGTTGATGTGCATATTAATTCATTGCTACTGAGGTTGTTTTGTTAGATAAATTAGGTAAAACCGAGCGTAGCGAGTTCACGAACACTTTAAAATAAACACGAGTGAGTAAATAAGGTTTCAAACTTTCGCGGGAATGACGGTGGGAGAGAGGAGGGAAAAACTCAAAATGAAATTTTCGTAGCATCTCAAAAAAAGATTTAGCCGTCCAGCCATTGACTGGACAAATTTCTAACTTTCTTAATTTGACATCATTAACTAATCATTTTGAAATCCTGCAAAAAATACAGACCTTTGCTGGCGCAATAATTTTCGTAGCGAGCGAGCGTATTGTATCCATAATTCAAAATTCAAAATTCAAAAATTCAAAATGAATTTATCACCCTTAACCGCCATTTCGCCCATCGACGGGCGCTACCACAGGCAAGCGCAGGAGCTGGCGATGTACTTTTCGGAGCTGGCGCTCATTCGCTACCGCGTGCTGGTAGAGGTGGAGTACTTTATTGCCTTGTGCGAAATCCCGCTGCCGCAGCTCGCGGCGGTGGATAAAAGCGTCTATCCGCAGCTGCGCGCCATTTACCAAAACTTTGGCGAAGGCGACGCGCAAAAGGTAAAGAGCACGGAGAGCATTACAAACCACGACGTGAAAGCGGTAGAGTATTTTCTGAAAGAAAAATTCGACCTGCTGGGGCTGGCCGCCTACAGGGAGTTCATCCACTTTGGGCTAACCTCGCAGGATGTCAACAATACTGCCACGCCGTTGAGCCTGAAGGAGGCGCTACGCAGCGTGTTCACCCCGCAGCTCGAGGAGGTACGCCTCAAGCTGAGCGCGCTGGCCAAAGAGTGGGCTGCCATCCCCATGCTGGCGCACACCCACGGGCAGCCGGCCTCGCCAACGCGCCTGGGGAAGGAAATTTGCGTATTTGTAGAGCGGCTCGAAATCCAGCTCGCGCTGCTGCGCATGGTGCCCTTCTCGGCCAAATTTGGCGGCGCTACGGGCAACTTCAACGCTCACAAGGTAGCATACCCGCAAATCGGCTGGGTGGACTTTGCCAATCGGTTTGTAAACGGTACGCTGGGGCTAAGCCGCTCGCAAACCACCACGCAAATTGAGCACTACGACAACCTTGCCGCCACCTTCGACTCCATTAAGCGGCTGAACAACATACTTGTAGACCTCTGCCGCGATATGTGGACGTACATTTCGATGGGCTACTTCAAGCAAAAAATAAAGGAGGGAGAGGTAGGCTCGTCGGCCATGCCGCACAAGGTAAACCCCATTGACTTTGAGAACGCCGAGGGCAACCTGGGGCTGGCCAACGCGCTGCTGGAGCACCTGTCGGCAAAGCTGCCCGTTTCGCGCCTGCAGCGCGACCTGACCGACAGCACCGTGCTGCGCAACATCGGCGTACCGCTGGGGCACGCTACCGTAGCCTACTCCTCCATTATGAAAGGGCTGAACAAGCTGATAGTAAACGACAAAAAAATACAGGCTGACTTGGAAAGCAGCTGGGCTGTGGTGGCAGAGGGCATCCAAACCATCCTGCGCCGCGAAGGATACCCCAAGCCATACGAGGCGCTCAAGGCGCTTACCCGCACCAACGAAGCTGTTACGCAAAGCGATGTCATGCAATTTATTGATTTCCTGAATATTGACAGCGAAGTAAAGGAGGAGTTGAGGGAGCTTACGCCGCAGGGATATACGGGGTATTAAGCTTTGGGAACTCCCTGATACAGTTTTTATTGCGATTTTTTAACGCAAAAATATGAGAAAAAAAGAGTATCAGCGCCTTCAAAATCAACGTTAATCCTTACTTTTGCGGCTGGCTATTTGCGTATGTTACGCTATTTTTAAACTTTAACTTCTTATTTTTATGGACTATGTATTTTGGATTGTACCTATAGCCGCCTTGCTGGCGTTGGGGTTTGCCTACTATTTTTTCAGGCAAATGATGAAAGAAGACGAGGGTACCAACCTCATGAAAGAAATTGCCCTGCACGTGCGCAGAGGCGCTATGGCCTACCTTCGGCAGCAGTACAAGGTAGTGTCTATTGTGTTTATTGTGCTGGCGGCATTTTTTGCCGTGCTGGCGTATGGCTTTGGCGTACAAAACGGCTGGGTGCCATTTGCATTCCTCACGGGCGGATTTTTCTCCGGCTTGGCAGGCTTTATCGGCATGAAGACCGCCACCTACGCCTCGGCGCGAACGGCAAACGCCGCCCAAAATTCGCTCAACGCTGGGCTGCGCGTGGCTTTTCGCTCGGGGGCGGTGATGGGGCTTACCGTAGTGGGGCTGGGGCTGCTCGACATTTCGCTCTGGTTTTTGGTGCTCAACTGGTGGTATGACACCAACTCAGCGCAAGACATGGTTATCATCACCACCACCATGCTCACCTTTGGCATGGGCGCCTCCACGCAGGCGCTGTTTGCCCGCGTGGGCGGCGGCATCTACACCAAGGCTGCCGACGTGGGGGCAGACCTCGTGGGGAAAGTCGAAGCCGGCATACCCGAAGACGACCCGCGCAACCCCGCCACCATTGCCGACAACGTGGGCGACAACGTGGGCGACGTTGCCGGAATGGGCGCCGACCTCTACGAAAGCTACTGCGGCTCTATCCTTGCCACCGCCGCGCTGGGAGCGTCGGCCTTTTACCTCACGCCCGAAATGCAGCTCAAGGCGGTGTTTGCGCCAATGCTCATTGCGGCGGTGGGTATTGTGCTCTCCATACTGGGAATATTTTTGGTGAAAACCAAAGAGGGCGCAACAATGAAAAACCTGCTCAACGCGCTCGGCAGGGGCGTAAACGTAAGCTCGCTGCTCATTGCTGCGGCGACCTTTGCAATTTTATATATTTTGAAAATTGACAACTGGGTGGGGCTTTCTTTCTCGGTCATCAGCGGGCTGCTGGCCGGCATTATCATTGGTCAGGCAACCGAATACTACACCTCGCACTCGTACAAGCCTACGCAAAGGGTGGCGCAAAGCGGGCAAACAGGCCCCGCCACCGTCATCATTTCGGGCTTGGGGCTGGGGATGCTCTCCACCGCCATTCCCGTAGTAACCATTGGCGTGGCTATTATAATGGCGTTTCTTTGCGCCATCAACTTCAACGTAGCCGACATGCTCTCGGCGAAAAGTCTTGGCTTGGGGCTTTACGGCATTGGCATTGCCGCCGTGGGGATGCTCTCTACGCTGGGCATTACGCTTGCCACCGACGCCTACGGCCCTATTGCCGACAACGCCGGCGGAAACGCCGAAATGAGTGGGCTGGGCAAAGAAGTACGCCAACGCACCGACGCGCTCGACGCGCTCGGCAATACAACCGCCGCCACCGGAAAGGGTTTTGCCATTGGCTCTGCCGCCCTCACGGCGCTCGCCCTGCTTGCCTCGTACATAGAGGAGGTGAAAATTGGCTTGCAGCACATCGGCCAAAGCGTGCTCACCCTTGCCAACGGCGATACCGTCGAGGTTGCCAAGGCAACCATTGTGGACTTTATGGACTACTACCAGATAACGCTGATGAACCCCAAGGTGCTGGTAGGCTCATTTATTGGGGCAATGATGACGTTTATGTTCTGCGGCTTGACGATGAACGCCGTGGGGCGCGCCGCGCAAAGCATGGTGGAGGAAGTGCGCCGCCAGTTCCGCGAAATTAAGGGTATCCTCACCGGAGAGGGAACGCCGGACTACGCCCGCTGCGTGGCCATCTCTACCAAAGGCGCACAGCGCGAAATGCTGCTGCCGTCCGTTTTGGCCATACTCACTCCCGTTGCTACGGGGCTTATCTTTGGCGTGGCCGGCGTGATGGGGCTGCTGGTAGGCGGACTCAGCACCGGATTTGTGCTGGCCATTTTCATGGCAAACGCAGGCGGCGCGTGGGACAACGCCAAAAAGTACGTCGAGGAAGGAAACCTTGGCGGAAAAGGCTCCGATACGCATAAGGCTACCGTAACCGGCGACACCGTGGGCGACCCGTTTAAGGACACCTCCGGCCCGTCGCTCAACATTCTGGTTAAGCTCATGAGCATGGTGGCCATCGTAATGGCGGGGCTTACCGTTGCGTGGAGCCTGCTGTAAAAGCGGCTGAAAGTTGCTACAAAAAAATCCAACCCCGCGTAAGGCTTAAAACCTTACGCGGGGTTGGATTTTTTTGTAGCGAAATTCGCAACACGCCAAGCGGGGAAGAACCTATGCCCGAACGGAATATTTGGGTTACGCGCTTTTTTGGATGGTGTCCATGTCCTATTTGATATAGCTTTTATGCTGTGTGCGGGCTATTTTTATGCTTTCCCCGTTATAAAGGATGAGAGTAAGGATATTGATTTGTACTGGAATGAAAAGACTAAATCGTTGGCTGTCAAAGAAAACGAAGAGTGGAAACAGAACAAAATGCACCAAGAGCGTTTACGTCTGATGAGAGAGCAGCAGGAGAGATTACGCCCCAAAAGAGGGCAAGAACCTCCGCTGGGGGAACAGCGGAAAAGCAGGGGAATGCACAGGTAATAATTATGAATATTAATAGTCTAATTGTCATGTTATTCTAGGTTTGTGTACCTATTTGTGTACACAAAAATTTTGTTTGTTCATGGAAATGGAATATTTTTGCAGAAAAAATGCTATGCAAGTAATATCAACGAGAGAATTTAGGGCAAACCAAAAAAAATATTTTGATTTTGCTGAAAATGAGATTGTTTTAGTGGCTCGCAAAAATCGGAAACCGATTGCCTTATACGTCCCCAATGATGATGACATTCCGTCAAGGGAGGAACTTCAGGCTATTCAGAGAGGGCTGGACGACGTGCGTAACGGACGAACGATTAAAATCAAGAATAGCCAAGATATATGGGCAGATATACTATAGAAATTTCACAAGAAGCACAAAAACATCTTCAAGAAATTCACAAGTTTGGCAATCAGTCAATGGTTAGGAAGATAGAGCAATTTTTCTTTGAGCTATCCGAACACCCCTATACTGGAACTGGAAAGCCTGAACAGATGAAATACATTCCTGGCGTGTGGTCTCGACGTTTAAATAAAAAAGACCGCATCAGATATACTGTTTCGGAAGAACTTGTAACCGTTTATCTTTTGTCTGCATTGGGGCATTACAACGATAAATAAGATCTTTCACAGGCAACCATTTTCATGGCACAAAAACAATCATTTTTTTCCTTTTACAGGCATTTCCTTTCTTGACAGCATATTTCATCGTTTTTGAAGTTATCCCCCTACAATGACCATTTTAGCGGCATTATATGGGAGTGAGGAACCATATCAATAGAAAAAGGGGAATAATAGAAAGAAAAATAATAGGAAGAAAAATAATAGAAACGTACATCGCTTTTCTCTCATTGGCTGCGCCGAGCTCCGCTTCGCTCCGGTTCCCTGTAGGGGTTAATAGCTAAGAGATGAATGCCCTACGGGCAATAAAGTGGACTTGTTGGTACGCTATTCTATTGAATATGAATGCCCTTACGGGCAATGCACAAAACCACGCCATGCGAAGTATAGCATATAATCGTAAAGATACAAGCGCTGCAAAAATACAGCAAATATATGATACTCAATATGATATATTTTTTTATATCAATAAAACATGGACACCACCAACATTTCCATGGGCGCCGCCGACTTCAAAGCAGAAGCAAGCTATCGTCCAACTTCTGCCCCCTTTTGACCTTGTGCGCTACCTGCCGAACGCCTACTTTTGTAGCGTTTTTCGGAGCTTAAATATGAAAGCGAAATTTAGTATGAGAAAGAAAAATCATCGTGCAAAATCCGCTTTTCGTCGGGTATTGGGGCTGCTTGGTAGAATTTGCCTGCCGCAAAGCGCCGCGCTGCGCTACTTTTACCGTGCTTAAGCAGGAACTTGCAAAAAAAACGGAGGTAATATGAAAGCAAAGCATTTATTTTTTCTGACGGCGGTTACTTTTCAGTCATGCTACAAGTTTGAGTACCACGCCTACGACGGCCGTATAGAGGGCGATGTCGGCATCAACGCCCGGAATATTGCCCGGATAGAAGACTCTTGCCGCGGAAAGACAACCATCCGCTTCGCCGCAATGGGCGACACCCAGCGCCGGTACGACGAAACCGCCGACTTTGTAGTAGCGCTCAACTCCCGCAGCGATGTTGACTTTGTGATACACGGCGGCGATATTTCCGACTTTGGGCTTACCCGCGAGTTTATGTGGATGCGGGACATCATGAGCGGATTGGAGGTGCCGTACGTGGCGCTGCTCGGCAGCCACGACTGCCTTGCAAACGGGGCAGCAATTTACCGCAAAGTATTTGGCGAAGAAAATTTCTCGTTTCTTGCCGGCAGCGCCAAGTTTGTGTGCCTGAACACCAACGCGCCTGAGCTTGACGACTTGCACCCCGTTCCCGACTTGCAGTTCATGGAAACTCGGCTTAGTGAGCGCAGCGCAGGGCACGAGCAAACGGTAGTCGCCATGCACGCGCCTCCCCATTCGGAGCCGTTCAACAACAGCGTAGCCGCAGCATTTCAGCAGACCATCAAAAAATTTCCCGGCTTGCAGCTCTGCCTGAATGCGCACGAGCACCGCGTTTCTGCCGAAGACAGGTTTGGCGACGGCGTTATCTACCACGGCTCGCCCGACATTGCAAAGCGCCAATACCTACTGTTTACTTTAACCTCAGATGGATACAGCTGTGAAGTGGTACAATTTTAAGTACGCGGCGCCCTTATTCCTGCTGCTGCTTCCCGCCGTAGCCTCCGGGCAAAGCGCCTCCTCCGAAAAGCGAGTAGAAAAGCATCCGCAGCGCTGGAGCAAGCTCATCCCCACCCACAGCCAGCTTCAGTACGCCGGAGGCATGGGCTTGGTGTCGGGCGGCGTAGGCTGGGATTATGGCAAGAACCGCTGGGAAACCGATGTATTCGTGGGCTTCCTGCCGCGCTACTCAACCGAAAAAGCCAAAATGACGGCTACGCTAAAGCAAAGCTTTATTCCGTGGGAGGTTGATGCAGGGCTGGAGTTTGACATCGACAAAAACATTTCGGTATCGCCGCTATCCTGCGGCCTGTACGCAAGCGCCATTCTTGATAAGGACTTTTGGGCGAGCGCCCCCAACAAATACCCCAACCGCTACTACACCTTTTCTCCCAAGGTAAGGTTTTACATCTACGTCGGGCAGCGCGTTACGTACCGTATTCCGTGCGAAAAGCTAAGGTGGCTGAGCGCCGTAGCGCTCTTTTACGAGGTAAGCAGCAACGATTTGTACATTGCCAGCGCGCTCGGCAACAGGTGGCTGATGCCTACCGATTACCTATACCTGTCGCTCGGAATGAAGTTCAAATTTTCCGATAAATGACGATGCTAAAGCCACGTCCCCCCGTCTCTCCTCCGTCCCGTACCCAAATCGGCTATGGATGTTTGGATATTATATCAAATTATTGATTAATAGCAATATAGATAAATTAAAAGAACATACCTGCAAAGCCTTTTATATGCCTTGCTATTTTTTTTTGTGTTTTTTAAAATACAAAAATCGCAAAAAATTGTATTCTATAGAATACAATTTGTATCTTTGCAGAAAAATCAAAGATTATGAAGCAGCTATTTTCGGCGTTTTATCGCAAATTAGAGGAAACAGATATGCGCTTTGAGCGCTATCTGCAAGGTCAAATTGAATGGAGCAACCGTTTGACAGCCATTACAGGCGCACGCGGAACGGGCAAAACTACGCTGCTGCTGCAGCACATAAAAGAGCAGTATGGCAGCAACCCGCAAGACGTGCTGTTTGTGAGTTTAGATAATATCTATTTCAGCAGCAACAATTTATACACACTTGCCGATGACTTTTATTCGTTGGGCGGCAAGGAACTTTACATTGATGAAGTGCACAAATACCCCACTTGGGCGCAGGAAATCAAGAATATTTACGACGATTTTCCAAAGCTCAAGGTGGTTTTTACAGGCTCGTCCATGTTGCAGATTTTCAAGGCAGACGCCGACTTGAGCCGCCGCGTAAGGCGTTTTCAGCTGTTTGGCATGTCGTTTCGCGAATTTTTGATTTTTGAAGGACTGCTGCGGAAAACACAGCAACCGTTTTCTCTTACCGAAATTCTTGAAAACCACGTTTCCATTGCCCAAAAACTTTTAAAGGAAATTACGCCGCTGCCCGCTTTTCGAAAATATCTTCAGTATGGTTATTATCCTTACTATCAAGGAGATATTGCAGGATACGGCGAACGCATACTGCAAACTTTCAACACCATAATGGAAACGGATTTGCCAAATGTGTATGGCATTGATTTTTATTCAATTAACAGAATTAAAAAGCTGTTTTACCTCTTGTCGGAAATGGTGCCTTTTACGCCGAATATTTCGCAGCTAAGCCAAATGGTTGATGTAACGCGGCAAAGCTTGATGAACTATTTATCGCACCTTGAAAAGGCGCACGCTGTTTTACTGCTGCCAAAAAAGGCAACGGGCATACGGCAAATGGTTAAACCGGAAAAAATTTACTTGCAAAACACCAACTATAATTACGCTCTTTCGGCAGAAACCCCTGAAACCGGTAATTTGCGAGAAACATTTTTTTACAATCAATTGCAACAAAACCACAAGGTCACCTATACAGAAGAAACTGATTTTTGTGTTGACGGAAAGTACTTTTTTGAAATCGGCGGGAAAAACAAAACTACGCGACAAATCAAAAATTTAAGCAATGCCTACCTTGCGCTTGATGGCTTGACAACCGGCCATCATAACGAAATTCCGCTTTGGTTGTTTGGGTTTTTATATTGAACCTGACTCTTCACCCACCTATCTTCACCCGCACGCCGGCGATGAGGAAGAATCCGGGC
>JAISGH010000126.1 GCA_031263185.1 Prevotellaceae bacterium | reverse complement strand
GGCGGCTTCGCCGCCGCCAATCCCGTAGAGACGGGGCGCGCCCCGTCTCTACTACAATCAGCAGCCACCACGCCCCGTCCTGTGCGCCGTCATTCCGACCGAAGCGCACGAGGAACGAGTGCGCGAAATCGTTTTTTTTAATTTGAGTCTTTCCCGCGAAAGTTTGAAACCTCATTGCTGCGATGAGCTGCGGGAGCGCGGCTTCTCAAAAGACGGAAAGCATAGCCCGTCGCAAGTAGCTTTGGGGCTGCTCGTCAGCAAAGAGCGTTTACAGCGCCTTGATTTTTATATTTCTAAACCAGACTTCATCGCCATGATCCTGTAGCAAAATATGGCCTTCTGCGGCGTTGCCGAAGTTAGGCCAGTGGCTGTACTTGCTGTAGGCAACAAGGGCGTCCCACAGCTGGTTGTTGCGCTCATACTCTACTACCTTTACGCCGTTGAGCCAATGCTCCACGTGGCTATCCCTAACGACAACGGTTGCCGTGTTAAAGCTGTTGAGGTCAAATTTCTTGGAGGCTATTGCCGGTATCAAGTCGTACAGGGAGCCTACCGTCCTGTTCCCCTTTACGCCTAATTTGCCGTCGGGGTGCGTTTTGTCGTCTAAAATCTGAAACTCGCAGCCGATGGCGGAACCCTCGCCCTTGTTCAGGTCGGGATCCACAAAATATTTAATTCCGCTGTTGGCGCCCGGCGTTATTTTAAAATCCACCTTAACGATAAAGTTTTTGAATTTTTGGGTGGTAACAATATCTCCGCCGTTTGCTGCTTCTCCGCCGCTGCTCTTTTGTACTTTCAGCAAGCCGTTTTCAATTATCCATCCGTTTTCGGGGAAGGCATTGATTTTTGCGCCTCGCCATCCGTTGGTTGTCTTTCCGTCCCATAGCAGCGCCCAGCCGTCTCTGACTTCTGCGGGCGAAATAGTGTTGGGCACAACGTTCACTTCCGGCGCGGTGGTTTCAGTGCGAAGCTGCGCAACGTTGGCGGTGCATATCCGTATGTTTTTCCAGCTCACCGTTTTTCCTTCCTCTGCCTTGCTGCCGATAGCGTGTACTTGCAGCGCAATGAACCCTTCCGGAGCGGCGTCGTCCCAAAGGTTCGTGCAGGGGATGCCGTTTACCCACGTGGCGATGGAATTTCCGATGGCCTCAATTCTTGCCGTATTCCACTCGCCGTTTTTGAACGCGTTTTTGCTCTTGGGGTTTGCGGTCATCGGGTAGAGCCACCCTCTTCGCGCCTCGTCGTACACGCCGCCCGTCCATTTTCTGTCCGAGGGGTCTATTTCGAATTGGTAGCCGTGCACGCGCCCCTTGTTGTACTCTTTGAGGCTTTGGCTGCGGAACTGTACGCCGGAGTTAAGCCCGTCGTCAATCCTGAAATCAAATTCGAGGATAAAATCGCCGTAATTTTTTTCTGTGGCAAGAAAAGTGTTGGGCGTATTCGTTTTGGAAATTCCTGTGATTACGCCGTCTTTCACTTTAAACTCCGCGTTCCCGTTGAGCTTTTTCCATCCTTTCAGGTTGCTCCCGTTGAACAGAGGTGTCCACTCCTGAGCAAACAGCCCACCCGAAAATAAAAAAGCGATGGACAATAGTAAGAAATTTCTGCTTCGCATAATTTTCATTTTGTGTTGAATTAGAATTGTTAATTGTTAATTATTAATTATTAATTATTAATTGTTAATTATTTATAGTATTGCTCCCAGCCAGTACGCGGCGGCAGCCCGGTCAGCATGGCGTTGGCAAATGCGTTGTTCGTAATCTGCTTGAGCCGGCTGTCGAAGTACAGCGGGGCGTTTAGCCGTTGGGCAATCACGCCGAGAGAGAAAACCTGACTCAACGGCCCATGAATTTCGAAAGGCGAGCGCGTTTTTTCCCTGCCCATGCAGGCATGCAGGAAATTCTCGAAGTGGTTTGACGGGCTTTGCGGAACCTCCGGAAGCTTAATTCCTTTTGCTTTTTCTTCCGGAATGATAGAAAGCGAAGAGCCGTGAGAGCCGCCTTTAAAAATCAAATCTTTGCCGTAAATAATCTTACCCGGATTGATTGTAGAGGGCTTTATTTCGCCTTGCCCCGACGCCGGAATACCTTCCGCCAGCTCGGATTTGCCGTAGCCTTTCGGGATAGGCGGCAGGTTGTTTACGCCGTCGTACCACGTTAAATCTACAGGCGGCATATCGCCTCTCGCCGGAAAGCGAAACAGCACCGTAGACGAAGTGGGGAAGAAGTAGTCGTTGTGCCCGGTGAGCGTTGGGCGGATTTCGTAGGGCAGCCCCAGCTGCAAAAACTCGTGGGCAGTATCCATAATATGCGCGCCCCAGTCGCCAAGCGCCCCCATGCCGAAATCGTACCACGAGCGCCACTCGCCGTAATGATACTTGGGGCTATACTCGTGATAGGGCACAGCGCTCATCCACGTGTTCCAGTCCAGCGTGTCGGGGATAGGCTCCTTGTCGGGCAGCTTGTAGATGTTGACGTCCCACGCATGCCACCTCCTGTCGTTGTTCATGTGCGCCGTGATAGCCGTAACGTCTTTGATGATGCCGGCCTCCACCCATGCTTTGAACTGAAAATAATTTGCCTCCGAGTGCCCCTGATTTCCCACCTGGGTAGCTATTTTCGGATGCTTCCGTGCCGCCTCCATCATCAGCTCGGCTTCGAGAAAAGTACGCGCCATGGGCTTTTCGACGTACACATGCTTTCCCTCCGCTATGGCCAACATGCTGATGGGAAAATGCGCATGGTCGGGGACGGCAATGCAGACCGCCTCAAACTCGCTGCCTATTTTGTCGAACATTTGCCGGAAATCCTTAAAGCGTTTGGCCTTTGGAAATTTGGCCAGCATTGCCTGCGTGTGCGCGGCGCCCAAATCTACGTCGCACAGGGCTACAATGTTGGCCAATCCGGTGTTGTGAAAATCGTTTATGATTTGCTCTCCACGATTCCCGACGCCAATGCACGCAAGATTGACTTTGCTGCCCGCGCTTGCGGGGCTACTGCTGTTGCTGCTGCTGCTGCTGCTGCCAGCGTTTGCGCGAAGCCCCACAGCCAATCCGGCGGAAGCAAGCGTCATTGTTTTCAGAAAATTTCTTCTTGATGTCATCGTAAAAACAATAAAATAGTAAATAAGGTAATAATTTCACATCAATGCAAATGTAGTGAAATTATATTATATATTCATTCTGAGCAGCCTGATTTTTTTGGTTATTTCTCTTTTTGAGGCGATACGAACTCCCGCTGAAAATCCGGCTCAGCCGCCATAAAGTTCGCGCCAAACGTTATATCAAGAGAATATGGACACCATCAAAAAAATTAAGCTATGCAATAAAACTTATAAATGGTTTAATTACAGACCTCTCGGAAACAGACGTAAAGCAACAGAAAGAGTCGGTTCAACCCGAAAATGTCAGTGTAAATGTCAGTGTAAATGTCAGTGTAAGGGACAAAATAATTGACGTTATAGCTCAATTTCCTGCTATTACGGTAAAAGAAATGGCTAAAATACTTTCGGTTACAGAAAGAACAGTTTATCGCCAAATAGAAAAATTAAAAACGGAGGGCAAAATTGAGCGTGTCGGCTCCGATAAATCAGGATACTGGAAAATTCTCCCGTGACTAACCTTGCTGCAACGTAAATAGGAGTTTATCTGCGAAAATCCTAAAAATCTGTGTCATCTGTGTGCTAAAGAAATCAGTAAGAAAATTCTCAACTTCCTTGCTTTTTGCTATCTTTGCGGGTCAAAAAAATGTTCCATTAGCAGCTGCATGAACCCACTCAAGCGTCTGGCCGGCGATACGGCTATCTACGGGCTTAGCACCATTGTTGCGCGCCTCATCAACTACCTGCTGGTGGCCTACCACACGCGCGTGCTCGACAGGGCGCAGTACGGCGTATTCACGGAATTTTACGGCTACGCAACGTTTCTCTTGGTGCTGCTCACCTACGGCATGGAAACGGGCTTTTTTCGCTTTTCGTCCCGCGCCGGCCAGCGCCCCGATACGGTTTTCAGCACCTCAATGGTGTCGCTGCTGGCTACGTCGCTGCTGTTTTTTGCGGTGGTTGCGCTCAACCTTTCGGACTTCAGCGCGTGGATGGGCTACCCCGGCAACCGCGCCTACGTGCTGCAAATGGCGGCTGTGCTGGCCATCGACGCCTTTACGGCAATTCCCTTTGCCCGCCTTCGCTTTTTGCGCAAGGCTAAACTTTTTGCGCTTTTCAAGCTGCTCAACGTGCTGCTTTACGTGCTGGTCAGCGTGGCGTTCTTTACGCTGCTGCCGCCCTACTTTGCGCAGCGCCCCGATTCGTTTTTGCTCCGCTTCTTTTCGCCCGGCGTTGACGTTGGCTACATATTCACCGCCAACCTGCTGAGCAGCCTGCTGTCGCTGGCGCTGCTGCTGCCCACCATTTTCGGCGTTAAGCTTTCGTTCTCCCCGGCCCTGCTCAAGAAAATGCTCGTTTACTCGCTTCCCCTGCTCATTGCGGGCTTGCCGGGCGTTGCCAACGATTACCTCGACCGCGTTCTGTTCAGGCACCTTTACAGCGACCCCTCCTTTGCCCTCGACCAGCTGGGGGTGTACGGCGCCAACGCAAAGCTGGCGGTGCTCATGGTGATTTTTGTGCAGATGTTTCGCTACGCTGCCGAGCCGTTTTTCTTCGCTCACGCCGAAAAAAACGACGCCCGACCGCTTTTTGCGCAGGTTATGAAGTACTTTGTCATTTGCGCAGTATTTATATTTTTGCTGGTTTCACTTAATATTGATATATTTGCATACTTTACCGGTAAGGATTTTCGCGAGGGCGCCACCATTGTTCCTGTAATGCTGTTTGCCAACCTCCTGCTCGGCGTGGTTTTCAACCTGTCGATGTGGTATAAGCTGTCGGAGAAGACAAAGTACGCCGTTTACATCACCCTCTCCGGAGTGCTGGTAACGGTGTTTGTCAACGTTGCCTTTATTCCCCGTTACGGCTACCATGCCGCTGCGTGGGCGCACTTTTTCAGCTACGCCGTTATGCTGGCGGTGAGCTACGCAATGGGGCAAAAGTTCTACCCCATTCGCTACGATTTGAGAGCTATTGGCTTTTACATTTTCGTAGGGTTGGGCATTTATGCTATCTTTGCGCTGTGCAAAGCTTTTGATTTTGGATTTGTGCTCAACGCCATGCTTGCCGCTGCGCTTTTGCTGGCCTACCTTGCCGTAGCGTTTTTGCGCGACGGGCGGGCTTTGGTGCACAGGCGGCGAAGCGCAGCAGACGCTAAATAATTTTGTTGCAACGGTGAGAGACGCTTGCGCCGTCCCTTTAGGGACGACGCAAGCGCACACCTAACGTCGCAGCAAAGCTTTACAGAATTTATAATGTTTATCGAAATTGCTTTTTTATGGAAGTAAAAGTCATTAACGCCTCAAAGTATCCCCTGCCGCAGTACGCTACCGAGTTTTCGGTGGGGCTTGACCTGCACGCCAACGTTAGCGAAGAAACAATCCTCAAGCCCATGCAGCGAATGTTGGTGCCCACGGGCATTTTCATTGAGCTTCCGGACGGCTACGAGGCGCAAATCCGCCCGCGGAGCGGCTTGGCGTCGAAGTTTGGCATAACCATCATCAACGCGCCCGCCACCATTGACCCCGACTACAGGGGCGAGCTGAAGGTGCCGCTGGTAAACCTTTCGACCGAAGTTTTTATGCTCAAGCCCGGCGAGCGCATTGCGCAGATGGTGCTTGCCCGCTTTGAGCGTATATGCTGGAAGCCCGTTGAGGCGCTGAGCGAAACCGCGCGCGGAGCCGGAGGGTTTGGGCATACGGGGCTAAGCTGATGCAGAGGACAGCCGGTAAAAGGTTCGGCATACGCCAAGCGCTTACGTAAAAAAAATTTTTTTCCCCACTGAATTTTTGAATAGCTTAAAAAACATATTTCTCCTCTTTTTCTTCATTTCTGCCATGCCGACAGCGTTTGGAGCTAAGCTGCCAACGCCGCCGGAGGGCAGGCGGAAAGCTGTATCCGAGCGCAAGCGCATGGAGCAGATTTACTTTTTTAGCGAGGGGAAAAAGCGGCTTTTCTACGGCGATGCAAACGGAGCCGCCTACTGCCTTGGGCGCGCCATCAAATCCGACCCCTACTGCGACGCCTGCTACTACGAACTTTCCAATGCTTACGCCTTGGCAAGCCAGCTGCCGGAAGCCATTCACCTTGCACGGTCGGCCTACAAGCTCGACTCCGCCAACGTTTGGTACGCCCTGCACCTTGCGCAGCTCTGCGCAGGCAGCGGCAGCAACCTCGAAGCGCAGCAGCTTTTTGAAGCCGCCATTGCGCAGGCCCCCCGAATTACGGATGCCTACTACGGCCTGCTGGCAATTTACGATAGCCGCAACCTGTACGATAAGGCAGTGCAGCTGCTCATGCAGTACCGCCAAATTTTTGGGGCGGACGAGGTAAACATACTCTCCATGCAAAATTTTCTGCTCAAGCAGGGTAAAGTAAGTGAGGCTATTGCCGAGGTAAAGCTGCTGATAGACCAGCATCCCTTTGAGCAGCAGTACCGGCTTTTGCTGGCCGAGCTGTACGGAGCGGCCAAGGCCGATTCGCTGGCCTTTGAAGCGATTTTGCAGGCCAAAGATATTGACTCCACCTCGTACGAATTTCAGGCAAGCTTGTCGGACTACTACCGACAAACCTCCAACTTCGACAGCTATTTTCGCTGCTTAGTGCAGCTGTTTTCCAACAGCCAAACGCCTGCTTTGCGCAAGCAGCAGGTGCTGGGGTTCTTGCAGCAATTCCCCGCCATAGAGCGGGATTACGTGCCGATAATAGACTCCCTGTATGCTCTGGCAAGAACAGCGTACAGCTACCGGCAGGAGGGGCTTTACGCCGCCTACCTTGTTCAGACCGACAGAATCGACTATGCGCTCAACATGCTGAAGCTCATTGTGCTGAGAGGAGAAAATGACGACCGCCTGTGCGATATATTCTTGAACGGGCAAAAATCGCAGTTTTTTTCAGCGCACGCCGACGAATCCCTTGCGCTCTACGGCGCTTGGCGCCTTTACCTCGACCTGCTGCTTTTCCGGCAGGAGTGGGAGCTGCTGGAGCACGAAGCCGACAGGTACCTCAAGATGATGCCCGATAAGCACAAGGCGTTTTACATAAAAGGGCTATCCTGCTTTCAGCAAAAAAACTACAACGGCGCGCTCAACGCCTTTCTGCAAGCCCAAAAGCACTCCGCTGCGCCAGCCGATACCGCTTTTCTGGTGAGGCTTTACTCATCGCTGGGCGACGCTTACTTTTACCTGAAAGATTACGCCAAGTCGGATAAGTATTTTGACAAGGCGCTCCGCCTTGACGCAGGCAGCTACTCAATAATGAACAACTACGCGTACTACCTGAGCTTGAGCAACCGAAAGCTGAAAAAGGCGCTGAAGATGAGCAAAGCTGCTATCAGCGCCGAGCCGGAAAACCCGGTTTACCTCGATACCTACGCGTGGATACTGTACTGCATGGGGAAGTATGACGACTCCAAGCAAATTTTCCGTCAGGCGCTGGTTAAGGGCGGCGACAGGGAGCCGGTAATGCTGGAGCACTACGGCGATGTGCTCTACAAGCTCAAGGAGTATAGCAACGCCCTGATTTATTGGCAGCGCGTGGCCGAAAAAGGAGGCAATTCGCCGGAGTTGCAAGAAAAAATAAACAACGTGAAAAAATAAACAACGTGGCGGAGAAGCACATTTTTATCAGATTACCTTTCATCATATTGCTGTTGGCTTTGCGGGCTGCTGCGTTGGCCGCGCAAACTCCTATCCAAAACCTTGAGCAGCAAAAAAAGCAAATAGAGGCAGATATAGCCTACACCAACTCGCTCATAACCCAAACGCAATCGGAGCAAAAGGCAAGCCTCGACAACCTCAGCCTGATTCAGGCCAACCTTGTTGCGCGCCAAGAGTATATCGGCGAAATAGACAAGCAGCTGGTAAGCCTGTCGACAGAAATTACCAACCGGCAAAAAAAAGTAGTAACCCTGTACGACGAGCTGACGCTCCTCAAGGAGAACTACGCCAAAATGCTGAACTTTGCCTACCGTAACCGCCTACCCTACATGCAGCTCATGTACATCCTTGGAAGCGACGACCTTAACCAAGCCTACCGCCGTATTACCTACCTCAAGGCTTACTCCGAGCACCGCGTTAGCCAGGCGAAGAGCATAGCTCGGCAAAGCGAAGAGCTGAAAAGCGAGCTGTCGGCGCTAAAGGTACAGAAAAGCGAGCAGCAGCTTCTGTTTAACCAGAAAACCGTGGAGCTGCTTGCCCTCGATGTTGAGGAAAAAGATTACCGGTCAACCATATACGCCTTGCAGGCCAAAGAAAAAGAGCTAATGCAGGATTTGGAGCGTAAAAAAAGGCAGGCGGTGCTGCTCAACGCGCAGATACAGAATGCTATTGCCGAAGAAACGCGCCGCGAAGCAGAGCGTCGCCGCGAAATTGAAAGGAAAAACAAGGAAATGGCAGCAAAGGTAGCGGCCGACGAGCACACGCTGACGCTTAATTTTGAAAAACAGCGCGGAAGCCTGCCCGCTCCGGTAGCGCGGAGCGTAGTGGTAACCCGCTTTGGCGTTTACGATCATCCTGTGCTAACGGGAATTAAGGTTACAAGCAACGGCATAGACCTCTCCACCACCGACGGCGCAGTGGTATCTGTGGTGGCCGACGGCGTTGTGCGCAGAATATTTACTACCGGCTCAACAATAAGCCTGCTCGTTCAGCACGGGCTTTACTACACCGTTTACACCCACCTCAAGGGCATCTCCGTGCGCGTGGGCGACACCGTGCGCGCCGGCCAGCCCGTGGGCATGGTTGCGCCGGCCCCCGACAGCAAACGCGCAATTCTTCACTTTGAGCTTTGGAAGCAAACCGCCAAGCACAACCCCGAGGAGTGGCTTTCCAAAAAAACGTAGTAATGACGAATTCGAGGCTAGCAGATGGGCATCTTCGAGGCTAGTAGATGGGCATCTTCGAGGCTAGTAGATGGGCATCTTCGAGGCTAGTAGATGGGCATCTTCGAGGCTAGTAGATGGGCATCTTCGAGGCTAAGGATATTTTATACCGTGCGCGGGATGGTTTTGTACATCGTCATGTAGAGACGTGGTGCGCCACGTCTCTACTAAGGAATGACGAATAAACAAGATATAACAGCTAAAAGTGTCATCCTGTAGAGACCTCACCCCCGGCCCCTCTCC
>JAISGH010000111.1 GCA_031263185.1 Prevotellaceae bacterium | reverse complement strand
AGAGGTGCTGCTGTACAGCTTGTCCGGAGTGTTGCTTGAGCGCATATCCGGCAACTATATCAACCTGTCGGCCTACCCCAGCGGCGTTTACCTGATAAGGACAGGCAATAAAGCTGCAAGGGTTGTAAAGCAGTAGCGAGTGCGCAAAAAGAGTAAGAGCGAAGAACGTTTTTTGACGTTTTTCGCTCTTTTCTCTTTTTCATAACTCCTAACCCCAAAAAAACCTCCACGAAAATAATTTGTGAAATATTTGGATGTATAACAAAAACGTTATATTTTTGCCGTGTAATTAAAAAAATCAATTATGAAATGGTCTGAATTGAGGAGGATTGCAGAGAGGAACGGATGGTATTTTTACCGGCACGGGAGTAAGCATGATGTTTACCGACACCATGATAAAGATTATCCGATTGAAATTGAACGGCATGATTCTCAAGAGATAAGGTCAGGATTATTTTACAAATTAAAAAAACAGATAGGTTTTTAATTCCTGTATGTTTATAAAACAAATGTATTATGACAACAATAGCATTGATTGAGAGAAGTAAAAACGGTACTTTCGGCATCTTTACGCCCGACATAAACAGTACCATTATTGGCGAAGGGAATACGGTAGAGGAGGCAAAGGTTGATTTTGAAAACTCAGTAAAGGAAATTATCCAATTTTACAAAGAGGATGGACTGGAATTGCCCGACGAATTAAAAGACATTCAGTTTGTTTACAAATACGATATTGCATCCGTATTTGATTATTATAGCTGGATAAACGTTTCTCAATTTGCAAAAAAGACAGGCATTAATCTTTCCTTAATGCGTCAATATCGGATGGGTAAAACGTATATATCAGAAAATCAGACGAATAAAATCGAAAATACACTACATCAATTAGGAAACGAATTAGCAGCAATCAAGCTTTAATTTGATTTTTTAATTACAAAAATCCGGAGGAGATTGGCTTCGCCGAGCTCCGCTTCGCTTCGCTTCGCTTCGGTTCCTCGCTGCGCTCGGCATGACGGAGCGCCTGCGGGCGAGAAACAACCTCATTTTCACCTAATTTTTCTAACAAAATAACCTCAGTAGCAATGAGTTAATATGAATAACAATACCTCATTACCTCATTAAACAACGACAAAAACGGTTAGAGAAAAAAATAAGGTAATGAGGTCGGGGAATTTTTATTCAGCAATCTGCATGGCTTTAACCATTTTGTAAACCCTTTATGATATTCGATTTTCACTTCATCAGGCCTTCGAGATATTTATAGCCTTCTTTATTATCTGCAAAGTGAAGAATATTTTTATCCTGCTCAACATCTTGTTTGGCTTCAAGCAGATAATCAGAAATTTCTTTTGAAAATCCAGATGCGTCGTTGCTTTCATATCCTATTGTGAACGGAACGGAGCGTGTTTGTTTTACTTTGATTAAAAACATACGAATTGCTGTGGACATATCCAATCCGAAATCATTCAGGATTTTTTCGGAAGCTTCTTTTACCTCCAAAGGCACTTTTGACTGAAACAAGCCCTTGCTGCGCATTGCTACTGTATTTCCAAAATATCTCCGGCGTTCAGGTTCACCGTTACCACGCCGCTTTCGTCCGGCGCTACCTCCTGCCGCTGCTTGTTGATGAGCACCCTGCGCTGCTGGCGGGGGGCGGGCAGCTTTACGGCAAACTCGTTGCCGGCGGTTGCCCTGATGGTAGCCTTTTGCACTGCGCCCTGCTTCCACTGCAAATCGGCTTCGGCGCCGCCCTCTACGCACAGCCCCTTGAAGTAGCCCGTGCTCCACTGCTCCGGCAGGGCGGGCAGAAATTCGATGTAGCCGTCGAAGCTCTGCACCAGCATTTCGGCAATGCCTGCGGGGGCGGCCTCGTTGGCGTCAAATTCAAATATGTCCCACTCGGCGCCCGCAACGCCGCCCGGCGCTACCGCAAACAGGTTATCCCTCGAAAACTCTACCAGCAGGCGGTTGAGGTTTTCGTACGCTTTTTGAGGATTTTTCAGCCGGGCGTAGTAGCAGAGCATGTTTGCCCTGCTCCACTCCGTATCCTCCCACCCCTCGGCGTTCAGGCGATTTTCTATGGTTTTTGCGGCGGCCTGCGCCAAGTCCGGCGTTCTCTCTGCCGAGATTTGCGACAGCGGGTATAGCCCCAGCAGGTGCGTTGTATGCCGGTGGTTGGGTTGCGCCTCCTCGTAGTCCTCAAGCCACTCCTGCAGGGCGCCGCTCTTGCCGACCTTCATTGGGGGAAGCTTTGAGATGGCGGCGCGCAGGCTGTCGGCAAAGTCGGCGTCTACTCCCAGCGCTTCCGAAGCCTTTATGCAGGCGGCGAATATTTCAAAGGCCAGCTGCCTGTCGCCGGTGGGCGACATGGAGGCCGACAACGTCCTGCCGTTGTGCCTGAAGCTGTTTTCGGGCGAAATGCTTGGCCCCGTCATCAGGTAGCCGCTGGCGGGGTGCTCCGCCATGTAGTCGAGCAGGAAAGTGGCGTTGCCCTTGAGCAGGGGGTATGCCTCGCCGGCCAAAAAATCTTTGTCCTGCGTGTAGCAGTACTGCCGCCACAGGTGGGAGGCCAGCCACGAGCCTGCGGCGGGAAACAGCCCCCACGAAATGCTCTGCGACGGGGCGGAGTACCCCCACACGTTGGCAACGGTGTGGGCAGCCCAGCCGCGGCAGCCGTAAACCTGCCGCGCTGTCCGGGCGCCGTGCTCGGAAAGGTCTTTGATGTAGGCGAACAGCGGCTGGTGACATTCGGGCAGGTTGCCCGCGTTGGCAAGCCAGTAGTTTTGCTGCGTGTTAATATCCAAGTGGTAGTCGCACGTCCAGCCCATGTGACATGCGCGGTTATCGTTCCATATGCCCTGCAGGTTGGCGGGCAGGGGCGAGTTGGCGCGCGAGGAGGCAATCAGGAGGTAGCGCCCGTACTGAAAAAACAGCGCGTCTAACCCCACGTCGATTTTTCCCTCCTTTACCTGCCGAATTCTTACGTCGGTGGGGAGGCGCTCGGCTCCGCTGCTGCCCAAGAGCAGCTCCGTGCGGCCAAACAAGCTGCTGTAATCTTTTACGTGCTCGGCCTTCAGCGCCTCGTATTCTTTGGTCAGCGCCTCCTCGACGGCGGCATCGCACAGCGTTCGGTACGCCTCGCCAGCGTAGCTTGTGCGCACGTCAACGATAATGGTTACAGACGAGGCATCCTTTACTGAGAGGGCGCTGCCCGTAGCCGTCAGGCTGCCGCCGTCAGCGGTTACCGCTACTTTTCCGGCAAAGTCAACCCCTCCCGGGCCGTGCATGTGGAAGGCAGCTTTTCCGGAGAATGTTATTTGCTCGTCGCTGGCGGTTACCGCTGCGCTGCGGAGCAGGTCTAAGGCCACGTCGAGCGTTACGGCGTTGGGCTTGCTGGCCGACAGCCGTATGGCGATAACGCCGGCGGGGTTGCTTGCAAAGTACTCCCGCCGGTACCGGATGTCGCCAACGCTGTAGGCCACTTCGCCCACTGCGCTGCTGAGGTCGAGCCTCCGTTGGTAGCCCGACAGCTCTCCGGAGGGGTGCGTAAAGTTCAGCCGCAGCTCGCCCAGCGGCAGGTGTGTCCCAAAGGAGTTGTAGTTGCCCCGCAGGTGTTCGGCGGCAACGTCGTTGCCCTCCGACAGCTTGCCGTCGAAGAACAGCTTGCGGAGCGCGGCCAGCTTCTCCTTGCCGAAAGGCTTCTCCTGATTGCCGTCGAATTGCCCCGACCACAGCGTAGCCTCGTTCAGCGCGATGCGGTCGGTATCCACGCCGCCGTAGAGCATGGCGCCCAGGCGTCCGTTCCCAATGGGCGACGCCTCCAGCCACTCGGCGGCCGGCTGGCTGTACCACAGCGACAGCTCGTGCTGCCGGGGTTCTGTGGAGCATGCGCCGAGGGCAAGCGCCGCGCTCAGCGCAAAAAAGGAAAGATGTTTCATAAAATTTAGTTTTTAGAGGGTTACTACTGCGATGATTTTTTGCTGAAGCTGCAAAGATACTCGAAAATCTGTAATTACGAGCCTGCTGAAAAACTCAGCTAAATTTTTTTTTTTGAGGCGCTACGAAAATTTCATTTTGAGTTTTTCTCACCACCCTCCCACCGTCATTCCCGCGAAAGTTTGAAACCTTTCATATAACTTAAACGCAACGTCTGTAAAAGAAGAATTTGCGTCTAAGTTATATGAAAGCGCATCTGTAGAGACGCGGCGCGCCACGTCTCTATCTCCCCTCCCCTCCCAAAAAAATTTTAACTCTCACTATCATGCTGATAATTTGCGCGTTGCTTTCCTGTAAAAAATTTTTGCGCTCAAAATTTGAAGATTTGGTGTAACTTCTGAAAAATTTACTTACTTTTGTCACCCCTTAGCATTAATATTGATATGCATCATACACCGCAACATAATTTCTCTCGCCGTATGCAAAATTGCTTGGTGGCGCCGGATAGCTTGGCAATACCGAATTATTTTGCTATATGTACACACACAGGGCAGGCGCAAGGGCAGGCGCAAGGCCAGCCCCACC
>JAISGH010000104.1 GCA_031263185.1 Prevotellaceae bacterium | reverse complement strand
AATTATTAATTATTAATTATTAATTATTAATTATTAATTATTAATTATTAATTCTCTTCCATGTAGTTTAGCACCACGCCGCACAGCTGCATGATGTATATCTCGGATAGCTTTGCCTGAAACATGGCGTTCAGGAGGCGGTCTTGAGCGTCGAGGTGCGTACGCTGGTGCTCCCTCAGCTCGAGGCTGGTGATTTGCCCTAAGCGGTACTGCTCCATAGCCAGCGATACTTTCCGCGCGGACAGCACGCGGTTGCTTCGCTCCAAGCCCAGCAGGTTCATGTATGAGCTGTACGAAGAGTAAAGCAGGTACAGGTCGGCAAGTATCTGCTGCTTCTGCTGCTCGTACTCCAGCTCGCGGTTGCGCTGCTCTACCTCAATGTTTTTTTCCATACGGCGCTGGTTTTGGCCGTCGTATATTTTGAAGCCGATGCTCACCCCGTAGCTCAACCCCAGCGCGTCGCTGTTGGAGGCGTTGTAAGAGGTATGGGCGTTGTTGTAGCCGTATGAGGCGTTGAGGTTGACGTAGGGGTAGCGTGCTGCTTCTATCTGCTTTCGCTCAAGATCTGTGATGGCGCGATTTTTGTCGAACATCTTTAGCGAAGTATTATTTTGCAGCATCACCGTTTTGGTATCTTCCAGCAGGAGATGCTCGTTGAGGTTAAAAGAGGTGTCGGTAAAAACAATGTCGTTGACATCAAAAGGTATCAGCAGCTGCTTCTTAAATCGAATAAGCTGCTCGTAGGTGCCCTGCCTGTAGGTAACCAGCTGCGAGCTGTCGGCGTTGAAGTCCACCTGCGCTTGCAGCAGCTCGAGCTGCGAGTGCGCCCCCACCAGATATTTTTCGGTAGCCATGCGCAGGCGTTCGCGCGAAAGCGATAGCATAATGGAGAGATTCTCGAGCCTGAGCCTTCGCTGGAGCAGCTCGTAGTACATGGCGGTAGTTTGCGCCACGCTGTTCTCAATTTCGAGCTTGACGCTCAGCTCGCCGTTCTTTTTCATTTCCTGCAGGCGGCTGTACGAGGCTTGCATTCCCCATCCGTCAAACAGCGTCCACGTGCCGGCAACGCCGAGGTTGTAGCTGTTGTTGAAAGTGTTGGTGTAGCGTTGTTCGCCGGCTTTTTGGAGCTGGTTGGCGGCGCCGCTGTACCCTGCGGCTGCGTTGACGTTGGGGAGCATCCCTGCATTGCCGCGCGTGGCGTTGTTGGAGAGTACTTCCTCGCGGTTGCGCGAAAATTTGATGGAGTATCCGTTATTCAGCAACGTTTCCAAGGTTGTGGAGAGCGAATACAAAACGGTGTCTTGCGCGCTTGCGGCAGCGGCTGCAAAAAACGAAGACAGCAGCAAAAACGAAGTTCGAAAATTCATAGCTAATAAACCAATGTTACCAATCCCGATGTTACCAATCCAATATCCTCTCTATTTACTTAAACTTTAGCTCCAGCGGATTGCTCAGCTTTTGCGCTTCAAAGGCAACGTATTCTTGCCACAGCGCTTCTGTAGGGAAGCGTAGCGCCCCCTCCTGGGTGATGGCTTTGCTCCATCCGGCGCCGCTGTAGTAGGTAAAAGGCTCGTTGGCCTTGTAGCTGCCTGTGGCAAGCAGGTGATTTCCTTCGAGCTTGGCGTTGCTCATTACGCTTGGGGGGAATATGATTGCCGTATGTATAACGCCGTTGTTTGTTGTATCTGTACTCAAAGCGTCGGCTTGCTCGGCGTAGGTAACGTAGCCCTTGTCGGGGGCAAGCAGCGGCTTGTAGGCGGGGTCTGCGGTGGCAACGGTTGCCGGAATTTTATTATTTTTCAGCACAATACCCGCAGCAACTTCCATATCGCCTGCATTTATGAACATTGCGCTAATGCAGTTCAGCTGGCTGTTTGCGTCTAATGAAATGCGGCGCACCTCTACCACCGGCGTTCCTGCCACGTCTAACGGTGCGTAGGTAAGCTCAAACGAGGTGCGTATGGGGCCACTGTCCACTATTTTTGATGTTACAAAGTTGTTGCCCAGCGCCAGCTGCCCGTTTACGTACGGCGCCAGCGCTCCGCACCCCAGCGTACGGCCAACCTTGTAGCCGTCTAACCCTTCGCCGTGGTCCTGGTGGTACGAAGCCTTGCCCGACAGGTCGGCGGCATACCACTTGTCAACTACCAAATCTTCGGTACGCTTGCACCACACGTCAATGCCGTTGCTTGGCCCGTCCACTTTCATGAGCGCCGGCCCGTATATCCGGTAGGCAATGCGGTTGTTTTCCCACGCAAAATCGTCCATGCGCTCCGGCACCAGCCGCGCCGCCGTTTTCTTGTAGTGCCCCAAAAGACGACCGACCTCTGCTGCGATTTGCTTGTCAAATTCCATCATTATTTCGTAGGTTGCGCTACCCTGCGCCGGAACTTCTACCTGAAAAATAACGGATTGCGGTTGAGGTTGGCCTTTGTACAGCGCCTGCACCTGCAGCCGCTGCCCAATTTCGTTGAACACGGCAAGCTCCTGCGGGTTTACCTCGCCAATGCGCTCCTGCACCAAGCTCCACGGAACTTCTACCGTTTCGTTGGAGCGATTGGCGTCAAGCGTATTTACTACATCTACCGTAAGATACTTTGCGGTATGGTTCTGGCAGGAACTTACTAGCCCTGCAAACAGCAATGGGAAAAACATCTTTTTCATTTTGATACAATAATTTAAAGGCTAGTACATAATTTAATTCATTTGGATTTAATTCAATTTTTATTCTATTTATTCAATTTGTTCTCTTGTTCTCCTGTTCTCTTGTTCTCTTGTTCTCTTGTTCTCTTGTTCTCTTGTTCTCTTGTTCTCTTGTTCTCCTGTTCTCTTGTTCTCTTGTTCTCTTGTTCTCAACATATCTAATAAATGCCTCGCATACAAACTTATACCCTCCCGGTGTAGGGTAATTTCCCGAAAAATACCAGTCGCCGGTGTGGTTGGGGCAAGCTTTTCGCAGCCCTTCCTGCGTTTGGTAAACCAGCTCCACCTGCGCGTTAACGCCCTGCGGGGTGAGCATTTCGGCTATCTTGCGGGATATTTCGATGTCGGAGAATGGCGAGTAGATACCCTTCACCGGATTTGCCATTTCGCTTTTGGGTAGCTGCAGCTGCTCTTTGCACTGCCCGTAAACCTCCTGCACAACGCTGCCTCTGCCGCTTGCCTGCAGCAGCGCTACGGCGGCGCGAAACGCAATAAGCTCATCCATGCTTGCCATGTCAATGCCGTAGCAGTCGGGGTAGCGCACCTGCGGAGAGGACGAAACTACCACTATTTTTTTTGGACCAAGCCTGTCCAGAATTTTGATAATGCTTTGCCGCAGCGTTGTGCCGCGCACTATGCTATCGTCTATCACCACAAGGTTGTCGGTATGCGGGTGGATTGTTCCGTAGGTTACGTCGTACACGTGCGTTGCCATGTCGTTGCGGCTGGTATCCTGCTCAATGAACGTGCGCAGCTTGATGTCTTTGAGCACAACTTTTTCCGAGCGAATACGCTGCGATAAAATCCGGTCGAGCACATTCGACGACAGCAGCTTTCCGCCCTCGCGAATCATCCGCTTTTTTTGCTCGTTAAGGTAGCAGTTCAGCCCGTCGAGCAGGCCGTAAAAGGCCACCTCGGCGGTGTTGGGAATGAATGAAAATACGGTGTTGTCAACGTCGTAGCCAACCGTTTGCAGCACGTTATCGGTGAGCTGATCGCCCAGCTTTTTGCGCTCGCTGTAGATGTCGCTGTCGCTGCCGCGCGAAAAGTAAATGCGCTCAAACGAGCAAGAGCGCCGCTCGGCGGGCGGCAACACCTGCTCAAAGTCAAATATGCCGCTTCGCTTGAGCACCATTGCCTGTCCGGGTTGCAGCTCCTCTACCTGCTCCGCCGTAACGTTCATCACCGTTTGGATAACGGGGCGCTCTGAGGCAACAACAACAATTTCGTCGTCGGCGTAGTAAAAGCACGGGCGAATACCGGCGGGGTCGCGCACCACAAAAGCGTCGCCGTTGCCTATCATGCCGCACACCACGTACCCGCCGTCCCACTGGGGGCACGTCCGCTGGAGCAAGTTCGAGACATCCAACTTTTGCTCTATCTGCTTGTGCAGCTCCGCCCCCTGCAAGCCTTTTTCCCGATACTTGTCGTACTGAAACTGCACCTCCCGGTCGAGGTGATGGCCGAGCGATTCGAGCAGAAAAAAGCTATCGCCGTAGTAGCGCGGGTGCTGCCCCGTTGCAACGAGCTGCTGAAAAAGTTCGTCGGCGTTGGTGATGTTAAAGTTGCCCGCTATGATGAGGTTGCGTGCAGGCCAGTTGTTGCGCCGCAAGAACGGGTGGGCGTAGGACAGCCCCGACCGGCCGGTGGTGCGGTAGCGCAGGTGCCCCAAAAAGAGCGAGGCGCTATTCCACGCGCCGGCGTACCCCTCGGATTGCTGCTGCTGCTTGGCGATGCGCTCAAAGATTTCCTTGATGGCGCTGGCGCCCAGCGCCCGCTCGCGCATGATGTACTCCTCGCCGGGCTTTGCGCAAAGGTTTATTGCGCCTACCCCTGCCGCCTCCTGACCGCGGTTGTGCTGCTTCTCCATGAGCAGGTACAGCTTGTTGAGGCCGTACTGTTCGGTTCCATACTTTTGCACGTAAAATTTTGTGGGCTTCAGCAGCCTAATCATGGCAATGCCGCACTCATGTTTCACCAAGTCGCTCATAGAGGTAATGAATTATGCGCGCAAAGATATAGCTTTTTTTCGTAAGTTGGCAAAATTAATTGCGAACAGGGTGCATTTGAAATGTACCTCTGGGGTTTTTGTTTTGGAAAAATGGAAATATTTTGGCTATATTTGCGGGAGATTGAGGAGTTGCTGTAAAATAAAAATGGCCTATGCCTTGCGGCACGGCCATTTTTCACTCCGGCTAAGCACGTCGGCAAAATGCCTAACCCGCCGCCTTACGGGTATTGCTACCTGCAACCCCTTGCAGGGCTACCTGAATGCAAAGGTAAAAAAGTTTTTCTTCCCCCTCAAAATTTGGCTAAATCTTTTTTTGAGGTGCTATGAAAAATTCATTTTGAGCCTTTCCCTTCTCCCTCCGTCATTCCTGCGAAAGTTTGAAACCTTATTTTTCACCTCATTTTTAACAAAACTACCTCAATATCAATGAATTAATAAATATAATAATACCTCATTACCTCATTAAAACGATGAAATGGCCACGAAAAATGAGGTAATGAGGTTTGGATATATTATGTAACTATATGCTACTGAGGTAGTTTTGTTAGAAAAATTAGGTAAAAATGAGATTTTCAGCTGACCAACATTCAGTCTGTATTCTAACTACCGAACTGCAAGCTATTTTCGTAGCGCCTCAACAAAAGAATTAGCCGAAATACCTTTGAATTTGCATTTTATAAATCTTTCATTTATCTTTGTTTCCGCAAAAAATCAAAAATATGGAAGCAATAGCCTTGGAAGCACAAAAAGCAGAACTTGCCCGAAAAGTCCTTAACCTTTCGGACGAACGTATAGTGAATCGCTTAACGGCATTTTTTACCCAAGCGACAGTGTCTGCTAAAGAAGGACAAAGTCCTCTTTATCATGAATCATTCAAATTAAAAGGAACACTACTTTTACTAAAAAATATTACAAATTAAAACTATGAATGGAATAAATTTTGTAACCAATACCTCCGGCGCCAAAACGGCTATTATGATAGACCTCGCTACATTACGGCAACACTCCACTTCGGGGCGCGAGGTGGTGCAATATCTGTCGGAGCTCGAAGATATCGAAGATATTATCGACGTGGAGCTGTCCCGTACAGAGCCGTCGGAAAGTTGGCACGTCGTAAAGCACCGCCTTAAAAGTCGACATAAGCTGAGCGATCATGTATAGCATACTGATCAAGAAAAAGGCAGAAAAACAATTGGCGGCATTACCATTAGATATTGCCGACCGTATAGCCCTTACCATTGATGAGTTAGCAATCAATCCTCGCCCTGCGAATAACAAAAAACTACAGGGCTACACCAATGTTTACCACATTTCGCGTGGGTAATTATCGTATCATTTATAGCGTAGAAGATGCTATCTTAATGGTTGAAGTTATTAAAATCGGGCATCGAAAAGACGTGTATAATCGCTTATAATATTCTTGAAACAGCAGGTCAGGAACACCCGCATATTAATAGGAAATACTTCTACTATCATTGTGTTAAGTTACCTCTGAAGGGAATAATTGAGCGCTGCCGCCGTGGTGTGGGCGAAAAGTCTGTCGTGATAACGCGCGATATGTTCGAAGTCCACATCTCCAAAAATGTAATCTTCGTAAAAAAAATTGAGGAGTTGCTGCGAAAGTTGCTGTAAAATAAAAATGGCCTATGCCTTGGGGGAGTTTTTTATTAATTCAGTGTCCGGTACTCATTCGGCGTCATCCCGACACGCTTTTTAAACAGCCGGCTGAAGTGGTGCGGGTACTTAAACCCCAATTCATAAGCGATTTCCT
>JAISGH010000088.1 GCA_031263185.1 Prevotellaceae bacterium | reverse complement strand
ATTTGGACTAAATCCAAGATGTTCATTAGAGTTTATATAGTACAAAAATAGATACTTATTTCTGCATACACAAATATTTTCAGGGAAAATATTTGCACGTTCAGGCTAAAGCTTTTTTTTGAGGCGCTATGAAAAATCCATTTTTCATTCCCCTCTCAACCTCAACCTCAATGTCATTAAGCCCAACCCTTCTTACGTAAAATAGGGAAATGTTAGGGTTTAATCGGAGAAAAATGAAGTAATGAGTCCACCATTAAACAACGTTAAATGCAAAAAGATAAATAACTGAGAAATAATCGTTTACGATTTAGTTATATGAAAGGTCAGGGAAAATCCCATTTAACTATTTGCTACTGATGTTGTTTTGTTAGAAAAATTAGGTTGGACGTATGCGCAAAAAAAAGCGGGATGCCTTGCATGGTATCCCGCTTTTTTCATTTGCCAAAAGAGGCGCTGAGAGGCTTAGAAGCCAATGCCGGTACTTCACTCCTCCCGAATGATAACTCCCGTTTGGCCGGGCCAGTCGTAGTCCGTAGCGTCTATGCCGTAGCCGGTGAAAAGAAAATCGTAGGTGACTGTATTACCATCTTTTCCCTGACCATAGTAGGAGTACGAAACATCCTGTTGCGTAGCGTTTTTCTTGCTCGGGATGAAGATGGTTATCTTGCCGTCTATTTTCTTAACCTCGGCTTTTACCTCTTTAGTAATCTGCGCGGTGCCTGCCACAGGAGCAACAATGTAAACATATGGATTGCTAACATCGGCGGTTGTGCCGGTGTACTCGGCATACGCTGTTCTTGAGTAGTAAGGCTCTTCCCCCGATTCCCGAGCGGTGAGCTCCTGAGCGGTTGCATCAAGGTCAAACTCAACGGAAAGCCCATCGCCTGTGCTCGAACCCGCACTTATGTCTATATCTTGAATAGAACCTCCTGTTCCCAGCCCCAGCCCTGCAATACGAATGTACTGGGGGCCCATGAAGCCATACTTTTTTACTGTCACGGTGTAGTTAACCTCACTTTGCCCTAAAAAGCCACCCTGCTTTTCGTAAACCCTGAAAGTAACGCCATCGGTGAAGAAATCATCTATGCTTACGGGTCCGCTCTCGCCGCCACCAGTGCTGGGTACGCTAACTATTACTGTTTGGGTTGTGCTGTATTCGCTTGCCAAGCCGGTTTGGGTGTTAAGCCGCTTCACGGCAAACTTGTACTCTCCTGCTTCCGATTTTGTCAGCGTAATAACGGCGGCGCTGTCGGAGGGAATTTCCGTATAGATATCAGAAAATAGGGGATGGGTTACCTCATACCAAATGTACTTGCTGTTAAAATCTATTACCATCGGGTTTTCCACCGAAAGCGTTATGGCGCTATCCACGAAAGTGCTAACGGTGGTTGCGGCGTTCCATATAGGAGCAGCTGGCGGATCAGGTACGGGAATTACTTCAACATGCACGGGGGTTGCGCGGGCACCCTCTCCGTAGCTGTTGGCGCCGGCCACGGTGTACCAGCCTACTTCGGCGGCGTGGTAGCTTATCGCATTGTTGATTCTGCCGTCGGCGGTGTCAATGGAGGCGACCTGCACGTAAGTTCCGTTTTCTGCGTCGGCGCGGTACCAGTTGTAGGTAGCTGCTCCGGTGATGGTATTCACCGAGAGGAGTACGCTGCTGGACTGTCTAGCCTGCTCAATGGTACCGGCAGCGGCTACGCAGCCGCTCACAATTTCCCATGCATCGGACTTTGCGGAAAGCCCGCCCTCGTTTTTGGCGGCTACAGAGTAGCTGCCCACCGCTGTGGCGTCGTAGGTGTTGGCGGTGGTTTCGGCAATCGAATCGCTACCGTTGTACCACACGTAGGAGGTAGCTTCGGTAACAGCCGTGGCGGTGAGCCTCACCGTGTCGCTGCAAATGTCGTGCTTTGCGCCGCTGATGCCCGAAGGCTCCGGCTTTTCGGTGGTGGTTTTGTCCCCGTCGTCGAGGGGATCCTTTTCATCTTCGCAGGAGGCGAACATTAGCGCCCCTGCCATACACAGCGTTGCTGCGTAAATAAACGTTCTTTTCATAGCATAAAAAAATTAAAATAAAACAATAAACAATCTCCCTATCGGAGATTTGGGGTGAATTAGGAATTAAGAATTAAGAATTAGGCAGTTTGCCCTCTTCATTAGAGTTTATATTCAATAGTTTTCTACCAATATTCCGTCCCTACGGGGACGGCGCAAGCATCTATTGAACATAAATTCTATTCCTCATTCGTAATTCCTCATTCGTAATTCGTAATTCCTCATTCTTAATTCCTAATTCTTCCCGTGATACCAGCGTGAGGTAGATGTAGGAGTCGAAGCGGCCTACGTACTGCCCTGCGGCGTTGATGCCTCCGGTGGCAATTCCTTCAATGGCAATTCCGCGCCACTCGTCGCCGCTGTTGCCAAAGCTTAGCGTAATGCTCGTGGTAGCGTCGTCCACCGCTACCTCTGCGGAGTAGAAAGCGTCGATGGAGAAGGTAGCCGCCTCCCGCGAGCGGTTGAGCGCCAGCAGGCGCAGCGTAACGCTGTCGGGGGCGTGGGTTACGGGCGAGATGTACTCTATTTTTTGCAGGGTTTGCCCGGCGTTCATCGTCATCTTTTTGTTGCTGTAGGTGCACAGGATACGGTTGCGGTAATTCTGTACATTGGAGGCGTTGTTGGGCTTCAGGTTTTCGATGTAGTAAATGCCGCTGCCGCCGGCTGCCACCGCTACGGTGTCCGTATGCCTCACGGCGTCGTAGTCGTAGTACGAGGCGATGTAGGGGCCGGCAAAGCTCAGCTGCTCCACCGTCAGCCTGAGCGTCCTGCTGTCCTTTCCCTCGCCCATTGTCAGGATAGCGGTATCTGTACGCTTGCGCACGTCGGAGGGGCTTGCGGTGAAGACAAGCGAGTCGCCCTTCAGCGCGTAGCTTAGCCATCCTGCGCTGTCGCGGAGGGCAACCGAGTAGGGTTTTCCCACCGTATTCTTCACGGCAATGGCCTTGCGCCCGCCGCTTCCCTCAAAGAGCACTTCGCTCTCGGAGGTAGTCAGGATAGCGCCCTCCTGCGTAACGGGCACAAAGAACGTTTTGCCTCCGGCAAGGATGGTGAGCAGCGCGGTGCGTCCGCTCATGCCGGTGTTGGCGGCAACGGCTACCTTTACGCTGTCGCGGGTTACGCTTGCCGCGCACCACGAGGGCTGGTCGGTCGAAGCCTCCACGCCCTGCGCGGCGCTAATTCTTACAAAGCCCGCTCCGCCGGCGGCGGAGAAGCTCAGCTGCGCCTCAACGAGCGCTGCCGGCTCATCCTGCAGCTCTTCGGCGCACGACGCCGCCACCGCGAGGAGCAGCGCAAGCCCCGCCGCCCGCAGCATGGCAATTCGCCTCCCCAAGCAGGCTGGTGCAATACGGATATAATGTTTCTGCTTCATTTGTTACTGTTTTTCAAACTCTCAGTTTTTAGTTCTTAGTTTTCAGCTCAAACCAAACGTTGCCGTCTTTTGTGCTGATGCATTTGATTTTTGTGTTGCCCGCCTCCGCCTGCTCTTCTATCCGGTAGGGCGAATGTTCGCTGATGTAGCTCACTATCGAAAGGAAGTAGTCGGAGCCATCGGCGTTAAATCCCTGGGCAGCGGAGCTGATAGCGAGGTTGCCGTTGCCGTCGTCCTTAAAGTGGAGGCTGTAGGTGATGTTGTAGGCGCCGGAAAAAAAGACAAAGGCGTACGGGTTGGGGTCTACGTACCGGTCGGTGATGTACACGCCGTTGACGCCCATGTACAGGCCGCTGAATATTTCGCCGTAGGCAGCGTAGTTTTTGGCGTAGGCCGCCTGCAGCGTGTCGAACAAGGGTTTGCACATAGAGGCGCTGTCGATGACGATGTGGGAGTACACCGCAGTGTCGATTAGCACGGTATCCTTAGTAACCAGCTCGTAGATGTACTTGGCGCTGTCGGGGGTAGAGAGCGGTATGGTGTCTATCCTGTCGTACACCAGCAGCTTCAGCGTGTCGCGGTAGACTACCGTATCGTAGGCGTAGTAGAAGCTAAACCACCACTGGTCTTTTGCCAGCAGCTGCTCGCCGGGTGTAGGGTAAGGCAGGGTAACGTTGCCGTTGTCGCCTTTGAGCGTTTTCCCGTCGCTATCCAAGTAAAATTCATGTACGCTGACGTTGTCCACCGTGAGCGGGCGCAGCAGCCTCATGCCCCTTTCGGTGTAAATAAAGGGGTAGCTGGCCTCCTCTCCGCCGGGGAGGTAAACCTTGAGCACGCGGTGGTCTTCCTTCACGCAGCTGAGTTCCCGCGTTCCGGCAAGCAGCCTCATGCGGGGCAGCGAGTCAATCCTCTTCTCCGCCGCCACCAGCCGGCCAACGTAAGCGGCAGCCGGCTCGCTGAGCCTCAGCATGACCAGCTCCCGTCCGTGCTTTTTGCCTTTGAGGAAAACGCTGTCGGAGGAGGCGCGGGCAATTACAAACTCGTAATCGCCGCCGTAGGTTTCGTTGGCCATTGAGCCGCCTCGCGGCTCGGAGAGGGTGTGAAAAATGCTGTACGTATCGAAGGAGAGCGTCGCTCCCCTGTCGGAGGCAATGCGGTAGAGCGATTGCTGGGCTGTGCCCGCCTCGTATCCGGGGGCGGACAGGTCGGCAACAAAGGTTGCCGTTCCGTCGGCAAAGGTGCAGGCAAAGGTGTAGCCCCCTATGAGGTTGTCGGAGGCAAAATACTCCATGAGCCACCCGTGCTGCGCCGAAGCGAGCAGGGCGTCGTACTGCGCGGCCGCCTCGCTCATTCTCTGCACGGCAGACTTGCCGAAAAGGTTTCCCTCCTCCCTTGCGCAGGCGTAAGCGCAAAGCAGGAGCAAAATCAGCGCAGCCAGCCCCACGGCAAAGCCCTGCAGGCGGTTGTAGAAGTGTGCTATCATTTTATTGCGTATCATAGTCTATAAAATTTTGAATTCTGAATGAGACCTCACCCCCGGCCCCTCTCCAAAGGAGAGGGGAGCAGCGTCGCCGCAGCTACTTTCGTGTACCGGCTCCCCTCTCCTTTGGAGGCTGTGTGAAAAGGCGACCGACTGCTGTTTCCAACGCCGGAGGCGTTTTCCGTAAATAACCCCCAGCTAAAGCTGGGGGAGAGGTCGACACCTCTGGCACTCAACCCCGTAGGGGTTGCCCCACATGCCGTGTATGTTTTTTCCCCG
>JAISGH010000079.1 GCA_031263185.1 Prevotellaceae bacterium | reverse complement strand
TTGCACAACAAGGCATTGTATTTGTTGAAACTGTTTTTGTTAATCGGTGGAATGCCCGAAGCGGTGGCGAGTTATGTTACTGAAAAAAACTTGCTGAAATGTCAGCTGGTTTTAGATGATTTAATTGTTTCGCTACGCAACGATTTTGCCAAATACAAAAAGCGCGTACCGACCTTACAGATTTCGGCGGCTCTCGACAGCGTTGTCCGGCAGATGGGCAACAAGTTTGTTTATACCGACAAAGAACAGATTTATTCTGCATTTCAAATCAAGTACGCCGCCGAATTGCTGGTTATGGCGGGATTGGCGATTCCCGTAACGCATACTTCGGCAAACGGGTTGCCGCTCGGCTCGGAAATCAATCCGAAATTCCGCAAAATGCTTTTGCTTGATACAGGCGTTTTCCAACGGTTACTTGGACTAAAACTGTCGGATATTCTTCTAAATGACGATTTTGATACAATAAACAAAGGCGGAATTGCCGAAATGTTTGTCGGGACTGAATTATTGAAATCCGCCCCGCCTTACGAACAAACACAACTGTTCTACTGGGGTCGCGAAGGACACAACAGCCGCGCCGAAGTAGATTTTGTTGTACAAATCGGTGATAAAATAGTTCCGATAGAAGTAAAATCAGGAAGCAGCGGTAAAATGCAAAGTATGTGGCAGTTTCTGAAGGAAAAACAGTCGGAATACGGCATACGCACTTCGCTTGAAAATTTTGCGCAATATGACAAAATAAAAGTCGTTCCGCTGTACGCTGCAGGGAATATTCTAAAAACATAAACCGCAGGCAAACTGTAAATTCTAACAAATCGTGTAACTTTCATACAATTATATCATAACAGATTATTTATCAGTTGTTTACAATTACGACAAATTTATTTAACACCACTATAGCTATGGAACTTTCATTAGACCTCAACCAGCGTTACACCTACGCCGACTACCTGACGTGGCTGGACGATAAGCGGCGCGAGCTTCTCGACGGCTTTATCCGGCTGATGTCGCCTGCTCCAAGAGTGCAGCATCAAGACATAAGCGCAAATTTGGGCAGGGAGCTGCACCACATTGTCAAGCGAAACAAAGGGAAATGTAAGCTTTTCTACGCTCCTTTTGATGTCCGCCTGCCCAAGAACGGCGAAAGGGAGGACGACAAAATTACCACCGTTGTGCAGCCCGATATTTGCATTGTGTGCGACCTCTCCAAGCTGCTGGACGAGAGAGGGTGCCTTGGCGCTCCGGACTTTATAGCCGAAATACAGTCGCCTGCCACCGCCAAGTACGACCTGAACGAAAAGTTCAGCCTCTACGAAGCCGCAGGTGTGCGCGAATACTGGGTAGTTTTTCCGTTGGAGGTGGCTGTGCAGGTATTTCTCCTGCAACCCGACGGAAAGTACGACAAGGGAACGCTATACGAAACCGGAAAAGTGCCGGTAGCCATTTTCAACGGCGCCGAAGTTGACTTGAAAGAAATAGTTTAATAATTAATAATTAACAATTAATAATTAATAATTAATAATTAGCCGAAAAGTACGTTTTTTGGAATACAACATTTAATTTGCTACATTTGCGCTATCTTATTAAACTATTAGAATGTAGCAGCTATGGTAGTTATCAGCCCAACAGAGCTAAGCGGCACCCCGAATAAGTATTTGCAGCTTGCTCAACCCGAAAAAGTTATCATACAGCGAGGTCAGGATGAAGCGCATGAGCTTGTAAAAAAGAGCAACTTATCGCTGCTGATGATGTAAAAACAGCGCTCACCGGAGCGCAGCTAAAAGAGCGTATGCATAAGCATATTGACAACCTTTTCAGCGTATGAAAGTCCTCAAAAAAAATTAGCCTCGAATAAATCTTTGAATTTTTAAATCTTTGAATTTTTGAATAAAGCTATGTTTTCAGGAATTGTAGAAACCACCGCAAGAGTAACCGCGCTGGAGCGCGAAAAGGAAAACTTGCACATCACGCTCGAATGTCCCTTTGCCAAAGAGCTGAAAGTAGACCAGAGCGTTGCCCACAACGGCGTATGCCTCACCGTAGTGCGCTGCGACGATAGGACGTACACCGTAACCGCCATTTTGGAAACGCTGCAAAAGTCAAACCTTGGCCTGCTCCGGCAGGGCGACGAGGTGAACGTTGAGCGAAGCATGAAAATAGACAGCCTCCTCGACGGGCACCTCGTGCAGGGGCACGTTGACCAAACCGCTGTGTGCAGCGAGGCGATGGAGGCCGACGGCAGCTGGTACTTCACCTTCACCTACAGCGCCGACGCCGGAAATATTACGGTAGAAAAAGGCTCCATCGCGGTGAACGGCGTAAGCCTGACGGTGGTAAACTCGCAGCACGGCAGCTTTCAGGTGGCCATTATTCCCTACACCTACGAGCACACCAACTTTCACGCCATCCGGCAGGGTACGGTGGTCAATCTGGAGTTTGACGTTGTGGGGAAGTACATCGCCAAGCTTGTCAAGCTGTACATGTCGCCGGCCGGCGGATTGTAGCCCCTTTCCGGGGTGTATTTCAAATTGTCGCTTTAAATAATCCCGTTAGGGACGGAATATAGGTGAAAGATGCCGAACAACGTGTTGTTAAACAATATTCCGTCCCCCTCGGCTACGCTCGGGGCAGGCTCTACGGGACGGCGCAAGCATCTATTGAATATAAACTCTATTATAATACATACAACAAATACACACATGCGTAAACATTTGCTGCTAACTTTGCTAAGCGCGTTGCTGCTTAGCCTCCCCTGGTACGAGAACTTTTCGGGTTTGCTGCTGCTGGTGGCTTTTGTTCCGCTGCTCGTGGTGGAGCACGATTTTGCAAAAAGCAACCGGCGGGGCTTTTGGAAGTATGCGTGGCTTTGCCTGCTGCTTTGGAACGCTGCCACCACGTGGTGGATATGCAACGCAACCTTTTTTGGCATGGTGGGCGCTTTTATCGGCAACTCTGCGCAGATGCTGCTGGTGGTATGGCTGTTTCACGTCGTCAAAAAGCGCGCGGGCAGCGCCGTTGGCTATGCCGCCTTTGTGGTGTTTTGGCTGGCGTGGGAATGGTTTTACTTCGACGCAGAAATTACGTGGCCCTGGCTGACGCTGGGAAACGGACTTGCCAAGGACATTAAGCTTGTGCAGTGGTACGAGCTTACGGGGGCGCTGGGCGGATCGCTGTGGGTACTGCTAAGCAACCTGCTGGTATTTTTTATTGTACGAAAGCAGCAGGCAAACCTCCTGAATTTCCGCGCAGCGCGGGTAGAAAAGATTATGCTCGCGGCGCTGATTATTGCCCCGTGCTGCTACTCGCTTGTGCGATTTTACACCTACAAGGAGGCCGAAAATCCGTGCCGCGTTGCGATTTTGCAGCCCAACATCGACCCGTTCAACGATAAGTTTGGCGGCATGAGCGTGCAGGAGCAGCAGGATATTATTTTTGCGCAGGCCGAAAGCGCTGCAACCGACAGCGTCGACTATGTAATTGCCCCCGAAACGGCGATGGAGGGTAACCTATGGGAAAATAGCATTGAGCAGAACAGGATCGTGCTGCGCCTAAAATCGTTTTGCGCACAGCGACCCAACGTCAACTTCGTTACCGGCGCTACAACCTACTACCTTTTTGGCGAGGACGAGGACGCGCCGCCAACGGCGCGTCCCATGCGAAATTCCAGCCTGCGCTACGAAGTGTACAACACAGCCCTGCAAGCCGACGGCAGCGGACACGACGTGCAGCGCTACCACAAGTCGAAGCTGGTGGTAGGCGTAGAAATGCTTCCCTATCCCAAATACCTGAACAAAATTATAGGCAAGTTTGCCATCAAGCTGGGCGGCGCCTCCGGCGGGCTGGGTACGCAAAAAGAGCGGGTAGCGTTTACCTCAGATAACCGAAAGTTCAGGGCTGGCGTTGCCATTTGCTACGAATCTATTTTTGGGCAATTCTACACCGAGTACATCAAAAAGGGCGCCAACGTAATGATGATTATTACCAACGACGGGTGGTGGCGCAATACTCCCGGGCACCGGCAGCACCTTCGCTACGCCAGCCTCCGCGCCATCGAAACGCGGCGCAGCATAGCCCGCTCGGCCAATACCGGAATATCGGCAATTGTCAACCAGCGGGGGGAGATTGTGCAGCGAACTTCGTGGTGGACACGCGCTACGCTTTCCGGCGCTATCAACGCCAACGAGCGCATAACGCCCTACGTGAAGCATGGCGACGTAATTGGGCGCATGGCTGGCGTTGCCCTGCCGCTGATACTTCTCTACGCGCTGGCGAGGCGCTGCAAGCGGCCAAAATCCAAGGCAACGCCAGCTCCGATTGGCGTGTAGCGGGGCTTACAGCTTATCCTTCAGCGCGGCGTTGAGCTTTATGAGCAGCGATTGGTAGTGGGCTTTGTCGGCGCCGGAAAGTCCGCCAACTCTACTTCTTAGCAAATCGCGCGATTTGATTGCCAGCACAGTGAGGTAGGTGTTCGAGTCGTCTATTTGCTTAACGTTAACCCTGCCTTGGTATCCCGTTCTGCCAAATTCATGCTCCTTTTCCTGCTCCTTTTCCTGCTCCATGAGCGCGGCTACCGATCCAAGCCCGTGCTCCGCTTCGTACTTGCGGAAAAAGTCGGCGTATTGCTCCACCAAGCCGGTTTCGTCAAGGCCGTACAGCAAGATGTCATCCACCGTGGCGTAGCCGAGTAGCGACGAGAAAGCAAAGCCCTGCTTTTTGTCGGTAAGCGGAGCTGTAAATTCATCCACCATTGCTACTTGCAGCATCTTGTCGGCAGGAGTGAGCTTGCTTCCGCTTGTGAGGCTCTTCCACGTGGCGCTGTAGAGGTCGTTGGCGTACTCCTCTACGGTGTAGGGGTTGGCGGTGTACTGAGCGGCAAGTATCAGATTTTCAATTTGTACCCTCAACCCTCTTACTACGGCTTCGCGAATTCTATACGACATGTCAACTCCCAGCGGAAGCTTTTTCGCAAAGTCCGGCTTATCTATCCAGTCCAGCGAGCGGTACTCGTTGAGCACCCACTCCAGCGAGGCTTTTTGGCGGGCTTTGGGCGTTACCGCGTACTGCACGTCGTTGGTTCCGCGCTTTACTTCGGTAAGCTTTATGCCGCCAATGTTCATCGATACGTTCCTGATGTAGCGCGTGTACTGGGTTACTATTTGCGAGTAGAGCCGGCCGATGTGCGTGTAGCTGTTGTCGTCGGCTTCGGGAATCCATTTTTCCACATTTCCGAGTATGTACTTCAGGTTTTTTATTCCGTAGCTGCCGGCTTTCATGTTGTCATCGCCAAGGTCTTCGGTCAGCGCTGTGGGGTCGTAGGAGGAGCTCATCTGCTGGCGTCCGTAGCGGTAAACGGGGTTGCCGGCGTTGGCGTCCACCCACGATTCGAGCACGGGTTCTTCGCCCCACTCATCCTTTTTGTCGGCAATGCAGGCGTAGTTCCACTTAACGAGGAAGTAATCGTAAACGCCCAAATCCGGAGGCGTCAGCTTCACGCCCTTGTCGCCGGGCTGGGTTACGTAGTTAAATCTGGCGTAATCCATGATGCAGGGCGTAGTGCCGTATTTTTGGGTAAACGCGGCGCTGCGGAGCGAATCTACAGGCCATGCGCTGCTGGAGGCCATGTTGTGCATAAAGCCGAGGGTATGCCCTATTTCGTGCGAGATGACGTAAATGAGCGATTCGTTCATGACGTCGTCGGGCATTTTTACGCGGCGTACGCGCTCGTCCACCTGCGCCGTCTGCACAAAGCGCCATGAGTTAATGAGCTGCGAGATGTTGCTGTAAACAATTACCGAGGCGTTGATAATTTCGCCGGTGGTAGGGTCAACCCACGAGGGGCCGTAGGCGTTGGCCGTGCTCGACGGCATGTAGCGAATGCAGGAGTACTTGAGGTTGTCGGGGTCGAAAGCCGAATCCTGCTCTGCCGTGGGGAAAGGCTTTGCAACCAAGACATTCTTGAAGCCTATCTTTTCAAAGGCTGCGTTCCATTCCTCCACGCCTTTTTTTATTGCCGGTTTCCACTGCTCGGGAAATGCATCGTCTATGTACCACACAATGGGCTTTACCGGCTCTACCAGCTCGCCGCGCTTGTAGGCTTCCGCGTCGCTTGGGGTTACGTCCCAGCGGTGCGCTATGGAGTAGGTGTAAATGTCGTCCTTGTCGAGCACGTACCGCGCCCTGTTGTGGCTGAAGATACCCACGCGGGAATCGCTTATGCGGGGGCGCATCTTTTTCTCGGGCAGCAGCAGAAAGCTGCGCGTAACTTTCATGGTGTAGGGTGCATCGTCCATTATCTTCATCCCTCCCATCAGGCTTGCCGACAAGCCGTAGGTCATGGTTGACTTTACGCTGATGTTGTCGTCAAACGCCTTTACCTCGTCGAGCGAGCTGGCGTCTTTTTTCAGGGCGGCGGTTACCTTGACCGGCCCGTTGGACTGGTCGCCGGGGGTGGACTCGAATATTTTTGCGCCGCCCATAAAGAGGTTGGTAACCTCTATCACCACCGCCGCGCTATCCTTGCTCTGCGCCTTGATGGGGAACCCAAAGAGGCGCGGGTCGCCGTAAACCTTGCTCACGCCCGCCTTCAGCTCATCCACAGCGGACGACGCCGAGTTGATGGAGAGGAGGTAAATGGTAGAATCTTTCTGCACAAACTTTACGTGGTGCGCACCTTTTGGCTTGTAGCCCACATCGTAGCCGGCAGCGCTCGTTACCTCCGTAACGGTGGAGGCTGCAAGCATTTCGCGCCCCAACGTTTTGTAGGGAATTTCGAAGTAGATTTTGTCCTGCACCTTGTGAACGGTAATGAAGTCGCTCTTGGCAGTTTCTACCTTCACGTCCTTAAAGAGCTTTTCGTAAGGGGTCGGCTTCTTGCTGGGCTGGCTCGCCTGCGCTTTAGCGGCCTCCGCTTTTTTCTTTTTTCCAAATGAGAATAGGCCGGCGTTGGCGTCCGGCGCTGTAAGCGTCATTGCCGCGGCAACGACCATAAACATAGCACATCTTTTCATGTTCAATCTAATAATTTTGAATGAGTAAAAATTTTTGACAGGATACTTGGGCGCCTCAGTAAAGCCATAGCCCGCTGCCGGTTAAGGTAAGCTTTCGGGTACGCTTTGGCTTCATGTCCCATCCTTGCTTCCATCGCAAAGGTAATATTTTGGTGCGCATTTGCAAAATGTACCGTCTGTAACATGCAATTTTTTCGTTTATAACCAAAAAATCTTACCTTTGCACAAAATATTTGGTTATGGACGAAAAAATAGCGCTGCTGCGAAGGCATAATTTATGGGACGGGAATACTTTCGATTGGGGGTACAAGCGTAACGCATACACGGATAAAATAGCGGATTGCACGGGTAACCGCCTTATCAAAGTACTTGTAGGGCAAAGGCGCTCGGGCAAAAGCTATATTCTGAGGCAAGTAGCGAGGCTGCTTGTTGATGGCGGAGTAAAACCGGAAAATACCTTATTCATCAACCGAGAATTTATTGACCTTGAATTTCTGAGAACTTACAAAGAGTTGGATGAGCTGATAAAATTATACAAAAAAGAGCTGAACCCCACGGGCAGAATCTATATTTTTGTGGACGAAGTGCAGATGATAGAAGGCTGGGAAAAGGTTGTCAACTCCTACTCGCAAGATTTTTCGGAAGACTGTGAGCTGTTTATCAGCGGATCCAACTCGAAAATGTTGTCGGGAGAGTTGGCGACACTGCTATCCGGCAGGTACATTTGTTTTGAGGTATTCCCGTTCAGCTACTCCGAATATACGGGCATAACCCAAAAAGAGAGAGGACGGCAAAGCTACATGGAGTATATGAATAGCGGAGGGCTTCCCGAGTTGTTCATGCTGCAAAAGCAGGAGCTTAAACGCAACTACGTTTCTGCCGTAAAGGATACCGTGCTGCTGCGCGATATTATCCGGCGGCATAATGTACGCGACCCTAAGCTGCTCGAAGATATTTTTGTGTTTTTGGTAAATAGCGCTTCAAGCCTCATATCTACTGCCAATATAGCGAACTATTTCAAAAGTCAGGGTCGCAAAACGAGCTACGACGCCGTATCGGCTTACATCGGATATATTGAGGATACATTTCTTGTCCACCGCTGCTGCAGGTACGATATCAAGGGCAAGGACATCCTGTCCGGCAACGCTAAATTCTACATCAATGATTTGGCGTACAAAAATTATCTTTACCCTGGCTACGGGTACGGATTTGGATACCTTGTCGAGAATTTGGTATATTTGGAGCTTTGCCGGTTGGGGTACGATGTGTATGCTGGAACTTTACGAAATAAAGAGGTTGATTTTGTTGCTAAAAAAGCCGATTTGGTGGTATATCTGCAAAGCGCCTATATGCTCTCCGACAGGGCTACCGTCGAAAGGGAATACTCATCGCTTGAGGCTATTGGCGATAGCTTCGAGAAGGTTGTGGTTTCTCTTGACGAAATTTCCATGCCGCTAAGGGGCGGTATCAAGCATATTCAGGCGTGGAACCTGACCGATATGCTGTAAAGCAGGCGTCATTTTTTAGCGCTTTGGTGCGCAAGCACGCCGCGTATTGCCCCGTAGGAGTACTGGCGGTTTAGCGCTACAAATATTTGCGCTACATTTTTGTCTTCCACCTTCTTTATTCCCTCCTCGATGGCGCTGATTTGCTCGTTGCTCAGCCACCTGTGGATGTCGAGCTCGCCGAGCTCTACCATTTGCGCAAGGTGCGACTCTACCGTGCTTTCGGCAATACTGCGCGCGGCGGCAATCTGCGCTATCGTTTGCTCCTTGCCGAACATCTCCAGCGTTATTTTTGCCGAGTCGCCCTTCACCGGCTTATGCTTTTCGCTGACAGGCTCTACCTTTACTTCACGCTTTGGCGGGTCGATATTCACTAAGCAGATGCTATCGTACTTTATTATCTGTACTTTACTCAGCACAAATAGAATGTCCATCTCTACCTCTACCAGCTCTTTGAGGTACTCTTTTACCCTTGCCGCCTTTTTTACCTCTGCGGCGTGCAGCTGCAGCGGCAGCAGGATTTCGTCGTAAATGTTGAGGTAAAAGTAGCTGGCGGCCTTTGGAACGCGCTGCTGCAAGCCCTGCGGGCTACCTGTTTTTTGCGCGTCGTCGAGGAGCCGGTTCAGCACAGGGATAAACTTGTCGGCCACTTCTTTTAGCGATTTTGCCTTTTGGTAAATTTGCATGGAGAGCTGCTGCGCCTTTTCGACCTCCGGAATTTTTTTTGCCAACGTTAGGTCCATAAATTTTCTTGCCGCGCTTGTTAACGGTTGCAGGTTAAATACTCTAAGCAGCTTTTGGGCGCAAAATCGCGGTTTTTCTACTTTCAGCACTTGCTGAAGCCTGCCAACGGTATCTCCTTTTTCGGAGAATGTCAGGACGTTATCGTCAACGGTGATGCTTCCGGGCGTTATGCGCGATTGCAGCACAAGCCCTTCGAGGGTGGTGCATCGGCTGAGGGCTACGTAAACCTGACCGGGCGCAAAGGCCTGCCCTGCGTCAATGATGGCGCGGTCAAAGGTTAGCCCCTGGCTTTTGTGGATGGTGATAGCCCACGCAAGGCGTATGGGGTACTGCGTGAAAGCGCCGAGCTCCTCCTCGCTCACAGCGTTTGTTTCGCGGTTGAGCGAGTAGCGGATATTTTTCCACGTTTCGCGGGTTACCGTCAGCGCCGCAAAAGCAGCGTCTATGGGCTGCACCTTTATCTCCTTGTCGCTGATTTCCGAAATTACCCCCAGCATACCGTTGTAGTACTTTCGGTCTTGCCCCGTATCGTTTTTGATGAAGATGACCTGCGCCCCTTTTTTTAGCTCCAGCACCATTTCGGTAGGCAGCGAGTTGTCCGAAAATTCGCCTGTTATGTCGCCGCGAAAGCAGAATTTTTTTGCGGGCAGCTCTTGCAGCTTTTGCGCGTTGATGCGGTCAACGCGGTAGTTGTGGGTTGAGAGTATGATATACCGCTCGCTGTCGGATGGCCTAAAATTTTGCCTAAAGCGCTCGTTTAGCGCTGCTATATCGTCGCTGTTCAGGTTGCCAAGCCGCACCTTGTTGAGCAGGTCAATAAACTTTTGCTCTTTTTGCCGGTAGATTTTTTTCAGCTCAATGTACAGCGGCGTCGCTTTTTCCCACGCCTTGGAGTGAAAGAAAAATTGGCTTTGGTAGTACGGCGACAGCAGCGACCACTCCTCTTCCTTTGCCACGGGCGGCAGCTGGAACACGTCGCCGATGTAGAGCATTTGTACGCCGCCAAAGGGTTGCATGCTGTTGCGGTAGCGCCGTAGCGAGGCGTCGACGGCGTCGAGCAAGTCGGCGCGCACCATGCTGATTTCGTCAATCACCAGCACATCAAAGCTTCTCAGCAGGTCTATTTTTTGCTTTGTCATGCGGAAGTGCGTCGTATTTTTGCTGTAGCCGGCGCCGGGAATATACGGCTCAAACGACAGCTGGAACAGCGAGTGTAGCGTTACTCCGCCGGCGTTGATGGCGGCAACGCCCGTGGGCGCCGCTACCAGCACTTTCTTGTCGCTATGCTCGCGAAAGTACTTGAGGAAAGTGGTTTTTCCGGTGCCTGCTTTTCCGGTAAGGAAAATGTGCTGCGATGTGTTGTTGATGAGGTCCAGCGCCAGCTGAAATTCTTGGTTAGAGACGTCGGGGTTTGTCATGGAGGTCAAGCATTACTTAGGTTAAACGTTTACTTCTACCGAAACAGGGCAGTGGTCGGAATGTACTGCCGACGGGTGTATTGCTGCGTTTTGAAGCAGCGCTTTGAGCGGCTCTGTGCACAGGAAGTAGTCAATGCGCCAGCCAAGATTTTTGCTGCGCGCGCCGGAGCGGAAGCTCCACCAGCTGTACTGTTTAGGCTCCTGGTTAAAAACGCGAAACGTATCTACAAAGCCCAAGCCGATGAAGCGGTCGAACCATGCCCGCTCTTCGGGCAAAAACCCCGATACCGTTTCGTGCTTTTCGGGGTGGTTGATGTCGATGGGCTTGTGGCAGATGTTGAGGTCGCCGGTGATAATCAAATTTGGCTTTTCGCGGCGGAGCGCCGTGATGTAGCTTGTAAAATCTTCCAGGTAGCGCATTTTGAACGCCTGCCGCTCGTCGCCGGTGGTGCCCGACGGGAAGTAGGAGCACACGAGCGTAAACGCGCCAAAGTCGGCGCGAACAACGCGCCCCTCGCGGTCGTAAGCGTCTATGTTCATGCCAAGCTGTACGCTGTCCGGTTTGGCCTTGCACAGCACCGCCGTGCCGCTGTAGCCTTTCTTTTCGGCCGAGTGCCAGTAGAGGTATTCGTACCCCAGCGCGCGAAATGCAGCCTCGTCAATTTGCTCGCGAACAGCCTTCAGCTCCTGAAAGCAAACTATATCGGCATTAGCCTCCTTGAGCCATCCAATCAAGTTTTTGCTCATCGCTGCTCTGATACCGTTTACGTTGTACGAAATTAGCTTCATGTAAATTGTGGTGTAAAATACGATGTAAAATATGCCATTTTGTGCTATCTTTGTCGCAAAGATAAGAATTTATGGACGAAAAAAAAACAGGGCTGGTGGTAAAAGCTGCGGGTAGCCTTTACACGGTGCAGGATGCAGCGTCCGGTGCACGGTGCGAGTGTAAAATTCGCGGAAAGCTGCGGCTGCGGGACACGCGCACAACCAACCCGCTGGCGGTGGGGGATGTTGTGCGCTACGAGGCCGGCCACGCACCCGTAGTAACGGAGCTGATACCCCGCCGCAACTACATTATTCGCAAGGCAACCAACCTGTCGAAGGAGGCGCATATCGTGGCGGCAAATGTTGACCAAGCTTTCCTGATGGTTACTGCTGACTTTCCGCGCACGAGCGTGGAGTTCATCGACCGCTTTTTGGTTTCGGCCGAGGCGTACAAAATTCCGGTGAGCATTGTCATCGCCAAAATGGATTTGTACAACGGGGAGCGCCTGCAGGCGGCGGCGCACATGGAGGCTACCTACAGCGCCATTGGCTACCAAGTGCTCAAAACGTCAATCAGGGTAGAAGATACCGTAAGCGCTATAAAATCATTATTAGCTGATAAAATAACGCTATTTTCCGGCAACTCCGGAGTGGGAAAATCAAGCCTGATAAACGCGCTAAATCCGCAGCTGAAGCTGCGCGTTGGCGAAATTTCGGAGTACCACAACAAGGGTAAGCACACCACTGCTTTTTCCGAAATGTTTGAAGTCGGTAAGAACAGCTACGTAATTGATACGCCCGGCATAAAGGGATTTGGGTTGGTGGACATTGAGCCGCACGAGCTGTCGCACTACTTTACCGAGATTTTTGCCGCCTCAAGAGCGTGCAAGTTTGCCAACTGTACGCACGTCCACGAGCCGGATTGCGCGGTGCAAGAGGCCGTAGAGAAAGGCAAAATCAGCCGGCATCGCTACGTCAGCTACCTCAAAATGCTGGAGGGCGATGAGAAGTACAGAAGGTAGCCGAGCGGCAGGGCTTTTGTGTCCGGCAGAATCTACAGCTCCAGCAGCTGGGGCGGCGGGCTAACCTCCCGATGCTGCTTTTTGGAAACAAAAGCAATGCTGTCAACAATGTACGGGCTGTATCCTCGCCACGGCAGCGCATGTTTGTACTCCTTGTAGTACAGCTCTACCTCTTCGCCGCCGGCATGCATGAGCTTTTCGGCAATTTCCCTGTCGGAAACAGAAAACACAAACTCGTTGGAGCCTACCTTGCCCGAGTTCTTCTCCGAGCGAAATCCCTGCTGAATGAGCTTGCCCTCGTACGTTTTGAAAAAGTAGCCTTTGTAAACCACATAGTTGAGCTCGCCGGTTTTTACCCCTACGCCAAATACAAAAAAGAATTTGAAGTAAACAAAAATTGTCAGCGCCGTCAGCGCCAGCAAAGTGATGATTAAAAAGAATTTTTTCATGCGCAAATAGTAAATTTATGAGTTAATTCCTTATTTTGAGGCGCTATGGCGTTGTCAATAAACTATTCTGATGTTGATGCACAAATAAAAAAATTACGCGCCATTGCCCCCGTTTGCCAAAGCACAAAGATAAAAAGAACCGGCAAGGAATTGTACGGGAAGCAAAATTATTTGTGCAAAAAATGTGGGCGACAGCTTACGATCAATCCCTCCCGCGTCATAATTCCAAAAAAATATTGTACTTTTGCAGCATGGCAAAATATAAATACTTAGTCATACGCTTCAGCTCCATTGGCGACATTGTGCTCACCACGCCCGTGCTGCGGATGCTCAAAAAGCGGCGTCCCGACGCGCATATTCACTTTGTGACCAAAAAGAAGTACGCCCCGCTCGTCCTGCACAACCCTTACGTGCACAAGGTGCACGTGCTCGACGGCAGCTTTCCGGCGCTGCTAAAGGAGCTGCGGGCTGAAAGCTTTGACTACGTCCTCGACTTGCACCGCAACCTGCGCAGCTTTGTGATAAAAAGCGTGCTGGGCGAAAAAACTTTTACTTTCGACAAGCTAAACTGGCGCAAGTGGCTGCTGGTGAACTTTAAAGTAAACATGCTGCCGCCCCTGCACATTGTTGACAGGTACCTCGAAACGCTGCGTGAGCTGCGCGTAAAGAAAGATACCAAAGGATTGGATTTCTTTATCCCAAAAGACGTTACGCTTCCGGCAAGCCTCGAAAAGGTAGCCGTAAAGGACGGGTTTGTTGCGCTTGTTTGCGGAGCGCAGCACGCAACCAAAAAAATACCCATAATGCGAATGGTTGAGCTGTGCCGCATGATTACGTTTCCGGTAGTGCTGGTTGGCGGAGAGGACGAGCACGAGCAAGGCCGCGAGATTGCCCGAATATGCAACAACGTGCACAACGCCTGCGGAATTTTAAATATTTACCAGTCAACCATGCTGGTAGGCAGGGCTAAAGTTGTTATTGCGCACGACACCGGGCTGATGCACATTGCCGCCGCGCTCAAAAAGGATATTGTCTCCGTATGGGGAAATACCGTGCCGGAGTTCGGCATGTACCCATACTTTGCCGGCGGACGGTCGAAAATCTTCGAAGTAAAGAACCTCCGCTGCCGGCCATGCTCCAAGATAGGCTTTGACGAATGTCCCAAGAGGCATTTCCGGTGCATGAATGATATTAGCTACAAAGAAGTTGCCGGCTACGTAAATGCGCTGACAGCCACAAGCGAAAAGTAAAATCAGCCGAGCTGGCTGCTGCATATTGCATAAAATGGGTACATTTCAAATTTACCTGTGATTACCTTACCTGTTTCTACCAACATTGTGTCCCTACGAGACACCGAAAAACTGTCACAATTTACTTATTTTGCATCCCTAAGAATAGAGTTTATATTCAATAGTTGGGTACTGTGCCAAAAATGATTTTGTTGCAACGGCGATGGGCGCTTGCACGTCTCGTAGGGTAGGGTGTGCAAACCCACGTAATTTTTTCTTGGGAAACTTGAAATTCTTAGTTTTTAATTTTTAGTTCTTAGTTCTTAGTTTTTAGTTTTCCATCCCCACATTTGGGGAGGTTGTGCGCCTTTCGCGGCCTGTTTTTGCAGAAAAAAAAGCGGAGCAGCTACCGGAATTGGCTATTGACAGTTTCGGGGACGGTTGTGTACCTTTGTAGCCAAAATATCTCACGGTACAGCGTTCATGAAACAGCACATTTTACTCAGTACAACCCTCTTTTTATTCTGCCTGCCGAGCGGCCTTGCGCAGAGCGCTTCGCCCGATACAGCCTACGCGCTCGGCGAAGTTACGGTCGTTGCCACCAAAGAACATGCAGCCGCCGGCAGCCTGCCGATGGCGGTAACCTCGCTCACGGCGACGCAGGTAGAGCGCAACGGCATTACCTCTCCCAGCGAGCTGTCGGCCATTGTGCCCAACTTTTTCATGCCCGACTACGGCAGCAAAATTACATCGGCAATCTACATTCGGGGCGTTGGGTCGCGCATGAACGAGCCTGCCGTGGCGCTTTACGTTGACAACATTCCGTACATGGACAGGAGCGCTTTCGACTTCGACTTTCTCGACCTTGCCGGGGTTGAGGTGCTGCTTGGGCCGCAGGGTACGCTCTACGGGCGCAACGCTATGGGCGGCGTTATCAACATCTACACGGCGTCGCCGCTGGGCAGGCAGGGCACAAAGGTGCAGGCGTCGTACGGCAACGCAGGCACGGTAAGCGCCTCGCTGTTGCACACGCACAAGCAGGGCAGCAACCTTGGCATTTCCCTTGCCGGCAGCTACAGCCAAACGGACGGCTTTTTTACCAACGCCTACAACGGCCTGCCCGCCGACGCGCAGAAATCGGGAGCGGCGCGGCTGCGCCTGAGCTGGGACGTAAGCAGGCGGCTGCGCCTGAGCTACTCGCTCAACGGCGAGCACAGCAAGCAGGCAGGTTACGCCTACGCCGCCGTGGACAGCACCACAGGCCGGACGCTTGGCGTAAATTACAACGACCCGGCTGGATACCGGCGGACGCTTGCCTGCACAGGGCTTTCGCTGCAGTACGACGGGAGTGGTTACGCCGTTAGCAGCGCCGCCTCGTACCAATTCCTCGACGACCACATGCAGCTTGACCAGGATTGCTCGCCGGCAAGCTTCTTCACGCTTGAGCAAAAGCAGCGGCAGCACGCCGTTACCGAAGAGATTATTGTAAAATCCAAAAGCGAAAGCAGCTACCGCTGGCTGTTTGGCGCATTTGGCTTCTACAAAAAGCTGAATACCGCCGCGCCGGTCAACCTGAAATCGGACATGATTGGCGAAATTTCAAAGGAATTTCCGACATCGCCAGAGGCGCCCTCCATTACCATTGTGGCCGATTCGGGAAGCAGCCTGCCCGCCGACAACATATTCATCCCGTCCTGCTTTGAAGCTCCGGCGTACGGCCTCGCCGCGTTCCACCAGTCAACGTACAGCGACTTTATGGTCAAAGGATTGTCGGCAACGGTGGGCTTGCGGTTGGATTACGAGATGGTGGCGCTGCAGTACCTCTCCTCGTCGCAGGCGCACGTGAGGGTAAAAAATCCCTCGCCGGAAGCCCCTCCGATCTGGTACTCGTCGCACAGGGAGCCTCTGTACGACGGCAGGCTAAGCAGCGATTTTTTGGAGCTGCTGCCCAAATTTGCCCTGCAGTACGAGTCGGCGGACAAAAGCCGCAAAGTTTACGCAACGGTCGCCAAAGGCTACACATCGGGCGGGTACAACACCAACCTCTTTGCTGACTTGGTGCGCGACAAGCTGACACCGCTGCGCAGCGGCATGAGCATCGCCTTCAAGCCGCCGGAAGGCAGCGCCGCCGTCGAAAGCGCCACTCGCTACAAGCCCGAATACAGCTGGAGCTACGAGGTGGGCGGCAGGGCTGCCTTTCTTGGCAGGCATTTGCAGGTTGACGCTTCGCTGTTCCTTGTGGACACACGCAGCAAGCAGGTGGCGCAGTTTGTGCCGAGCGGCTACGGCCGCATGATGAAAAATGCAGGGCGCAGCCGGAGCCTCGGCGTTGACGCGGCGCTAAGCGGACGCGCAGGCAGCTTTACCGCAAGCCTTGCCTACGGCTACACCCACGCCACCTTTGCGCAGTACGTCGACTCCGTAAAAACAGCCGACGGCGCGTACGCAGAGGTTAACTACAGGGGAAACTATGTGCCCTTTGCGCCGCAGCACACGCTCTCGGCAAGCGGCGAGTACACCTTTTTGCTCAACCGCAAAGCGCTGGATAGGCTCACCATCGCTATGCTGTACACCGGCGCCGGAAAAATCTACTTCACCGAAGCCAACGAGGAAAAGGCTTCGCAAAGCTTTTACAGCGTGCTGAACGGAAAAATATTTGCCGAAAAAGGCATGGTGCGCTTTGGGATATGGGCAAAAAATCTGCTCGGTGCAGATTACAAAACGTTTTACTACGAGAGCATGGAGCGCAGCTTTGCGCAAAAAAGCCGCCCGCTACAGATAGGGGGAGAAGTTGTGATAAAATTCTGAGAATTAGGAATTAGGAATTAAGAATTAAGAATTAGGAATATGTTCGCGCCACATCCCTAATTCTCAACTCACGCCATAATATTCCTAATTGTCAATTGTCAATTGTTAATTATTAATTGTTATGAACTACTTTGAGCGCTTTAAGCAGCGGTGGAACGTACACTCCAACCGCCAGCTGGTAATTATTTTTGTTGCCTTTGGGCTGACCGGATTTTGTACGCTGGGCGTAAAGAAGTTGCTCATGCCGCTACTTGGCGTAACCTCCGAAACGCCCCTGTACCTCCGCATTGCAGCCGAAGCGCTGATTATTCTGCCGGCATATCAGGTGCTGCTGATAGCAGTAGGAACGCTGCTGGGGCAGTACAAATTTTTCAAAGGCTTCCTGCGCAAAATGTTTTTCCTCGACAGGAAGAGGAAATTTTGAATTTTGAATTTTGAATTCCTAGCGGCGCAAGCCATTCAAAATTCAAACGTCTGGCTTTCAGCTCTACGCTCAATATCCAAGTCTTATACGCTATAAATTTTTATCCTTATTATTATTATTATTGAAGTTTCCCACCCTTGTTAAATATAATAATAACAAAGGGTTATAAGACAGATAAAAATATAAATTTATAATAATGAGCAAATTAATAATTACAAATTAGATATTTCAAAAGCGCGTTTACCGTCCCTAACGGGGCGCGCAAGCGTTCCTCGCCGTTGCAACAAAATCATTTTTGGCACACTAACCAACTATTGAATATAAACTCTACTATATAGATTTTGCGGATTAATCTGTGTCATCTGCGTGCTTTTTATGTTCGTCAAAATTTTTCAGCTCCCGTTTCAGTTCATTAAGCAGTTGATTTTCAGTCGGTAGGTACAGCTGATATTTACTTGCCAAAATTGTTTTATTGTCTTCGGGGAGCGAATATTTTACCAGCGTATTGTTCTTGTCGGCGCAAAGCAGGATACCAATTGTCGGATTTTCGTCGGGCAATTTTTCTTCGCGGTCGTAGTAATTCACGTACATTTGCAGCTGTCCGGTATCCTTGTGAGTAATTTTCCGCGTTTTTATATCGCAAAGCACGAAGCAGCGCAAAAGGCGATTGTAAAACACCAAGTCAATGGAAAATTCGTCGTCTTCGAGCAGTAGCCGCCGTTGACGGGCGACAAACGAAAATCCGTTACCGAGTTCGAGTAGAAAGTACTGCAAATTATCAATTATTATGCCTTCCAAATCCTTTTCGTAATAGGCAGTTTTTCGTTCCAGCCCAAGAAATTCCAAGACCATCGGGTCTTTGATTATTTCCGACGGACGTTCGGGAATCCGTTCGCGGCGGGCAACTGCCAAGACCGATTCCTTGTCGTTGCTCAAAAGTAAGCGTTCGTACAAGCCCGAGTTGATTTGCCGTTCCAGCTGCCTGCCGGTCCATGCATTATGCAGCGCTTCCTGTTCATAATATTCGCGCTTGTCACGGTCATTTATTTGAATAAGAAGACGATATTGGTACCAATTGAATTGTGAACGCACTGCGTTCACAATTGGAAAGGTGTAATAAAACTGGCGGCAAAAGGCCAACTGTCGATATGAAAATCCGCTTCCATATTCAGGTTCTAACTGTTTGGCAAGATTTTGCAGCAGATAGCTGCCGTATTCGGCACGTGCTTTGCCCTGCTGTTCTTCCACGACAATGCGCTCGCCCATTCGCCAATACATTATTACTCGCTGAAAATCAACGCTACGCACTGCATTGATTTTTGCGGTTTCGATTATACCCCGTATGTCGGATATAAATTCGGTTCTGATTTGTAGCTTATCGTTGCTCATATATTTTAAATTTTCATTTAATTTTTCATCTACTTGAATTGCGAACGCACTGCGTTCGCAATTGGAAAATCGGCATGCGCTTTGCCCTGCTGTTCTTCCACGACAATGCGCTTGCCCATTCGCTAATCCATTATTTCCCGAAGCAAAACAGCGTTCCCTTGCTTGTCAGGATGTAAAACCGGCCTTTGATGGCTGCGGGCGATGCGGTAATTTGCTCGCCCGTGTCGTACTCCCAGAGTAGCGAGCCGTTGCGGGCGTTGATAAGCGACGCTACGCCTGTCTTTGTGCAGGAAATGATTTTGTCCCTGCAAGCGAGCGGGGAGCTTTCGCCGGAGCTGCCCTTTTGCAGGTATTTCCACAGGGCGCTCATAAAGCCGTCGATACGACCGATGTAAAGTATCGAGTCGCTAACCATGGGGCTTGCTTCGACCGCTGTGGGTGTATGACAAATTGCACCCAAGTAAAAAAATTCTTACCTTTGTAGCTATTAACCCTCTAATAACTATAAAAATGGATAAATTGAGTATAAAAACAGCTATGTTGTCTGCCCTATC
>JAISGH010000169.1 GCA_031263185.1 Prevotellaceae bacterium | reverse complement strand
GGGTGCATTTCAAATTGTCGCACACAGGCGCGGAGCGCCTATACACGATAATTTGAAGCGAAGTTCGACATAGCCAAATGCACCTCATTTCAACCTAATTTTTCTTAACAAAACAACCTCAGTAGCAATGAATTAACATGCATAACCAAACCTTATTACCTCATTAAAACGATAAAAACGGCGTGGAAAAAATGAGGTTACGCTACGCTTTCTCTACCGTCATTTCGCACTCCCTGCAGCAGAACTTGAGCCTTAGCCGGCATCCATTGTTTTCCAAAAAAAGAGGTTCCTGCAGCTTTTTGCCGGCGCCGGATTTTTTGCAGCACCCCAGCTCTCGCAGGAGGCAGTAGCGGGTGGTCATGAGAGGGGCTGCTCCCTGGGGCTGCTCCTGCTCAAATGCAGGGCTAACGTCAGCTACGCCGTGCTGCTCATAAAATTTTCGGGCGTAAGAATTTAGCACGTTTCCTTTGAAGCTAAGCCTTGCATCGGGGTAGGGCGTAGAATTTTTTGTAATGCACTTACGCTCAACAGCGTATAACAATTGCCGTTGCTGTTCCAGCTGCTCCAGAACAGCGCGCCGCCAGCCGTTGAGCTCTGATACGGCGTAAAAATACGGCTTATCGGTATTCACGCTAACGCATGTAATGCTGAACATAAAGCTGCCGGACTTTTTAAGTTGCTCTTTTATAGTATTTAAAGATTTATCCTCGTTAGCTGCCGCAATATTTTTTTTGTCAATGAGCAGGGTTGCCGAGATGCCATCTTCGTCGGTGGCGGTGAGGCTAACGCTTGTTGGGGTAGCCGTCAGCGCAATTTCGGCGTTTACCAGCCGCCGCGCCGAACGGCCTGCAAGCTGCCGCCTAAAAGCAATATCAAAGTTACGGAAAACGGTTGCTCCCACCGTTACGCCGGCCATATCCTGCAAAAAAAGGCGCGACCCCTCCGCGCGGTTGACGTTGGCGCCGTGCAGCACGCCGCTGCCATTGAGAAAGCAAATTCCGTCGCCGGCGCTTACTTTAGCCTTCAGCTCAAGGTCAACGTGCCTGTTGCCGACCTGCCGTATCACCCCTACTTCCTCGCCCAGCGACTTTTGCGTGCTGATGGAGGCCATGCTTTGGGGCTTGCCGTCAATGAAGTAGGTGGTAAATCCGCGCGAGAATGTTTTGCAGGGCTGCGGGTCAAAATCGAAATAGACTTGCCCCGACGAAGGCTTTTTTTGCCCCGCAAATACCTCGTCGATAGTTTTTCGGTAGTGCGCCACCACGTTTTTCACGTAGCAGGTATCCTTGAGCCGCCCCTCAATCTTGAAGGCGCACACGCCGGCCTGCGCCAAATTGCGCAGGTAGCCCGTGAGGTTGAGGTCGCGAAGCGAGAGCAGGTGCTTGTTCTTTACAAGCGTTTTGCCGCAGCCGTCTATCAGGCTGTAGGCCGAGCGGCAGGGCTGTGCGCAGGCGCCGCGGTTGGCGCTTCGCCCCGTAAGGCGCCGGCTCAGGTAGCACTGCCCGCTGTACGATACGCAAAGCGCTCCGTGCACAAACGCCTCGAGCTCAACCGTGGGGGCAGCGGCGCGGATGTCGGCTATTTGCGAAAGCGAGAGCTCACGCGCCAGCACCACGCGCGAAAAGCCAACGTCCTGCAAAAATTTTACCTTTTCGGGGGTAGCGGCGTGCACCTGAGTGGAGGCGTGCAGCGCAACGGGCGGCAAATCCATTGTGAGGAAAGCCATATCCTGCACAATGAGCGCGTCGCAGCCCGTGTCGCAGCCCGCTACGGCCAGCCGACGCGCCTCGCTGACTTCGTGCTCGTACAGGATAGTGTTGAGCGTCAGGTAGAGCTTTACTCCGAAGCGGTGGGCGTAGGCGACAGCTTTTGCCACGTCGCGGAGCGAATTGCCCGCGGCCTCGCGCGCGCCGAACTTCTCGGCGCCCATGTACACGGCATCGGCGCCGTGGTCAACGGCGGCTACCGCCGTATCGTAATTTCTGGCAGGGGCCAAAAGCTCGGGTTTCAACAAGCTGCTGCTATTACTCATCATGCTTCGGTTTTTTTGTACGCCATACCTTTTCCTTGCCATATTTTTGGGGCAGCAATGCGCAAGTACAGCTATGCTGCAAAAGTATAACGTTTGGCTTAGAAATGCAAGCGGCGCAAAACTTCCGAACACGACCGGAAAGGGGGAGAATGTAGCTTCGGGCTTTGACTTTGCTGTATTTTGATTAACTTTGCCGGACAATTTTATTTTTAACGGACACTATTACGCTAAACTATGAATGTTATCTTAATCTTAGCGGGAGCTGCGGCGGGGTTTGCCGCTGCTTTCGCTGCTCTTACCCTGAGCTTGCGCGGCAAGGTCGGGAGCGGCATCCCAAAGGCTGACTACGAAGCGCTGAGCAGCAAATTTAATGAAGCAAACGTGCAGCTGAAGGTTGCGGAGGACAGGCTCTCCGCGCAGCAGCAGGAACATGCGCGGCTAACCCAAAAGGTCGAAGCGCAGGAGGGTAGCGGCGTTCTGCTGCAAACCAAGCTGGCTTCGCTCGAAACAACCGCTAAGAGCGACGGGCAAAAAATTGCCGAGCTGCAGGTCAGGCTGGCAGAGCAAGCGCAGCAGAGCGAGGCAAGGCAAGCCGACATCAACCTGCTGAAGCAGCAGCTGGCAGAAAAAAACGCCGCCAACGCATCGCTCTCCGAAAACCTGAAAGCGCACAAGGACGCGCAGGCAAAGCTGCTGGAGGAAGCAGCGCTGCTGCGCGAAAAGCTGACGAAAGCAACAGCCGACAACAGCGCCCTGACGGCCAACGGTAAGGCTTTGGCCGAAAAGCTCGCAACCCAAAAAGAGGAGATAATCGCCATCCAAAAAACAGCCCACCTGCAGTTTGAAAAGATAGCCTCCCAAATTTTGGAGGAAAAAGCCGGAAAGTTTACGGAAGCCAACAAAGTCAACATAGAGGCCATCCTGAAGCCGCTGGGCGAAAACATCAGCAGCTTCAAAAAGAAGGTCGAAGAAACGTACGATAAGGAATCGAAGCAGCGGTTTTCGCTGGAGGAAAAGGTAAAAGAGCTGGTTGAGCAGACCAACAAGGTCAGCAGCGAAGCCAACAACCTGGCAACGGCGCTGAAAGGTCAGGCCAAAAAGCAGGGCAACTGGGGCGAAATGATACTGGAGAGCATCCTCCAGCAGTCGGGGCTGGTAAAGAACAGGGAGTACTTCCTCCAGCAGACCTTCAAGGACGAGGACGGCAAAAGCCTGCGCCCGGACGTTCTGGTCAAGCTTCCGGACAACCGGGTGATCATTATCGATTCAAAAGTTTCGCTGGTGGCCTACGACCGGTTCTCGTCGGCAGACACCGTAGATGAGCAGGCCGTCCACGTGAGCGAGCACCTGAAGTCCATCTACGGGCACATTGAGGAGCTGAGCGGCAAAAAGTACGATAACTTCGAGAAATCGCTGGACTTTACGATGATGTTTGTCCCCATAGAGCCGGCCTACCTGCTCGCCATACAAAACGACCCCGACCTGTGGGCCTACGCCTACTCCAAAAGAATTCTCCTGATAAGCCCCACCAACCTCATAGCCTGCCTGAAGCTGATGGCCGACCTGTGGAAGCGGGAAATGCAGAGCAAAAATGCGCAGGAAATCGTAAAGCGGGGCGAGCTGCTGTACGACAAGTTTGTATCGTTCGTTGAAACCCTCGAGGACGTGGGGCGGCACATCGGCAGGACGCAGCAGTCGTACGCGGCAGCCGTCGGCCAGCTCAAGGATGGCAGCGGAAACCTCGTGGGGCAGGCTATAAAGCTGAAAAATCTGGGGCTGAAGTCGGGCAAGGAAATCCCCGCCGCCATGCTGCCAAATGACTTTGAGCCGGAGCTGATAGCCGCCGGAGAGAAAGTAAAGCAAATTGAAGAGGCGAGCGAGCTGTAAGGAAATCAGGAATCACAATTTCCCTGCTGCATAAAGCGGATAAATTTTGATTTGCTGAAATTCGCCAAAATTCTCCATAGAGCAACGAATTCCGAAAGGTTGCCGTTTTTCCGACAGGAACAAAAACATACTTTGCATGGCGCCTTTTGTCCCCGCTTTAACTTCTACAGGTACAATATTTTTTCCTTGCTGTATCAGGTAATCTACTTCGGCGGCGCTGCCGCCTTTTTCACGCTGCCAGTAGTAAAGTTCAACGGGTAGGCGGTTGTTCTGCGCTTTTATAAGCTCTGTCCCTACAAACATTTCGGCTAAGGCACCCCTGTTAATTTGCTCAATTTTTTCGTCAAGCAGCAGATGCGTAAGGTCTAACCGCAAAAAACGCTGGTAAATCCCCGTATCAAACAGCATAAGCTTCCGGTAGCGCGGGTTGGTTTCTGCCGCCAGAGGCAAACCGTTTGCCGAGCTGTGCGTGGCGGAGTAAACCAGCCCCGCCATCTTCAAAAGCTCAATACTTTCCTTCATTTGTACTTGATTGGCAGCGATAGCAGCTTTGGAGTAAGTGAACTTTTGTCCCGTCTGAGCGATAATTGCCGAAAAAACCTCCTCCAAGCGCGTGGCAGGTACGCGCTGCCGGTATTTTCCAAAATCGTTGAACAGCGTTTCGGTCAGCTCATCCAAAATATGCTGGCAGCTGAGCAGCGAACCGCCCGCCGCATACTCCGACACCACTTCGGGCATTCCGCCAATGGCAACGAAGCGCAGAAAAAATTCCTTTAATTTTCTGTAAACTTCTTCCGACAAGGGATTTTGAGGCGTTGCAACGTTCAATTTTTCGAGTAAAATATTTCGCTCCATTGCCACCAAAAATTCCTCGAACGAAAACGGGTACATATACATTGAGCGCACTCTGCCCACAGCATAAGAAGGAATTTTTTGCAAGGCAAATTCCAGCAGAGAACCCGCCGCGATAACGTGCAGCTCCGGCATTTGCTCATAAAAATAGCGCAGCGAAGCAATGGCGTCGGTGCAGGACTGTACTTCGTCGAGAAACAGTAGCGTTTGCCCCGCGATAATCGGCTGTTCGTACAGAGCCGAAAGCTCATCACAAATTAGCCGCGGGTCGGAATGACGCTCAAAAATCCTTTTCGCGCTTGCAAAATCCTTGCTTTCAAAGTTGATTTCCAGAAAACTCTCAAACCTTTTGCCCAGCTCGCGCACGGCAGACGACTTGCCCACCTGCCTCGCTCCACGCAGCAAAAGTGGCTTACGCTTTTCTGCGTTTTTCCATTCCTGCAAATCCGTATCAATACGTCTTTTTAAATATTTCATACTAAATACTTCATACTAAATAATTTCTTACAGCTACAGATGCTTTTTTGACTTTGCAAAGATATAAATTTTTCTATTATTGGGGGCAATAATTCGATGTTTTTTAATGAAATTGGGGGCAATAATTCGGTGTTTTTTAATGAAATTGGGGGCAATGTTGAACTTTTCCGCTCACAAACCCTGGCCTTTAAATTTCGTGCGTTTGCTTTGCCGTAGCATCTCAAAAAAGATTTAGCCATTGTTGCTGGAGGCGTGGACGGGTAAGAAGAAAAGTGCTATCTTTGCGGCGAAAAAGATATGGGAATTTCTAACTTCCCCCTTTCAATATGCCTAATAAAAGATGACGAAAAAAGATTACGCTATTCGCTGGGAAGCGCTCCGTAAGGAAGCCGCCGAAGCTTCCGAAAAGGAGCCGCTTCTCGGTAGCTTGCTGAAGCAAATGGTGCTTGAGCACGATTGCTTTGAGCAGGCGCTGACGGCTGTGCTCGCCAACCGCTGCTTGTTTATTCATGAGTGCATTAACCTGCGCCAAGCCATAACGGAAGCGCTGGAAAAAGACGAGGGCATTGCGCAGAGCGCCATGGACGACCTTGCGGCGATAGTTGATAAAGACCCCGCTACCGGAAATCTTCTGGAGCCATTCCTGTTCTACAAAGGCTACCACTCGCTGGAGCTGCACCGCGTTGCCCACAGGCTGTGGGTCGACGGGCGGCGCTACCTCGCCTGCTACATCCAGAGCCGGGTATCGCAGCTCTACGGCGTGGACATTCACCCCGCCGCCCGAATAGGCAAAGGAATTTTTATTGACCACGCTACGGGGCTTGTGGTGGGCGAAACCGCCGTCGTTGAGGATAACGTTTCTATTCTTCACGGGGTAACGCTGGGCGGAACGGGAAAAGAAACGGGAAAGCGCCACCCCACCGTTCGGAAGAACTGCCTGCTGGGCGCAAACTCAACGGTGCTGGGCAACATTGTGGTGGGCGAGGGGTCGGTTATCGGCGCGGGGAGCGTGGTGCTGCACGCGGTGCCACCCCACAGCATTGCCGCCGGCGTACCCGCAACCAACAAGGGCAACATCTCCATCTCCGAGCCGGCCAACAGCATGGACCAGATATTCGACGACTACGTAATCTGAACGTTGCTCTTCATTAATTTCGGCGCTGACTTCGGCAGCCATCAGCAAGCCTGCTGATACGCATAGGTGCTCAGCAGGTTGTAGAAAGAGCGGTTTCTTTTTTCGTGCCGCCGAAGTCTTTTAGCTTTTCGACTTCGGTGTGGTAGAAGTGGATGGAATGGAGGGGTATAATTCAATGAAATAATGATGCAAAATAGTTTCATTTAACGACAGGCGTTAATGGCACGATCCTTTTTCATATCGCTGTTTTTGTGCAAAAGTAAGGGTTGCTTGCGGTTAACGTGACAAAATCTCTTTCGCAAACTTTGCTACCGTAAGCCGGTGCACTCCAAGAATCCGCGCAATAGCCGATTTGGATACTTTTTTATCCAAGAGGGTCTTTATCTCTGCTTCTTTGCCTGTGAGTTTCGTAACCTTCGATTTGCTGCCTTTGGGGCGACCGAGTACGACACCTTCCGCGCGTTTGCGGGCAAGGGCTTCCTTAGTGCGTTGAGAAATGAGATTGCGTTCAATTTCGGCAGATAAACCAAAAGCAAAGGCAAGGACTTTGGAATTGATATCCCTGCCCAGACGATAGTTGTCTTTGATTGTCCAAACCTGAATGTCGCGATTCATACACTCATTGAGGATGCCCATAATCATCAGTAAGTTCCTGCCAAGGCGCGACAATTCCGAACAAATCAGAATGTCTTCCTTCTTCATCTTTTTGAGGAGTTTGCCGAGTTTTCTTTCCTGCACTGTTTTTGTTCCAGAAATGGTTTCTTCAATCCATTTGTCCACCACCATTACGCTTTTATCGCAAAACTGATTGATTTCAAAGCGTTGATTCTCTACTGTTTGTCTGTCGGTACTTACCCGAATGTAACCATAAATCATAATTTTTTCCTGTTTAAATTATAGCGTATTAAAAATTAAAAGCGACAAAAATAGTATATTTTTTCTATACTATTATTATGTGCAATTTTCCAGCGTTTATTTTAGACAAAATAATTCCGAATGCAAATTCGGCACAGATATCTGGCTAGTGCTATCGCGCATTGAGCAACAGATAAAGGCTAAAATTGAGGCTGTTGGAACACCGATGAAGAATTGGACGGACATTAATATATACCGAGGCATTTTGACGGGGTATGACAAAGCCTTTATTATTGATGGAAAGAAAAAAGACGAATTGATTGTCGAAGACCCAAAATCAGCCGAGATTATACGACCTATTTTGCGTGGCAGGGATATAAAAAGATATGGTTATGATTTCTCTGATTTATGGCTAATTAATACTCATAATGGCATAAAAGAAAAAGGGATAAAACCTGTAAACATAGATGATTATCTTGCCATTAAAAAGCATTTGGATAAATATTATTTGGAATTGGAAAAACGGCAAGATAAAGGAGAAACCCCATATAATTTGCGGAATTGTGCTTATATCGAGGATTTTTCTAAGCAAAAAATAATCTATCCAAATATGACAAAGTATATGCCTTTTTTATGGGATGACGAAGGATACTATACTAATCAAAAATGTTTCATTATTACAGGAGAAAATTTAGCTTATTTGACCACTTTTTTTAATTCAAATGTTTTTAAAATTTGTTATAGAGATAGTTTTCCTGAATTACAAAATGGCACAAGAGAATTGTCCAAAATATTTTTTGA
>JAISGH010000024.1 GCA_031263185.1 Prevotellaceae bacterium | reverse complement strand
GGCGTAAGGAAAAGATTCCCGTAACCCTGTTTGCTCAAAAAAGAGAGTTAATGAAAAATTGTGGGGGAACTTATTCTTGATAACGTAATGATTCTTGACACCCCACCCTACGGGATGCCAAAGAGGAACGCCATTCGTGTTTTCTACCGAGCGAATAATCCCTACGGGATTATTTAAAGCGACAATTTGAAATGCACCCGTTTAATGGGGGGAAAATTTTTTTTCAAAGAAAAAATTTGTATCTTTGTATGGAAACAAACTTGAATCTAATGGATAAATTTAAAATCATTTTCTTGAAAGAAGCGAGGGAATTTCTACTCGGGTTGGATGAAAAAAATCGGTATAAAATTATCTTTAATATAGATAAGGCTAAAATTAAGAATGATAAGGAATTATTCAAAAAATTGCAAGGGGAAATATGGGAGTTCCGAACAATGTACAACAAAACTTTTTATAGAGTTTTTTGCCTTTTGGGACAAAACAGAAAAAGAGGAAGCACTCGTCTTAGCAACGCATGGTATTGTAAAAAAAGCAGGAAAAATACCTGATAAAGAGATTGGAAAAGCAGAAAAAATACGATTAGATTACTTTAAATATAAAAATGAAGAAAATGGAAAGTAAGAAAATGGAAATGTTTTCGTTTGACCGGATAAAAGATGAATTTATAGGTGAAGCAGGAACCGAAAAAAGAACCCAATACGAGCAGGAGTTACAGCTTGAAGTATTGGGAGATGTAATCCGTAAAGTTCGAATGGAAAGAAATTTGACGCAAGAAGAGTTGGGTTGCCTGATTGGCGTACAACGTGCACAAATATCTAAGCTGGAAAACAATACAACCAACACAACGCTTCAAACAATCTTGAAAGTGTTCGGAGCATTAAAGACAAAAATTAATTTCAACGTCGAATTGCAAAATAATTCTGTGCAAATAGCAACTTGATTTTCTTTAGCAAGAGCAACTAAAAGCGTGTAAACCAATATAAAAAGTTTACGCGCTTTTTTTATTGCTGTAAAATTAAAAAATTTCACTATGAAACAGTTTATCAGAAATTTCAATAGGCAGAAGGTTGTCGGCATGTTCAACATCGGCAGCCTGAGCTTAGGCGTTACGGTAGCCATCATCGTTGGCCTGTGGAGCATCCACGAGCTGAGCTTCGACGGCTTCCACAAAAACAAAGAGCAGCTATACCGGATGCTCTGCCACGCCACCTTGAATGACGTTCCAAGAGTATTAGGCTCCACTTTCCACCCGTTTGGCGAGGCGGCTAAGGCAGAAATCCCGGCTATCGAAGACAGGATGCGGGTATATCCGCATCGGAGCGATATTCGGGTCGACAATACCCTTCATCCGGAAATCAACGTGATGCTTGCCGACACGAATTTCTTTTCTTTCTTTACCTTCCCGCTGAAGGTGGGCGATCCGGCTAATGTTCTTTCCGCTCCCGATAAAATAGTAATTGGCGAATCGGCAGCTATCCGCTTTTTTGCAGGCCAGAATCCGGTGGGGCAGAGCTTGCAGCTCGAAGGCCACACGTTTACCGTTAGCGGCGTGATGAAGGACCTGCCCAATAATTCCAGCCTGCAAGCCGATTTGGTCTTTCCTCCATTCGACCACGACAACCTGATTTGGGGCAGCAATGATGTGTACATTACTTTTTTCCACATTCCGGATGCCGAAAAAATAGGCGAAACGGAAAAGGCGCTGACGCAAATTGCCTACCGGAACATGCCGCTTTTCCAAATGATAGGCGCTTACTTTACGCTGGAGCCGCTGAGCGATGTCCATTTCACTAAAACGATGATAAGTTTGACCGCGACAGGAAATAAATCCATGATCAGGGTGTTTGTGCTGGTCGCTTTGGTCATTCTGGTCATTTCCTGCATCAACTTCACCAACCTGTTCATTTCCACGTCGTTTTTGCGGGCAAAGAGCATCGGGATTAAAAAGTCGCAGGGGGCGAGCAAGTACTTGCTGGTGAGGAATTTTTACCTCGAAACAATCTGCTACGTCCTGATTGCCATTGGTGTCGGCATTTTTCTCGCCCATCTGGTGTTGCCGGCATTCAGCGGCTTTACCCAGCATAGCGATGTAAACACGTTTGCAGCGTCGGCAACATCCGGCAGCTTTACCCAATCTGCGCTGACGATTGATTTGCTGGCGCCCGAGCTGTACGTCTTCCTTGCTGTCCTGCTGGTTTTCACGGTATTGCTGGCGGGTACTTTCCCGGCGTTTTACATGACCGGCTTCAACCCCATTCAAACCTTGAGCGGCAAATTTAAGGGAAAGAACATCTCGGTGTTCCAAAAAAGCCTGATTGTGGTGCAGTTTACGGTGTCCATTGCCTTGCTGATTGTGGTGTTTTTCATGCAAAAGCAGGTGCAGTTCATGATGCAGTACGACTTGGGATTCAGCAAGAAAAATATTATTTACGTGCATGGACGGGAGCGTTTCGCCCAAAATTACGAAGCGCTGAAGGACGAGCTGCTAAAAAATCCTTCCATCACGGACGTAACGATGAAAAATTCGCTGCCTACCCGGTGGAATCAGGGCTGGGGCATCAGCAACGTCGGCTCGGACGAAACCACTATCATGGAAATGAATTACGTAGAGCCCAACTACTTCGATTTTATGGAGATGAAGATTATTGATGGGGAAAACCCGTTTTATTTGGAATCCAACCCCGATCCTTCAACCACTCCGGTCGTTATCAACGAAAGCGCCCAAAAGCTTTTGGGGCTGGAAAATCCGGTGGAGCAAATCATCATGGCCAACAGCCACCAACGTATGGTGGTCAAAGGCCTGATGCGCAACGCCCATGTCCGCTCGCTGCGCGACAAAGTTGATGCGCAGGTCTATATGAAAACGCGATGGTACGGGTGGAATCCGGTTTTCTTCAAGGTAACCGGCGACCCGCAGAACGCCATTGACGCCATTCGCGCCAAGTGGCAGGAGCTGGAGCCGGATTATCCCTTCGAATACCACTTTCTGGACGACACCTACCGTGAGCTGTACGAAGCCGAACGAAACGCCGAAAAAGTATTTGCTTTCGCCATGCTGATTACCTTTATCATTAGCATGGCCGGGTTGTTTGCCATGGCGTTTTACGCCACCCAGCGGCGCATCAAGGAAATCGGGCTGCGAAAGGTGAACGGCGCCACGCTCCGGGATTTGCTGCTCCTGCTCAACCGGGACTTTGTATGGTGGGTCGCCATATCCTTTGCCATTGCCGCGCCGGTAGCGTACTTCAGCCTGCAATCGTGGTTAGATGGGTTTACGGTCAAAACGGCGCTGAGCCTTTGGATTTTTGGGCTGGTTGGCATCCTCGCCCTGCTGGTTACGCTATTGACCACGAGCTTCCAGACGTGGACGGTTGCCACCACCAATCCGGTCAAGATGCTGAAAAACGAATGAAGCCGCGATGAATGGTGAGCAATGGTTGGAAGTTCATCATTCATCGCTCAAAAAATCGTTCTTTGAAATGTTGGTTTACACGCTTTTAATGGGGGAAAGTTGAAATACATTAGTTCCATGAGTCACGTTCTTTGGCAAGGTATGCGTCAATATCTCGGTTTTTCCATGTATAATTGTTATGTGAAATAATTTTAGTAATTTTGTGTTTGCATATTTTAATCATAAATAATGACAGAAAACAGAGGCGAGATAATATTGTATCAGCCCGACAACACTCTCCAGCTGGAAGTGCGGCTCGACAGCGAAACCGTTTGGCTTACACAAGCACAAATGGCGGATTTGTTTTTGACCACGCGAAACAATGTTACAATGCACATTTCCAACATTTTCAAAGAGGGCGAACTCGAAAAAGAAGTGGTATGTAAGAATTTCTTACTAACCACTCAACACGGTGCTATTGCGGGAAAAACGCAAACAAAGTTGACCGCTCTCTATAATCTTGATGTCATTATTTCGGTGGGCTACCGCGTGAAATCGCCGCGAGGTACGCAATTCCGCATTTGGGCAAGAGAAATCATAAAAGATTACCTGTTGCGAGGATATGCTATCAATCAGCGTGTTGCACATTTGGAAAGCCGCGTTACGGAAACCGAAAAGAAAATCGACTTTTTTGTAAAAACGGCTTTGCCGCCAGCCGAAGGCATTTTCTTTGACGGACAGATTTTTGATGCTTACAAATTCGTTTCCGATTTGATAGAAACAGCCAAAAAGGAAATAGTAATCATTGATAACTATGTAAATACAAGCGTATTAAACCTGCTGTCGAAGCGCAAAAACGGAGTGAAGGCAACTGTTTATACCAAAGAAATTTCCGTTACTTTGCAGCAAGATATTGACCGCTATAACGCACAATACGAAAATGTTGAAGTAAAAATTTTTACAAAATCGCACGACCGATTTTTGATTATTGACAACGCCGTTTATCATATTGGCGCTTCGCTCAAAGATTTGGGTAAAAAATGGTTTGCTTTTTCAAAAATGATACAAAATGCGAGTGAATTATTGAAAAATATAGAATAATAAAAACAGAAGAAACGAGACGGCGCAAGTATCTATTGAATATAATCTCTAGTATTTTGTCACAACAAAAAACTTTTGATGTGTTTTTATATATCTATCGGTTAATCGTTTTTTACCGAAAAATTTGCTTCGTTAAGGAAGATAGAATATCTTTGCAGAAAATGCATTAAAACGATTGATTATGGTACGTACAGTTATTACACCGGAAAATACGAATATTCACTTATCAATACCGGAAAATTATGTTGGTAAAACCATCGAAATTACGTTTCTTTCCTTAGAAGAATTGGAGCAACATTTTCCTGTAACTTTAGGGGATTTTTGGGGAATATTATCCGAAGAAGAAGCCCTTCAATTAAGCAAACATACACAACAGGCACGCAAGGAATGGAACAGAGATTTTTAATTGATACGAATGTGATTGTTGATGTATTGGGCAGTCTAATGCCTGATAAAATCAAAAAAACTGTTTTGCAAATGCCATTGGTTGTTTCAGCGGTTACTTATATGGAAACGCTGGGTTGGCATCGGGCGACTCCCGCTCAGTTACATATTATCAAAAACTTCATGAATCGAGCAATTATTCTTTCAATTAACAATCCGGTTATAGAAAGAACGATATTGATCAGGCAACAAAAGAAAATAGGACTTGGAGATGCCATTATCGCGGCAACTGCCCTTGTGCACAATAGGACTTTAGTAACACGGAATGTTTCCGACTTCAAATCTATTGAAAATCTAATTGTTCTAAACCCGTGGGAGATGTAAGGAAGATAGAATATCTTTGCAGAAAATGCATTAAAACGATTGATTATGGTACGTATAATTTTGCACAATAATAAACTCTCTACAGTATGAGATACTTTAACGTAGCAGGCCCCTGCAACAGGGCAGAACATTACATGATAGAAGCCGCTACGCGACTGCAAGGCGTAGAGCAGCTGGTTGACATGAAGCAGTACTTTGTGATTCATGCGGCGCGGCAGAGCGGAAAAACCACCTACCTGAACGATTTAGCAGAAAGGCTGAACGCTTCGGGCAAGTATTATGCCCTCTACTGCTCGCTGGAAGCGCTACAGGGCATTATCGATCCGGAGAAAGGAATCCCGTCCGTCATACACTGCCTGAGAGCGGCTGTAAAATATTCAAGCCTCCCAAACAAAGAACAGTTTGCCGCAGACGCGGACTACGACGAATTTACCACCGTACTGAAAAATTCCCTGACCGATTACTGTATGTTGCTGGATAAGCCCTTAGTCATCTTGTTCGACGAGGCGGACTGTTTAAGCGAAGGAACGCTGATTACTTTCCTCCGGCAGCTGCGAAACGGATACAATACCCGCAGCAACATTCCATTTGTGCACTCCATCGCTCTGGTGGGCATGCGGAATATCCGCGATTTCAAAGCAAGGGTGCGCCCCAACAGCGAGTCGCTGGGCAGCTCCAGCCCGTTTAACATCATAGCGGAAGCGCTTACGCTGAAAAATTTTACCAAAGAAGAAATTGCGCAGCTTTACCGGCAGCATACCAACGAAAGCGGACAGCAGTTTGAAGCCGACGCTGTAGACTTGGTATGGGCGCAAACGCAAGGGCAGCCCTGGCTGGTGAACGCCATAGCCCGCGAAGTGATTGTAAAAATGCTTGAATGGGACTACGCGCAGCCGGTTACTGCCGAGCTGGCTGAAGAAGCTGTTCAGACCATTATCCTGCGCCGCGACACGCATATCGACAGCCTGCTTGAGCGGCTGAAGGAAGAGCGGGTGCGGAAAGTGGTTGAACCTATCATCATGGGCGAAGATTTTTTCGACCGGCAGTCCGACGACTTCCGGTATGTCCTGGATTTGGGGCTGATTACAAGTATCAGGGGGCGGCTGGCTCCCGCCAACCCCATATACTCCGAAGTCATAGCCCGTACGTTAACGTACGGTATGCAGGAGACGCTAATGGAAGATAGCCAGACTTATCAAGCGCCCCACTACATGAAGTCCGGCCGCATCGACATGGATTTGCTGATGCGCGACTTCCAGCAGTTCTGGCGCGAAAACAGCGACATTTGGCTCACAAAGTTCGACTACGAAGAAGCCGCTCCGCACCTGATTTTGATGGCCTTCCTGCAGCGGACTATCAACGGCGGCGGCAAAATTATCCGCGAAATGGCGGCAGGAGCCGGGCGCCTTGATCTTTGCATGGTTTACGAAGGGCAAAAATACCCGATAGAGCTCAAGCTATGGCGCGGCGAAAAGTCGCGGGAAAAAGGCATTGAGCAAACCCTGCGCTACATGAATATTTACGGCGCGACCAACGGCTGGCTCGCCCTCTTCGACCGAAAGCCCGGCCTGTCATGGGAAAAGAAAATCTACATGGACAAGCAGGTTGTCGACGGTAAAACGGTTACAGTTGTGGGGCTGTAAATGTACTTTTGAAAAATACTTGGAAACAACAGGTGGAAAACTTGAATAAACTTTATTACTTATGAAAACAGCATCAAAAAAAACGGTTCAAAAAGAGGCTTCTACCCCGAACGCCGCTGTACCGTCGGTCGGCGTAAAAGAGAGTGCGGCGTGGCGATGGGCTTTTATCGGCTTGCTGGCTGTTTCGCTGGTTGCCATTGTGAGGCTCAGCCTCGACGCCGGCATTTCGGGCGATGAGTCTTTTCACTACAAGCACGCCGCAGATGTGTACAGCTACTACATGTCGGGAGGCAAGGATACGGTGGCCGCTACCATGACCCAGCAAAACAACATGCCAAGCTACGGGCAGGTGGTGGACAACATTGCCTTTTTTGTAGAAAAAATTCTTCACGCAGAAGACTACATGACAGTCCGGCATGTAATCAACGCCATTTGCGGGTGGCTGGCCATGCTTTTTGCCTCGCTCATTGCTTTTCGCGTAAGCAAGCAGCGGAAAGCGGCCATTCTGGTGCTGCTGCTCATGTTTTTTTCTCCCCGATTTTTGGGACATTCGTTCAACAACCTGAAAGATTTGCCGCTGGCCACCGGCATGATTATGGGCTTGTACTACATCATTGTCTTTTTGCAGGATTTTCCGAAGGTCAAAAAAGCTACCATAGCTATGCTGGCGGTGAGCATTGGGTTTGCCATTGCCGTCCGCATTGGCGGGTTGCTGCTCATTGCCTACTTTGGGCTGTTCTGCGCCGTGCTGTTCATCAAAAATTACAAGCTCTCGGGCATCTGGACAAAGCCCGACAGCCTGCTTTTCGGAAAAATGGTCAGGTGGGGGCTGATTGTTGTGGTTGCAGGCTACGCCCTGGCCATGCTGCTGTGGCCATACGGGCTGGTAAGCCCTATTGAGCACCCAAAGTTTGTGCTCTCCTACATGTCGCAGTTTGCCGTTAGCATCAGGCAGAATTTTGAGGGAAAAATGATATGGTCGTCGGAGCTGCCGCTGTACTACACGGCAAAATTTATTTTGATGACCATTCCGGTTGCCGTTATTGTGGGCTTTACCGCTTACCTGTTTGCCGGCGGGCTGAAAAAAGAGAGCTGGTTCGAAACGTTCATGATTTACTTTGCCTTTATTTTCCCCATCTTTTGGATAACCTACACCAAAGCCAACGTTTACGGGGGATGGCGGCACTCCATGTTTTCGTATCCGCCTATGGTGGTAGCGGCCGGATTGGGGTTCAACGCGCTGATAAATTGGGCTGCCCAAAAGTTCAGGAAAAAATCGGCGCAAGCAACCGGCATTGCTTACGCAGTCGGAATTGCAGGAGTGCTTGCGCTGCTTTCCGGCCCTATTCTTCACACCATTCGCAACCACCCTCACGAGTACGTTTACTTCAATGAGCTTGTGGGCGGCATAAAGAAAGTTTTTGGCAGCTACGAGCTGGACTACTACTACCACTCCACCCGCAAGGCGTCGGAGTGGATAAAGGCCGATGTAGCCAAAAACGGCGCGCCCGACAGCACGCGCAAAACAAGGGTGGTAACGTGGCACACGCCCTCCGTAGCCTACTGCTTCCGTAGCGACACCGCCGATTTTTCCGTAGGCTTTGCCCGCTGGTACGAGCGCGGATACGGCGATTGGGACTACGCCGTTTTTGTCGTTACCGGAATAAATCCGGAGCTGCAAAAGAACAAAAATGCCTTCCCGCCAAAAAACACCGCGCACCAAATCAAGGTTGACGGTATGCCCATTTGCCTCGTGCTCAAGCGCGACGACAAGTCGGACTACTACGGGCACCAGGCAATGCAGCAGGGGCAAATCGGCGAAGCGGTTGCGTACCTGCAAAAAGCGCTGGAGTACGACAGCTACAACGAGCAGGCGCTGGACGACCTCATCAGCATATACTCGAACATGCAAATGGTTGACTCCGCGCTGACGCTTGCCAAGCGCTGGGTAAAGTTTAACAGGGGCAGCTCGGCTGCGCTCACCCACACGGCAACCCTGTACCTCAACAAGGGAGATTTGTCGAACGCGCTGCTCTCGGCCAACGCCGTTACCAAGCTCAACTCACACGACATATCGGGCTTGTGGATTGCGGCTAACGTTTACGCTCAGGAGAATAACGCGAATGTCGCCCTGCAAAACCTGAACAAGATACTGCAAATACGCGCCAACTTTAAGCCTGCCTACGAGCTCATGGCGGAGCTGTACACCAATGCAGGCAACAAGCAGCAGGCGCAGCGCGTTATAGAAGCCATGAACAGCATACCGTAGCAATTTACTCGTAGTCAAGGTCTAACTTTTGCTTCAGCGAGGCCAGCAGCGGGTTTTGCTCTACCAAGAACTTGTAGCAATTTTCGTTGCCGTATGGTTTGGCTGCTTTGGCCGGAATTTCCTCTACCTGTAGCGTTACGTCAACTTGCGTGTTGTGCAGGTGCTGCCGGAGGTAGTATATGAGCGTATCCTTTTCTTGCTCCACATCTCTTAGCATAAGGCTATTATCCAGCGTTATGGAGATAGTGCGCCGGTCTTCTTTGATGGTTTTGGCGGCGTTGAGCACGGCATTTTTCACCCTTACTTTTTGTTCGGGTAGCGCTGCGGCGTACTGCAGGAAGACCTCTTGCAGCTGCTCGTCGGTGAAATCCTGCGCTGTATCGGTGGCTACCGGCTTTTCGGCGTTGTTGGGGGTAGCGGCGGGGGCGGAGGCGGGCGTTGCGGAGAGGCTGCTCATTGCGGCTTTTATTTGCACGGTTTTTGGCGGCTCTGCGGCAGGCTTGGGCGTTGTTGGCAAATTTGCCGAATTTAGTACGGTAGCGGTGCGAACGGAGTTTACGGTCGGTGTCGGCGTGGTAGCAGCCGGAACAGCAGCGGCAGTCGCTTGGGCTACGTCAGGCTTTTTTTTTTCAGCGCACAGGTACGAAATTTGCAGCAGGCACAGCTCTACGTGCAGGCGGGGGTTACCGCTGGCTTTGTAGCCAACATCGCAGCGGTTGGCGAGGTTGAGCGCCTCGAACAGAAAATCGGCGTTGCAGCTAACGGCCTGCTCGCGGTACATTGCCTTGATGGAGTCGCTTGCCTCGAGCAGCGATACGGTTTGCGCGTCCTTGCACACGAGCAGATCGCGAAAGTGAGAGCATAAGCCGGCGATGAAGTGCTGCCCCTCGAAGCCTTTCGACAAAATTTCGTCAAAAATGAGCAGCGCCTCCGCGTAGCTGCACTTCAGGAATGAGCCGGTGAGCCGAAAGTAGTACTCGTAGTCGAGCACATTGAGGTTTTCTATCACCTTGGCGTAGGTAAGCTCGTTGCCGCAGAACGACACCACCTGGTCGAATATGGAAAGCGCGTCGCGCATGGCGCCATCGGCTTTTTGGGCGATGATGTGCAGCGCGGCGTCTTCGGTGGTAACGCCTTCGTTTTGCGCAATCATTTTGAGGTACTCCACCGTATCCTCCGCCCTGATGCGGTTGAAATCGTAAATCTGGCAGCGCGACAGGATAGTGGGGATAATCTTGTGCTTCTCGGTAGTAGCCAAAATAAAAACGGCGTGCAGCGGAGGCTCCTCCAGCGTTTTGAGAAAAGCGTTGAACGCTGTTGTCGAGAGCATGTGCACCTCGTCGATGATGTATACGCTGTACTGCCCAACCTGCGGCGGGATGCGCACCTGCTCTATAAGCTGGCGGATGTCCTCCACCGAGTTGTTCGAGGCGGCGTCGAGCTCGTGGATGCTGTACGAGCGCCCCTCGTTGAACGAGAGGCAGCTCTCGCACCGGTTACACGCCTCCAGCTCGGGCGTAGGGTTGGTGCAGTTGATGGTTTTTGCAAAAATGCGGGCGCAGGTAGTTTTGCCCACGCCGCGCGGCCCGCAGAAAAGGTAGGCATGCGCCAAATGCTTGCGGACAATGGAGTTCTTGAGCGTAGTGGTAATGGCGGATTGCCCCACCACCGAAGCAAATACTTGCGGGCGATATTTTCGCGCCGATACTACAAATTCATCCATGGGATACTATGATTGTGGCCGCAAATGTACCATTTTTTGCGCTTTGCTGCAAGATTTTTACGGACAAATGAGGATTTTGTTGATTTTTA
>JAISGH010000003.1 GCA_031263185.1 Prevotellaceae bacterium | reverse complement strand
GTCGTTCAGAAAGGCTATCAGCAACTCCTTGTCGCCAAAAATCTTCTTAAACCCAAAGTCGGTTAGCGGATTTATGTACACCGCTTCTTTTGTTGTTTTGCTGCGCTTCTTCATTAGGTAGTGGTCTTAGTGGTGGCTGCTTGCTACGGACAAAAATACACCTTTTTTTTGGCAATGCTGCGGCTGAATTACTACGGATAGCTTATTTAACCAAAAATAGCGGAGAAAAAACTTGGGTAGAGTAGCAAAAAAAGCGCTACCTTTGTGGCGTTGATAAAAATAGCTGGTATGAAGCGAATTTTTAAGGTAAAGGAAATCATTGAAATACTAACTTTTCAAGGTTGGTATTTAGGCCGAATAGAGTGGAAGGACAGAGGCACCAATTTGAAATGCACCTTGTCAGGGGGTGCATTTTGTCAAGTAGAAGAATAAATCGTATATTTGGGGCGCGTTAACAAAAAATTTGAACATAAACTTATAGTAAAACAAACCAAACAAAATTATGAAAAAGATATTTATTGCAGCAAGCCTGTTCGGTCTTGCGCTTGCTTTTTGTATTCTGCCTGCGGGATGCGGCGTATCGTACGAATATCCGTTTCAAAATCCGTCGCTATCTGTCGAGCAGCGGGCAAGCGACATCGTGTCGCGCCTGACTTTGGAGGAAAAGGTTGCCCAGATGCTGAACAAAACGCCGGCCATTGAGCGCCTAGGTATTCCGCCCTACGACTGGTGGAATGAATGTCTGCACGGCGTTGGGCGCACCAAGTACAAGGTAACCGTTTACCCGCAGGCAATAGGGATGGCGGCAGGATGGGATACCGCCGCCATGAGGCAAATGGCCGCCTACACAGCCGAAGAGGGACGCGCCGTTTACAACGCCTCCCGGGCAAAAGCCGACTACTCTATCTACCACGGCCTGACTTACTGGACACCCAACATCAATATCTTCCGCGACCCGCGCTGGGGGCGCGGTCAGGAAACTTACGGCGAAGACCCTTTCCTGACGGCTACCTTGGGAAAAAATTTCGTAACCGGTTTGCAGGGCGACGACGAAACCTACTTGAAAGCGGCAGCGTGCGCCAAGCACTACGCGGTGCATAGCGGCCCCGAATCGTCGCGCCACACCTTCGACGTTGCCGTAAGCAGCTACGATTTGTGGGACACCTACCTGCCTGCTTTCCATACGCTGGTAAAGGAGGCGCGCGTGGCCGGCGTTATGTGCGCCTACAACGCTCTCGACGGGCAGCCTTGCTGCGGCAGCAACAAGCTGATGCTTGACATCCTCCGTAACGAATGGGGATTTACCGGCTACGTTACCTCCGACTGCGGCGCAATCGACAACTTTTACCGAACGCACAAAACGCACCCCGACGCTCCCCATGCCGCTGCCGACGCCGTTGCGCACGGAACCGACGTTGACTGCGGAAATGAGGCATACCGCGGATTGCTTAAGGCCGTACAGGAAGGTATCATCAGCGAAAGTCAGCTGGATGTTTCGCTGCAGCGCTTGTTCGCTATCCGTGTGCGCTTGGGAATGTTCGACCCTCCGGCAAAGGCACCTTTTTCGCATATTGATACTGCATCCTTGGAAAAGGCAGAGCATAAGGCTCACTCGCTGAAAATGGCGAGGCAGTCGCTCGTGCTGCTGAAAAACGACGGGCTGCTCCCGCTCGAAAAAAGTAAAGTAAAAACCATCGCCGTGCTCGGCGCAAACGCCAACACCCCCGACGTACAGCTGGGCAACTACAACGGCTTCCCAACAAGAATTATTACCCCGCTCGACGGCATTCGCGAAAAACTTCCCGATGCCGAAGTCATCTACGAGCAAGCCGGCGACCTTGTGTTGGACTCGGCCGACATTCCGGCCATAGCCAACAAGGTGAAAAGCGCCGACGTAATCGTTTTTGCAGGTGGCTTGTCGCCTCGTATCGAAGGTGAGGAGTTGAGGGTAAATTTGCCCGGATTTTTTGGTGGCGACCGCACCTCCGTCTTGCTGCCGCAGGTGCAAACCCGCCTGCTGAAAGCCCTGAAAGCAACGGGCAAACCCGTTGTGCTGGTTTTGATGAACGGCGGAGCGGTAGCAACTCCGTGGGAGTCGGCAAACCTCAACGCTATTGTCGAAGCTTGGTACGGCGGCGAAGCGGTGGGTACCGCCCTTGCCGACGTGCTTTTTGGCGACTATAATCCTTCGGGGCATTTGCCGGTTACGTTCTACGCTGCCGATAAAGATTTGCCCGATTTTGAAGATTACAGCATGGCCAACCGCACGTACAAGTACTTCAAGGGGAAAGCGCTGTATCCTTTCGGGTACGGGTTGAGCTATACCGATTTTGCGTACGAATGGGCGCAAACGCCGGACGGGGAGTACGCGCAGGATGCAAGCATACAGTGCGCCGTGAATGTAAAGAACATCGGCAGCAAGGATGGCGACGCGGTAGCGCAGGTATACATCAAGTATCCTCAAACCGGACGGATGCTTCCGCTAAAGGAGCTGTGCGCATTTGAGCGGAAAAGCCTTTCGCCGGGAAGCGCTTACCGGTTGGAAGTTTCCATTCCGGTTGCGCGATTAGCAAAGTGGGACGAACCTTCCGCCCAGCTGCTCACGCCTTCGGGAGAATATACCATATACGCCGGCAATCATTCCGAAGATGAAGCAGCTGTCGGAACGTTTACTATTCTTCCCCGCAATTAAAACCCAACCAGAGCAAGAATATTGGGGAGGGTATCAGGGTGTGCTTATAGTACGCCCCCTACCCTGCAAATTCTTGTTTCCTGCGTATGGATTTATTGAAATACTGACAAAATTTCGTAAACCATTCCATCACAGGAAAGTATTAGAATTTATATCCAATAGTTGGTCGTGTTTCAAGCTGGCTGATAAAACTAATATGTAGAAGCCAAAAAAGAGAGGCTGCGCCGAAAATATTTTCCGTGCGCAGCCTCTCCGCCTGCTAAGCCCATGTCTCCTAACCTCCTTTTTTAGGGCGAATAGATTATCTCCTTCTAATTTTTGCTCAGTACTCCGTTTGCTGCGGGTCGAAATTTGTCCAGCCGCTTGCCCAGCTGCTTTCGGGCGTTTCGGTGGGGGCAAATGCGCCGATGTAGCTAACCTTGTCGAAGAAAGCGTCTGCCGCTTTTGCGTTAGTCCACGCTGCGCCCGAGGCAATCGGGCTGCCGCTCTGCGGAAAGGCCAGCGGAGCGGCAAGGTTGAGCGGATTACCCGCAAGCTGCAAGTCGGCAAGGGTAGCAAAGGTGCGGTTGCCGCCCTCGGCTCGCCGAAAGTAGCCCGGCGTAAAGGCCGTGTCGGCATCGTTGGGGCTGTACACCGTGTTGTCCGCCCAGTACTGCTTGTCCTGAAATGGCCTCACCACGCCGGCTATAACGCAGTTGGTCACGTTGAGGCTGCCATTCGTGGCCTCTGTCTGCGTAGCGCTGCTCTTGTCGTTTTCGATAATCAGCCCAATGGGGAAGGCCGCAACGAGCGAGTTGAAAATGCTCAGCTGCGTGTTGCGGCGCAGGTGCAGCCCTGCCTGAAAGCGGGGACCTCCGCTGGGGCTGCCGTGCACGCCGGATTCGTCGGTGTAGGAGGCCGGGGTGGCAATAGGCCCAAAGAGGCTGACGTTGGCAAATACGGCGCTCGTGCGGGGGATGCCGGTGGTGGCGTCGGCGTTGTTGTCCGACTCGAAGCCGTTGGAGGCCGACTTGTCGCCGGTTTGGGGGTCGCGTACGCCCAGCGCAAACTGAATTTTTCCGCTAAAGCCGTTGTCGGTGTCAAAGTCGTCGTCCCAGCCGCGGAAGGCTATCAGGTACTTGGCGTTTACCGTTCCGCCAAACCACTCAAAGGAGTCGTCGCCGGAGTAGGACACCTGCACGTGGTCAACCTGCGTACCCGAGCCTACCGACCCAAAGGTGATGCCGTTGATTTCGTTGTCCTGCGAGAACTCAATGCCGGCAAATTCTACGCGCACGTAGCTGAGCACGCCGGAGTTGTCGGCGGCATCGGTTCCGCCGTGCTTTGATTCGACGCCGCCTTCAATGCTCATATCGCCGCTGTTGTTGGGCGCCTTGCCCAGCAGGATGAGGCCGCCCCAGTCGCCCGGCTTGCGGCTGCCCTTAGCCTGAGCGGAGGTGAAGACAATGGGGCGCTCCTTTGTTCCCGCTGCAATGAGCTGGCCGCCGCGCTCAACAATCAGGGAGCCTTTGCTCGCCTTGTCGCCCTTGATGATGACGCCCGGCTCTATGGTGAGCTTTGCGCCCGAAGTTACGTAAACAAACCCTTTCAGGTTGTAGGTGTTGGGGTACTTGAGCGTTGTGTTCTCATTAATTTTGTAGGCGGTTGACCCGTTGCCGAGGTCAAAGCTTTCGCCTACCGGCGGGGTATCGCCATCGCTGTCGTCATCGTTGCTGCACCTTGTGCAGAGCAGGGCTGCGCCCAAAAGTAGAGCGCTACCCGTTGTAATCATGCTTTTTTTCAAGCTTGCTTTCGCTGTTGCTGTTTTCATTTTTTGTTGTTTTAATGGTTTAAAATGTTTTGCAGGTTAGGAGAATTAAAAACTAAAAATTAAAAATTAAAAATATTCGACATTTCATTCAAAATTCAAAATTGAAGCCTCAGCCCGATGGAGAAGTGTTGGCCGGGATTGTACATCCGCGTGATTTGCTCGCGCTCGTGCTCCGAGCCGTCCTCCATTCTGAACCGTGGGAATTGCTTGTACACCACGTTTTCCGAAAAAATATCCTTCACCGTGCAGCGGATTTCAAGGCGCCGGCCAATGGTTTTTCCAACGGAAAAGTCGAGCAAGCTGCGCGGCATTTCGTACGAGTTGGGGATGAGCGAGTTTATGTCGTGGCTATCGGCGCTGTTGAGCTTGCCCAGCCCCACGATGCGCTGGCCTATGCGGTTGTAGAGCAGCGACGCGCTCATCCCCAGCTTTTCGGACTGGTAGTACAGCCCCACGTTGACTACGTAGGGCGACTGCCCCTGCATGGGGCGGTCGGGCTCTGTTACCAGCTCGCCCGGCTCAAAGCGTACGCGGCTTTTGATGAGGGCGGCGTTCAGCGAAATCGTCAGGTTGGGTAGCCCTGCAAAGTCCAGCTTTTTCCGCGCGTCGAGCTCCACGCCAAAGCTTTCCGCAGCCTTGGCGTTTTCGTAGCAGTAGCGCAGCGAGCCGCCCATATCTATAAACGTCCACTCAATGGGGTTGATAAAGTGCTTGTAGAATACGCCGAGGCTCACGGTTTCTCCACGGTTGGGGTAAAACTCGTACTGCAAGTCGAAGTTTTGGATGGAGGCCGTTTTGAGGTGTTCGTTGCCGCCAATTTCGTTGAACAGGTCGAAATCGAAGTAAACGGCGGGCGACATTTCGCGTATTTCGGGGCGGTTGAGCGATTGCCCGTAGGCTGCCTTCAGCTGCTGCTCCTCGCCTATCCGCCAGGTGAGGTTGACGGAGGGTAGCAGGTCGAGGTCGTTTGTCCGCTTCACGCTAATCAGGCGTAGCGACGGCGCGTCGGCTTGGTCGCGGGTGAGCTCTGTGTGGTGATTTTCTACCCTTGCTCCGGCGTAAACCGTCAGCCGATCTATCGGGATTTCGACGGCGGAGTAGCCTGCCACATGCCAAACGTTGGCGGAGTAGGCGCTGGTTTTGCGCGTAGTTTCGTCGATATACACCTTGTCGGCGCCAAGGTAGCTGTCGGAAAGCATTTCCTCTACGGGCAGGTAGAGGTACTCCTGCCGCGCGGCGTAGCTGAGATTTTCGTAGCGGTAAACAAACTCGCGGGGCGCGTAGCTGCGCGCGCGGTATTCGCCGTAGGCGCCCGCCTTGAGCGTGAGACCTTGCAGGCGGCTGCCGCCTGCAAAAACGCGCTTGTAGCTAAGCGCAGCCGAGGCGCTGTTGTCGTGCAAATCCTGAAAGTAGCGGCTCACGTTGTCGTTGCCTATGGCCGCCGACGGAATGTCGTCGAGGCTGCCTATCCCTCCCTGGTTGGTAACAATGCGCCGGTCGGGTTCGCTCTTGCCAGCGTACGAGTAGCCCGCCTCCCAGCCGAGCGTTTGGCTGGGCGACAGGTCGTGCACCCCTGCCAGCTGCCCGCTGTAGGTGAGGCGCGAGGTGTACTGCATTTCTGTTTGGTTGCGGTAGTAGAGGCTGCTCATGTCCTTTATGCCGGTGCGCTCGGTCAGGCGGCTGCGCCCCAGCACGTTCAGCAGATTTTTAAATTCGAGACGGTGCGACGGGCTGAGCGCCAGCGACCAGCTGTGCAGTATGCCCATGCGGACATCGTTGGTGTAGCGGTTGTCAACGTAGTCGTCGAGGTAGATTGGCTTGTCGGCCAAGGCGCTGTAAATGCCGTACCGCGCGTTCTTCATGCCGCTGATGGTAGCAGAAGTGTTGCTGTAGCTCACGGATGTGATGGTTCCGGCGCTCCGGCCGCTGCTCAGCTCCAGACGCCGCGCAACCGTCAGCGACAGCCGCTGGTCGGGCAGAGGGGCGACGGTTTTAACGCGCCAATCGTTGTTGAAGCCCTCCCGGGTGAGACGGGTGACGGACGTGGGGGCGCTCTCGGCCTCCGGCAGGCGGCTGGGGAAATCGCTCGGAAGGGCGCGCTTGCTGTCGAAGCCCAAAAAATCGGTGCTGCTGCCCTGATTCTTTTTGAAATCCCGCCCTATTGTATGGGCATTGAAGCCCGTAGTGTAGCTTACCTCCACGAGGTTTTCGTCGGGGGCGCTCTTGGAGGCAATCTTTACAAATCCCCCCGAAAAATCGGCGGGCACCTCCGGCGAGGGCGATTTGTACACAATCAGGTGGTCTATCTGGCTGCTGGGGACGAGGTCGAACGGGAAAGCGCGGCTGTCGGTTTCGGTGCTCGGCGCTGCGAGGCCGTTAATCCACGCGTTGTTGTAGCGCTGCGAAAGTCCCCGCACGATGATGAGCCGGTCGTCGATGATGGTTACCCCCGGTATTCGCCGCATTACCTCCGAGGCAACCCTGTCGGGGTTCTTGGCGATTTGCGCCCCCGACATGCCGCTTGCCACCTGCGGCTGCGCCCTGATGGCGGCAATCATGGCGTTCTCCGTATTGCGGCGAATGGCAGCCTTTACCACCACCTCGTCCAGCTTCTGCTCCTCGTCCTCCATGCCGATGCGCAGCTGCGTGACGGGTTCCTTCAGGCGGTACGCTGCCTCCACCGTTTTGTAGGACAGGCAGCGCACCTCCAGCGTACAGGTTTCCTGCTCGAGATTTTCGATGAGGAAGCGTCCGTCCACGCCCGTCATGGCGCCCCTGCCCGTGCCCTTGACCAGAATTGCCGCGCCGACAACCGGCTCCAGCGTTTTGGTGCTGTACACAAATCCTTCTACCCTTTTGGGCGCTCCGCCTGCGCAGAGCGGGTAGAAAATGGGGGAGAGCAGCGCCACCGCTGCGAGGGTTGATTTTAGCTTGTTCATGCCGTATAGTAGTTTTGGTTTCACGGCGCAAAGGTATAGGCGGGATGCTACCTGTCAGCTACGGGAATGTGAATATTGCGCTACGGCAAGGCTATGGTTTGGTTGCGGGGGAGAGAGAGAGAGAGAGAAAGTTAAGGGGCGGTGGCTTTGATTTCCCTCCTTTGGAGGCTGTGTGAAAAAGGGTGAATGCGGACACTAACGTGCCGTCGTCCTGTCTGCGAAGCGAAAAGCGGGCATCAGAACGCAGTTACATGTGGATTACATAAAGAAACAGATTGAACATCAATCTATTAGATATTGAAAATGCAGATAAAAAAAAACTCCAGTTACATCCCAGTTACATAAGAATATATCTTATTATCAATGATTTAATTTGAAAAATTCAATACAGTATTTGTTTTCAGTCACATCCCAGTCACATCCTAATCACATCCCGGTCACATCTCCATCACATGGAATTATCCCCAATATGGAATATAGCTGACTGCTTTTTTTGCAATATTTTCAAGAGCATAACCTTTTATCAAACCTGAATTCACTGTTTCTTTTATTATTTTTGAGACCATCGGATAATTCCTTTCCTCAATCCCCATGCGCTCCCTGAAGCTTTGATTGGTCATTCTTTCATTGTCCGTATATTTGAGGCAACAGTGCTGATAGCAGGCGCGTATGCGGTCGTCTTTGGCCATTTCCGCAAAAGTTTTTTTCGGATAAATTATTACTTTGGTATAAAAATCTTCCTTGATAAATTTCGGGGCGGGCAGTATGGCTTTTTCCACCGCCTCTATTGCGCGGTCAATGCCGCTGCCCCGTAGCTCGCAAAGGTCGAAATTGTGCATCAGGATTGCGATTTTTTCGTTCCTTGATTTGGGCGGCGTATCAATAAAACGGTTTATATCCACCAGCGGCGTACCCGGATTGGTCATTTCCATACGGTCGGGAAAAATTTCTACCATGGTATATGTTCCGTTTTGCCACAGATTTTGATGAATCAGCGAGTTCGCAAGTAGCTCGCGCACGGTTCTTTCCGGATATGCCGATTTTGTTTCGCGAAACACTTTTTCGATAACTTCAGCCGAAGTCCGTTCCATAATAAACTGTATGAAATGTTCAAAGCCGCAGGCGTAACCTTCTTTGAAATCCTGCTCGGGGTGCGCATCAATCCTGCCTTTTCCGGTGTATATGATGATGCGTAAAGTTTTATATTGCAGTCCCTTGAATTTGGTTAAATCGCGGGCAAACAGCAATGCGCCGAGATTGGTTATGTTCCAACTTTCGCCCTGCCTGAAAATGAATTCCTCATCGGCTAATGTTTCCAAAATTGCTGTTTTGCTTTCGGGGAAATTGCGCTTTGTCAGCTGAAAGTAGCAATCGTAATCCAGCAGGCGCAGCACGTTATCGGCTGTTACACCCGTTAACGCTGTTTGCTCGTGAAACAAAAGCCTCTGCGATTCGGCAATCAGCTGCTTTACTTCTTGGCGGCTCATCCTGACGGTTTGTCCCGCCGAACGCAGGTAGCTGTCATAAATCGTTCCGTTCCGCATATATACGGGTCGCTCCGCATTTTCGGGAATATGTATGAACAGGAGCGAATTTCCGTTGAAATCCAACGTGGCGTGCTCGAGAGGAACAGACGGTATCAGGCTATGGCGGGCAATATTACCCAATTTCACGATAATTTCATCGCATTGTTCCCTTGTTACGGAAAAGAGCGTGGCATCGTTGTTCACGCCGAAAACAAGAAAACCGCCGCCTTCCTGATTGGAAAAGGCGCATAAATGTTGCGCCAGCCTGTCGGTTTTGGGCGACAGGCCGCTTTTCCAGTCTATTTCATTCAACTCCGATAGAATTGGATACAGACTGCTTTTCAAACATTTAATCGCCATTTCCAGCCAATTCACTTTTCAGAAAATTTATCCGCAAAAGTAGGTTTTTCTCCGCAAACTTCCAAAAAGGTCTTAACCCAAGGGTGTATTTCCAAGCGCGACAATTATATATAATTCTTGTATCTATAATATTATCAAATATTTACAAAATACAACAGGTTATTGTTTGTGTTTTGCCTTACGGGGCATGTTAATTTGAAATGCATCCATTTTGAGGAATTTTCTTGGCTAATTCTTTGGCTAAATCTTTTTTTTTGAGGCGCTATGAAAATAGCTTGCAGCTCGACAGATAGAATGTGGGGTAGCTGGAAACCTCATTTTCACCTAATTTATCTAACAAAACAACCTCAGTAGCACATAGTTGCATAATATATCCAAACCTCATTACCTCATTTTTTTCGTGTACATTTTATCGGTTTAAGGAGGTAATGAGGTTATTGATATGCGTATTAATTCATTGCTACTGAGGTTGTTTTGTTAGATAAATTAGGTAAAAATGAGGTTTCATGCTGCCGCGGGAATGACGGTGGGAGAGAGGAGGGAAAGACTCAAAATGAAATTTTCATAGCACCTCAAAAAAGATTTAGCCTTTTTTGCCGAAATTCTCAATTTTTTACTATATTTGTAGCATTAACCCGTTCATTTTTTTTACAAAAGAGAAAGATACCGGGCACGTATCCCTGTGCAAGCCGGTTAGAGCGGATATTGTTAAGGAGGTGATGGAGCGGGCGCGAGCGAGCCAAAGGGTTGAAACTTTTAACGCCTAAAAAATTTTTGAGCCATGCTATTTACCACGCTGTGCATAGTGGGCATAGTAATGATAGCCACGCTGGCGGTTGCCGCCGTGATTGACGTGCTACGCTATATCTTCGGGAGAAAGTACTGACGGGATGCCTTGCCAGTATTGAATATGAATTGTTTTTCAAAAAAAAACGTACATGCTGTGATTGAAGCAGCACTCTGTTTGGTAGCGCTGATATTTGTGGTGGTGGTAGCAGTTGTCGCTATCATTGATATTATAAGCTGGATGTTCCGGAGGTACTAACTGACCTCCGCGCGGTACGCCATATTATGTTAAGGTGTGTCCTTTGAAAGCTCGCGCAAGCGGACTTTTTTTGTGCCGTAAAACAGCAAATGGCAAAAGCAGCAACAGCAGAATAAACATACTACGAAAAAAATCGTATATTTGCGGCGACTTATAAGCTGAAAAGTATGATTTTTGTAAAAAAAACTTTCACGCGCAGCATCCAAACAACAAAAAGTAGAAAATGGCAACACTCCAGAAGTCCGTTAAGCAAGCATTAAACCCCGCTTTGCAGAAACAAAAACCGCCGGTGCGGCATGAGATTGAACTTTTTAAGGCCGAACTTATCAAGCTGCTTGATAATATGAAGGATACCAAAAGTAAGGAAACGGAAGAGCATTACAAAATTGATGTAATGAACTTTCTTAACGCCGTATATTACAAGGATAAGCACTATATCAATACCAAAGGGAAAACCGATTTAGTCATTCATAACGACAATAACGCAACATCTTCCGTTGGCGTGCTAATTGAAACGAAAAGTCCCACGAACAAGGCGGAAATGGCTCACCCGGAGAATCTGAATGTCAAATCGTTTCAGGAGTTGGTGCTGTATTACCTGCGGGAACGGAAAACCGGAAAGAATTTTGAGCTGCGCTACCTGATTATTACCAACATTTACGAATGGTTTGTATTTGACGCGCGTACATTTGAGGATACGTTTGCGAAAGACGCTAAGCTGGTGAAGCTTTTTGATGATTTTGAAAATAAAACTTCGGCAGCGACCAGCACGAGTACATTTTATGAAGAAATTGCGGCTCCTGCCATCGAAAAGCATTTAGGCAAAATCGAATACGCCTATTTCGATATTCGCGATTACGATAAAATTCTTCGCAATGCCGACAAGGAAGATGACAAAGAGCTAATCGCACTGTACAAGTATCTCTCACCCGTTCATCTGCTCAAGCTGCCTTTTGACGATGAGAGCAACCGGTTGAACAGGGAATTTTACGCAGAACTCCTGTATATCCTCGGCTTGGAGGAAGTGAAAGAAAGCGGGCAAAAATTTATCAAACGCTGCGCCGCAGGGAAGCGTGAGGCGGGTTCGTTTGTTGAAAATGCGATTGAAGCGTTGGAAATGTCGGATAAATTGGATAACGCCAACCTGTTTGATACCGCCTTGGACTTGTCTATTTCGTGGATTAACCGTGTTTTGTTCCTCAAATTGCTGGAGGCGCAAATCGTGAAATACAACGGTAACAGCCGTGATTTTGCCTTTCTTTCGGCAGAGAAAATTGCCGATTATGACGAATTGAATTTGCTGTTTTTTCAAATTCTTGCTAAGGGCAGCGAAGAGCGTAATCCCCGCTATGCTGCAAAATATACCAACGTGCCTTACCTCAACAGCGCGCTGTTTGAAAAAACGGAAACAGAAGATAAGACAATATTTGTCAGCGCGCTGCAGAATAACATCAAAATGCCGCTATACCCCAAGTCTGTGCTGCATGGCAAAAACGCCCCGCAGGCCATGAAGCCTTTGGAATATTTATTGCGATTTCTGGACGCCTACGATTTCAGCGGCAAAAGCTCGGAAGAGATTCAGGAAGAAAGCAAAACCCTGATTTCGGCTTCGGTGCTGGGCTTGATATTTGAAAAAGTCAACGGCTACAGGGACGGCTCCTTCTTCACGCCCTCATCCATCACGATGTACATGTGCAGGGAAGCTATCAGCCGGGTAGCCATTCAAAAATTCAACGAAACCAAAGAATGGAATTGCCAGACCATTAACGACCTTTACAACAAAATTGAAGATATTGCCGAGGCCAACGAGATTTTCAACTCGATACGGATTTGCGACCCCTCGGTAGGTTCCGGCCATTTCCTCGTTTCAGCCCTGAACGAAATGATTTACCTGAAATCGGAGTTAGGTATCCTAAGCGATAAAGAGGGAAGAAGATTGAGAGATTACCGTGTTGCCATCGAAAGTGACGAGCTGACTATTACCGATAACGAAAACAGCCATTTCGTGTATAATCCTAAAAATGTAGAAAGCCAACGAGTTCAGGAAACATTCTTCCATGAAAAGCAAACAATCATAGAAAATTGTCTGTTTGGCGTGGATATAAATCCCAATTCGGTAAAGATTTGCCAGCTGCGCCTATGGATTGAGCTGCTGAAGCATACTTACTACCATACCGGCACAAGCAAGCTGGAAACTTTACCAAATATTGACATCAATATTAAACCCGGTAATTCGTTAATCAGCCGCTTCGACCTGAAAGATAAATATCATAATGCACCGGGGTTGGAGCAGCGGGTAAAAGAAGCTACGAAGAAATACAAAGAACAGGTTTACCTCTACAAACATGCCACCGACGACAAGGCTGCCAGAAGGAGAATAACGCAAAATATTGACAATGAAAAAGCCTTTTTCTACCGGGTAAACAATGCTAAAGACGCTGATTTCTGCAAGCTGGAAGAAGTACGAAATGAATTAGCCCTGCAAACACAAGGCTCTTTTGTGGCGTTTCAGACCGAAGACTGGCAGCAAAAGACCAACGAGCTGGTAAAAAAGGTAAATGACTTGGAATCAATCTATAAGCAAAAGATAGAATCGTGCTTCGAGTGGCGTTTTGAGTTTCCCGAAGTGCTGGACGATGATGGAAATTTTGTTGGTTTTGACATCGTGATTGGGAATCCGCCGTATATTCAGCTGCAGTCAATGGGGAAAATGGCAGATGCCTATAAGAACATGAACTATCAGGTATTTGAGCGGATGGGCGATATTTACTGCCTGTTTTATGAATTGGGGTATAAGCTGTTGAAACAGAAAGGATATTTGTCTTTTATCACTTCCAACAAGTGGATGCGGGCAGGCTACGGCGAAAAAACGCGCCGCTTTCTTGTTGAGCAAACCAATCCGGCGCTGCTGCTTGATTTCGCAGGCATAAAAGTATTCGACGAGGCAACGGTTGATGTGAATATTTTAATGTACCAAAAGGATAAAAACCGACAACAAACGCAGGCCTGTATCGTCAAAAAGGAAGGTATAAAAGAATTGAGCGTTTTCGTTAGGCAGTCATCGTCTGTTTGCAGCTTTAGCGCTGGCAGCTGGGTTGTGCTGTCGCCCATCGAGCAGCGCATAAAGGCTAAAATAGAGGCGGTTGGTACGCCGCTGAAGGATTGGGATATTCAAATCTATCGCGGCATTTTGACCGGATATAATGAGGCGTTTATCATTGACGGCAAAAAGAAAGATGAATTGATTGCCGAAGACCCAAAAAGTGAAGAAATAATACGACC
>JAISGH010000216.1 GCA_031263185.1 Prevotellaceae bacterium | reverse complement strand
CCTAATCTCCCACCTGCGTAGGAGACGGGGCGCGCCCCGTCTCTACAGCGAACCGCTTTGTTTGCCTGCTGTGATAGTTGAGCTGCTACGCAGCTCTGCTATCGCGGGTGTCGTCATTTCTTTTTTGGCATTGACCAAAGGTTAATGGGAGACTCATTACCTCATTTTTTTCGTACCCATTTCATCGTTTTAATGAGGTAATGGGGTTGTTGATATACGTATTAATTCATTGCTACTGAGGTTGTTTTGTTAAAAAAATTAGGTAAAAAATGAGGTTTCAAACTTTCGCGGGAATGACGGTGGGAGAGAGAGGAGGGAAAGACTCAAAATGAAATTTTCATAGCACCTCAAAAAAAGATTTAGCCTCGAAGTCAGGAAAATTAAAATTCAAAATTTCTTTCGTACCTTCGCAGCTTCGGTTTTTACTGTGAAATTTTTTTACTGCTACTTATGTTTCCAACAATATCCTTTGAGGAGCTTCTCCCCGAAGTGCTGAAGCTTGAGGCGGTGGGCTGCAAAGATTGGCTCACCAATAAAGTTGACCGCTCGGTAACGGGGCGCGTGGCCATGCAGCAGTGCGCAGGCGAAATTCAGCTTCCGCTCAACAATCTGGGCATCGTTGCGCTCGACTATCAGGGCAAGCGGGGCGTTGCCACCTCCATTGGCCACGCGCCGGCGGCCGCGCTCATCAGCGCAGAGGCAGGGTCGCGGCTGGCCATTGCCGAGGCGCTGACCAACCTCGTTTGGGCGCCCATTGAGGGTGGATTGGCGGGCGTTTCGCTGAGCGCCAACTGGATGTGGCCGTGCAAAAACGAAGGCGAAGACGCGCGGCTGTACAGCGCGGTGAAGGCCGCAAGCGACTTTGCGCTGGCGCTGGGAATAAACATCCCCACGGGAAAGGACTCGCTCTCCATGACCCAAAAATATCCCGACGGGAAAAAAGTTTTGGCACCGGGTACGGTTATCATCTCCACCGTGGGCGAGGTGAGCGATGTTCGCAAGGCGGTAAGCCCTGTGCTCAAGCCCAATCCGGACAGCACGCTGCTCTACATCAACATGTCGAGGTCGGCGCTTGCGCTGGGGGGAAGCAGCTGGGCGCAGGCGCTGGGCGAGCAGGGCGGGGCGGCTCCCGACGTAGCCGATGCCGCCTACTTTGCCAACGCTTTTGCTGCTGTGCAGACGCTGATTGAAAAAAGGCTGGTACTTGCAGGGCACGACGTCTCGTCCGGCGGGCTAATTACCACGCTGCTCGAAATGACCTTTGCCAACGTTGAGGGCGGGCTGGAGGTTGACCTTACTCCCCTTGGGCCGCTGAACGCGGCGCTGTTTGCCGAAAATCCTGCGCTGGCGCTGCAGGTGCAGGATGCCGCTTTGGTAAAGGAAATCCTGCACACCCGCGGCGTTGAGGCGGTAGCTATTGGCTGCCCGGCTACACAGCGCATAGCGCGGCTGTTCCATAGCGGGCAAAAATACAAGCTTGATATTGACGAGCTGCGCGATGTGTGGTACAAGCCGTCGTACCTGCTGGACAGGAAGCAGAGCGGCGAGCAGCGGGCGCGCGACAGGTTTGAGAACTACAAGAAGCAGCCGCTAAGCTACCGCTTTCCGCAGCGCTTCACGGGCAAGCTTTCCGCCTACGGCGTTGACCCGCACCGCCGGACAGCGTCGGGGGTGTGCGCTGCCGTCATTCGCGAAAAAGGCTCGCAGTGCGAGCGCGAAACGGCGTGGGCGCTCTACCTTGCCGGCTTCGATGTAAAGGATGTGCACATGACCGACCTCGTTTCGGGGCGCGAAACGCTGGAGGATGTAAGCATGGTGGTATTTGTTGGCGGGTTCTCCAACTCCGATGTGCTGGGGTCGGCAAAGGGCTGGGCGGGAGCGTTTCTCTACAACCCTAAGGCAAAGCAGGCGCTGGACAGCTTCTACGCCCGCCCCGATACGCTGAGCTTGGGCATTTGCAATGGCTGCCAGCTGATGGTGGAGCTGGGGCTTATTGCGCCCGGCGACAATCCGAAGCCGCGTATGCTGCACAACGACTCGCATAAGTTCGAGAGCAATTTTGTGAACGTTGATGTTCCGCAGAACACCTCGGTGATGCTCGGGTCGCTAAGCGGAGCAAGGCTGGGCATTTGGGTTGCGCATGGCGAGGGTAAGTTTGACCTGCCGCTTGGGGTAGAGCGCTACAGCGTTGTGCTGCGCTACGCTTACGACACCTATCCGGGCAACCCCAACGGGTCGCCCGGCGCGGTAGCCGGCATTTGCTCTGCCAACGGACGGCACCTTGCCATGATGCCGCACCCCGAGCGCGCCATCTACCCGTGGACGTGCGCCTACCTCCCCGACCTCAACCAATCCGACGAGGTTACGCCGTGGATAGAAATTTTTGTGCGGGCAAGGGAGTGGGCAGAGAGCCAATCGAAGTTAAGAACTAAGAACTAAGGGGCTAATTTACCGTTGCCGAAACCCTAACCACTACGCTCGATTGCTTGGGTGCGTTGGTAATTATGGTTACGTTTTTGCTGGCCCTGCCTTTTAGCTTTTCTGCCTTGAATGTAGCTTTCAGCTCTGCAGCTTGCCCTGCCTTGACGATTTTTGGGTTGCTGTCGGCAAGCGTGATGCAGTCGCAGTTGGAGAAAATTTTGCGCAGCAGCAAATCGCTCTTCCCGTCGTTGGCGACGGAAATGGAAAATTCTTTGCTTGCGCTGCCTGCAACGCTGCCCAAATCTACGCTGCGCTGGGCAAATTGCGCCACCGGAGCGTTGGCGAGCATATCGCCTTTCAGCCCCGAAAAGTCCTCATCAATGCTGGCGCTGATGGTAAGCGCTTCATTTTTATTGCTTACACCGTTGAGCGTAAGCGTTACCTTGTCTGTAACGTATCCCCAATCGTTTTTTTTCGCGGCGCTGTAGGTGCAGACAATGCTCCCTTTCTCGCCGGGGTTGAGCGTTTGCGGGCGGGCGCTTATGGCAAGGTGGGGCGGAACATTCTCAAAAGCAATGCTCACCGCCGTGCTGCCGGTGTTGATGACGGGAAGCGAATCAACAGCCGTTGCCGTGCTGTAGATGTTGGCAAACGGGATGTTGAGCGATTTAAGCCGCAGCTGCCCGACGGTGCGGGGGTACAGGTCGGCTGTACCCTTGGTTTTGGGGAGCACCTCGCCCAAAATTTTCAGCTTCACCTGCTCCGCTGTTGTCGATACGGTAATCTCCTTATCAAAAATTCCCGGACGGTCTTTGGGGTCAAAAATGGCTTTTACAAAGCCTGTCTTTCCGGGCAGCACCGGCTGCCTGCTCCACTCCGGCGTGGTGCACCCGCACGACGATTCTACGTTGGTAATGATGATGGGCGCTTTGCCGATGTTGGTAAATTCAAATTGGTAGGTAGCGTCGCCGCCCATTTCGGGAATTTGCCCAAAATCGTGCGCTGTTTTTGTAAACTGCATTTGCGCCGATGCGCTAATGCTCATAAGGCATACTGCCGCTGCTGTGAAAATCTTTTTCATTGTGTTTGGAGTTTGTTTTTTTAATACGTAGAAAAATGTACGCACAACTGTACGCACAGCGGCTATTCGTTAGCCTTGGCATTTGTGCGTACATGTTCTGCAAAAGTACAAAAAAATAGCTCACAGGGTAAGCTTAGGGATGAGAAATAAATAACATATAACGGATATAAAAGCTGCAGAGACCTCACCCCCGGCCCCTCTCCAAAGGAGGCTGTGTGAAAAAGCGGTCGCTCCCAACGCCGGAGATAG
>JAISGH010000194.1 GCA_031263185.1 Prevotellaceae bacterium | reverse complement strand
GCTGTTGGTTTTTTCTTGAATAAGGGAACCCATTGCTTAGCGCTAAACAGCAAATCAATATGTTCTTTTACGATTTTGCTTTTTTTGATTAGCCGAATATCCTCTAAAACACTTTTGAGTGATTTTTGATGGATTGTACGGTAGAATGATGAATATAAATTTTTTGCTGTTCGATTGATAAAAACCGGTTGATACTTTTGGTATATATCAAATTTTACAAGCAAGGAATACATACATTCAAGCATGGCAACTATACTTTGGCAAGAATGATAGCCTTGATTTGCACCTGTGCTTTCGGGGTACACATGGTGCCAATATAAATGTGGCTCAACAAAACCCTCGCGCCTGCAATAATAATGCGCTACGAGGGAAAACAATATATCTTCACCTGCCACTTTTTTTGTATCAACGAAAAGAATGCTATTTTGCCGTAAAAAATCTGCTTTGAACAAATTAAGCCAAATTAGTCCTAGACCGCTTGGATTACGCGTAATTATCTCATATAGCGAATCGTACCGTAATTTATCAAAAGCATCGCTTCGATACAAGCTCATTTTTTGCTCTGCTATTCCTTTTTTGGTAATAATTTTTTTACTATAGTTACAACCTACTATATCCAAATTATCGCTGCTTGCTTTTTTGTACAGCAGCTCAAACATATCAGGCTCGCAGCAATCATCGTGGTCGCAAAAGCCAATATACTCGCCGGCTGCCGCGGCCAACCCTTTGTTGCGCGAAAAGCCAACGTGCAGGTTGACTTCATTTTCTATTACTTTTATTCTCCCGTCCTTTTGGGCGTACTGCTTTGCCAGCAAATCGCTACCGTCTGTGGGGCAGTCCAGCACGAGAATAATCTCAATGTCGGTAAGCGTTTGGCTGACCAAAGAGTCCATGCAGCCGGCAAAGAATTTTCCCGCGTTATGAACGGGGACAATAACGCTAACTTTCGGTTGTTTGTTTTTTAGCTCCATCGAAATCATTACTGTAGGTTTTCGTAAAAATGTAGCGGGCGCAACCGCCATCGTGCATTTCGTTTAGCGCCTTTGCCTGCTTTTTCAGGAATTTTATTCGCTTTTTCGATACCGGTTTATCCTTGTAAGCGCCTTTTTGGCTGTATGTTTTTCTGCTACAGTTAAAGCACTCGTAAAGCGAGCTGTCGTATGCTACATTTTTCAAGCAAAACCCATTGGCCTGCGCAAGCGCGAAAATGCTTTGCGTGGTGTGCAGGTAGTAGTGGCGAGGCGCGTCAATGGCAAACCAGCTTGCGCCGTATCTCCGGTAGGGATAGCCATCGGCAACGGGAATGCGAATTAGCAGCGCTCCGTCGGGCTTGAGCAGCCGGCTGAGCAGCCGGAATACTTCGTGCTGATTATCTAAATGCTCGAGCGAATGGTGCATCATAATAAAATCGTACTGCCCGCTATGCTCGAAAACGCTTTGCTTTAGAACTTTAACGCCATAAGGAGAAACCGTATCTTTTTCTACAAAAGGGTCAATTCCTGTCAGATTCTTCCACCCCCATACGCCCATATCTTGGATAAGCCGCCCGTCGCCGCAGCCAATATCCAAAATGGCAGCCCTCTTTTTTACCTTCCTGATAACATCCAATGCCGGAAAGCTGCGCAGGTAGCGAAAGTTGGCAGGAAGCAGCCGGCATTTGAACAAGAAAAACAGCAGGCGGTGAAGCCAATCCCTTGCTTTGCTCGTTTTTACCTGCATGTGGTAGGAGTAGTACTTGCCTGCATCGTAGTATTTTCCCATATCTTTCGGTGGCTCAACTATTTGCAGGCATCCGCAATCGGCGCACCGAAAATACGGAAACTCTTCGTGCAAGCCGAACATCATTTCGCGTACCTTCAGTGGAGTGTTGTTTTCTGCGTTCCCGCATATTTTGCATTTAAAGCTTTCCATGCTGTTTTTTTATTTAGGTATAAAAATTCTAATAGAGATTAAGTCAATTTAATTACAGGTTAGGGGAACTCCTAAAAACTGCCCTAAATGAGGTAATGAGGTTATATGCACATTGTTACTCGCTTTGCTACTGAGGTTGTTTTGTTAGAAAAATTAGGTAAAAATGAGGTTGAACCCTCAAAAGAACCTCATTTTCAACCTATTCCAACAAAAGAATCTTATTTCTAACATGTTTCCTCAAAAGAACCTCATTCCCAACATGTTTCCTCAAAAGAACCTCATTCCAAACCTTATTTTTCTAACAAAACAACCTCAGTAGCAATAGGTTGTGAATATATATCTAACCTCATTACCTCATTTTTTGGATATACGGAGCAAAGCGCGCAATGCTTTCCAGCCCTGCGCTCTGCACCCATGCACAAAACTGTCCTGCGCACAGCATGGCAAGCCCGCCGGCGTAAGTGCACAAAAAAACCGCGCATTACCCAAAGTAATGCTGCGGTTATATATGAATTTTGAAAAATATTTGCTATAATACGCGCACGTAGAGCAGAAACTACGTAACTCGCTGAGCTGTGTGTGTGTGTGTGTGTGTGTGTGTGTGTGTGTGTGTGTGTGTGTGTGTGTGTGTGTGTGTGTGTGTGTGTGTGACGTGTACGCACACATATAGCAAAGTAATCCGGCGTTACCAAAGCTATTCGGTACTACCAGGCTATTTTGCATACGGCGAGAGAAATTATGTTGCGGTGTAGGATACATGTCAATGTTGATGCTAACGAGCAACAAAAGTAAGTAAAATTTATGGAAAGCGCAATAATAAATGAAAGTGGTTGCCGAATTAAAGTTTACCTTATACATCGAACTTTAATCCTCTTCGCTCAAATTCGGTTTTTACTACTTCATCAAAAGAGTAGGTAGGTTCTCCTTTGCGCGACATTGCCTCCAATCCGTCCAAAAAATCTTCGAGCAATTGGTTATCGCCGTACATATCCAAGTCAACCTCTACATATCGGTTTTGACCATCCACATCTTTCGTATATTTTATTCCTGCAAGCTACATAGCATGATAATCTAATAATGTAATCTAATAATGTAATCTGATAATGTAATCTGATAATAAATATTGCGGCTACAAAGATACAACATTTTCTTTCACTACTCCGAAAAAAATCTCAGCGGTACTTTCCTTTCCAGAGCTGGTCCAAGCGCGCCTTGATTTCGCGCTCCTTGGCGCTGTCGCCGGGGGTGTAGAAGGTTGTTCCCGATATTTTTTCGGGCAGGTAGTCCAGCTCCACAAAGCTATTCTGATAGTCGTGCGCGTACTTGTAGCCTTTGTGGTAGCCAAGGTCTTTCATCAGCTTGGTGGGGGCGTTGCGCAGGTGTAGCGGCACCGGCAGGTCGCCCGACTGCCGCACCTGCGCAATGGCCGCCTCAACGGCCAGATACGAGGCGTTGCTTTTGGGGCTTGTGGCTAAGTAAACAGCGCACTGCGACATCACAATTCTTCCTTCGGGCATCCCGATAACCTTAACCGCGTCGAAGCAAGCCTGCGCCATGAGGAGGGCGTTGGGGTTAGCCAGCCCCACGTCTTCGGCGGCCAGAATCACCATGCGGCGGGCAATGAACAGCGGGTCTTCGCCTCCCTCAATCATACGCGCCAGCCAGTACACCGCCGCGTTGGGGTCGCTGCCGCGCATGCTCTTTATGAAGGCCGAGATAATATCGTAGTGCTGCTCTCCGTTTTTGTCGTACAGGGCAATATTCTCCTGCAGGCGCTCGGTTACAATGCTGTTGTTGATGGTAATAGCTTCATCGCCGCCGAATGAGCTTACCACAATTTCCAGCACGTTGAGCAGCTTTCGGGCGTCGCCGCCCGAAAAGCGAAACAGCGCCTCCGTTTCCTCAATATTAAGCTGCCGCTGCTTCAGGTAAGCGTCGGTGGCTACCGCGCGCTCCAGCAGCTTTTCCAAATCGGGCACATCCAGCGATTTCAGCACGTAAACCTGACAGCGCGACAGCAGCGGCGATATGACCTCAAACGAGGGATTTTCGGTGGTTGCGCCAATGAGCGTAACCGTTCCGTGCTCTACGGCGCCCAGCAGCGAATCCTGCTGCGACTTCGAGAAGCGATGAATTTCGTCAATAAAAAGAATTGGATTTGGCGTGCTGAAAAAGCGCTGCCGCTTGGCGTCCTCAATCACCTCGCGAACGTCCTTCACGCCGGCGTTGACTGCGCTTAGCGTGTAGAACTTGCGGTTTTGCCGGTTGGCAATAATCCGCGCCAGCGTTGTCTTCCCCACGCCGGGCGGCCCCCACAGGATGAACGAGGCGAGCTTGTCGCCCTCTACCATGCGGCGCAGCACAGCGTTCTCCCCCACCAAGTGCTGCTGCCCAACGTAGTCGTCCAGCGTTTGCGGGCGTAGCCGCTCTGCCAAGGGTATGTTTGATGGTTCCAAGATTTAATGATTTCAGATTTCAAATTTTCAGGTTCAATGATTTCAGATTAATTCCATAAATCACATAAATCAGAGCTCCGATAGCTCTTCGCCGGTAAAATCGGCGTTGCTTAGCGCGTTAATGTTTTGCTTTAGCTGCTCTACGCTGCTGGCGCCCACTATCACAGAGGTTACGCGCACATCTTTGAGCAGCCATGCGAGGGCCATTTCCGCAAGGGTTTGCCCGCGGCGGATAGCAAAGGCGTTAAGCTGCGCCACGCGCCTTACAACCTCCTCGGTTACCTGCTCGCGCTGCAAAAAGCCGTGCGGCTTGTCGGCGCGTGAACCCTGCGGAATACCCTGCAAGTATTTTGCGCTTAGCAGCCCCTGCGCCAGCGGCGAGAACGCCACAAAGCCAACGCCGTTGCGCTCAGCCGCCTCCAGCGTTCCCTGCTCCACGTGGCGATACAGCAGGTTGTACCTGTCCTGATTTACTAAGCACGGCACATGCTGCTGCGCCAAGATTTTGTACGCTTTTTCGGCCTCTGCCGGCGGATATTTCGAAATGCCCGCGTAAAGCGCCTTTCCCTGCTTCACCGCGTCTATCAAAGCCTGCATGGTTTCCTCTATCGGCGTGCTGGGGTCGTAGCGGTGCGAGTAAAAAATATCCACGTACTCCAGCCCCATCCGCTTGAGGCTTTGGTTGAGGCTGCTCATGAGGGATTTTCGGGAGCCGCCATCTCCGTAAGGTCCGGGCCACATAAGGTGCCCTGCCTTAGTGCTTATCACCAGCTCGTCGCGGTGTCCGGCGAGGGTGGTTTTGAGCATTTTGCCAAAGTTAACCTCCGCGCTGCCGGCGGGAGGCCCGTAGTTGTTGGCAAGGTCAAAATGCGTAATGCCATTCTCGAAGGCATACTTCACAATGCTCTCGGCAGCGTCAAAGCTGTCCACATCTCCAAAGTTGTGCCACAGCCCCAGCGATATGCGGGGAAGCTGCACGCCGCTTTTTCCGCAGTAGGTGTACGTCATGTTTAGCTTGAATTTTATCGGATAAAAATACTAAAAAACAGAATAGAAACAAAAAATCGGCTTCGGGCGGTTAGAGGCTTATTTTTCCCTCGTAAAACGCCTTGCCTACAATCACCGCCGGCAGGCCGGCCTGCTGCAAGTCTTCTACGTCGCCGCTGTGGCTCACCCCGCCGCTGGCAATGAGGTACAGCGACGGGAAGCGCTCCAAAATTTTGCGGTACAGGGCAACATTTGCGCCTTGCAGCATACCGTCCTTGCCAATGTCGGTGCAGATAACCTGCGTTATGCCCTTATCAACGTAGCCAGCAATAAAGGGCAGCAAGTCCACCTGCGTACTCTCCTGCCAACCGCTCACCGCAATTTTTTCGTCGGCAACATCGGCGCCCAGAATGATTTTATCGCCCCCGTAGCGGTCTATCCAGCGCGTGAACTCGTCGGGATTTTTTACGGCAATGCTGCCTCCTGTCGCCATAGCCGCGCCGCACTCAAAGGCTATGCGCAAATCGTCGGATGCCTTCAGCCCCCCGCCAAAGTCCACCACCAGCTGCGTGCGCGTGGCAATTTGCTCCAGCGCCCTGTAGTTGACAATGTGCTGCGCCTTTGCTCCGTCCAAATCGACCACGTGCAGGCGCGTGTAGCCCTTGTCCTCGAAGAGTTTTGCAACCTCCAGCGGGTTTTTGCTGTACACCTTCTTTTGGGCGTAATCGCCCTTAGTGAGCCTGACACATTGCCCGTCAATAATATCAATAGCAGGAATTATTGTTATCACGTTGAAGTAGCTATGAGTTATGAAATATGAGTTATGAATCATGAATTATGAAATAACAGGGCGACACGCTATCGCCAAAAAAAGCGTACATCCCTACTCGCAAATCTTTGCCGTCTTGTGGAGACGGAATGTTGGTAGAAACACATGGTAACATGCTGTTAATCAACATTTCGTCCCTACGGGACGGGGAGGAGCGGGGGAGAACGCAGCATTTCTACCAACATTCCGTCCCTACGGGACGACGCAAGCGTTCCGCACCGTTGCAACAAAATCATTCTGAATAATAACTTTTCAGCGAATTTGGTGCGCTACGAACCAACTATTGAATATAAGGATGAGAAATAAATAACATATAACGGATATAAAAGCTGTAGAGACCTCACCCCGGCCCCTCTCCAAAGGAGAGGGGAGAGGGACACGATATTCGGCGTCAGCCTCCCCCTCTCCTTTGGAGAGGGGCCGGGGGTGAGGTCTCTACGGGATGACATTTTTAACTGCTATATCTTGTTTATTCGTCATTACATAAGCTCTAAGAATTATGGCAAATCCCATAATTCTTAATTCTTAATTCCTAATTCCTAATTTTTAATTCTAACAAACCCTTCTCTTTGCAGCAAAGCGTCAATGGTTGGCGCTTGCCCGCGAAAACGCTTGTAAAGCTCAAGGGGATGTTCGGTACCTCCCTTTGAAAGGATGTTTTCGCGGAAAGAGGCTGCCGTAGCCTTATCAAATATTCCATTTTTTTTGAACACAGAGAAAGCGTCGGCTTCCAGCACCTCTGCCCACTTGTAGCTGTAGTAGCCCGACGCATAGCCGCTGGAGAAAATATGGCCAAACGAAGTGCTGACAGAAGCGCCCTCTACAGTAGGCAGCAGGAGCGTCCGGGCTACCGCCGCCTTTTCAAAATCGGCAATGCTGCCCGCGAGTTCTTTGTCAACAGTGTGGTAGGCCATATCGAGCATGCCAAACGTGAGCTGGCGCAGCGAGGCGTACCCCGTGAGAAAATTTTGGCTGGCAATAATTTTTTCAATCATTTCGGTCGGAATTTTTTCGCCTGTTTCGTAGTGCGCGGCAAACATGTCAAGAAACTCTTTTTCCTTTCCCCAATTCTCCATTATTTGGGAAGGCAGCTCCACAAAGTCCCGGTAAACGTTAGTTCCCGAAAGGCTTGGGTATGTACAGTCGGACAACATGCCGTGCAGCGCGTGCCCAAACTCGTGCAGAATGGTGTTAGCTTCGGAAAAGGTGAGCAGCGCGGGCTTGCTGTCGGTAGGCTTGGTGAGGTTGCACACGTTGATGATGTGCGGGCGCTGAGCGTAGCCGTTTTGCCTGTGCTGGTCGCGAATATCGTTCATCCATGCGCCGCTGCGCTTCCCTTCGCGCGGGTGCAAGTCGGCGTAGTAGAGCGCGAGGAATTCCCCGTTTTGGTCGTACACCTCGTAAGCTCTTACGTCGGGGTGATACACGGGGATTTTTTTATTTTCCCTGAACGTAATCCCGTACAGCTTTTCGGCCAAGCCAAACACCCCTTTAATTACGTTGTCCAGCTTATAGTAGGGGCGCAGCGCCTCGTCGTTTACGCTGTACTTTTCCTCCCTCAGCTTTTCGGAGTAGAACGCCCAATCGTAAGGTTGCAGCGCGAAGTCTGCTCCGTGCCGCTTGGCGCAAGCCTGCACCTCGTCCACCTCCTTTTGCGCAAAAGGCTTGGAGGCACTAAGTAGCTCGTTGAGCAGATTGTTCACGTTGGCGGTATTTTGCGCCATTCGCTCTTCGAGGGCAAAGTCGGCGTAGGTTTTGTAGCCCAGCAGCTGCGCCGTTTGCAGGCGTATGTTTACAATCTCCCGAATGGTTTCGTTGTTGTCGTCCTTGTTGCCCTGATTACCCTTTACGTTGTAGGCAACGTAGAGCTGCTTGCGCAAATCGCGATTTTCGGCATACTTCATAAAAGGCGTGTAGCTGGGCTGGTGGAGGGTGAACGCCCAGCCATCGAGTCCCTTCTTTGCGGCGGTTTCCTTAGCCTGCTCGAGGGCAGAGGCCGGCAATCCCTTTAGCTCCGACGAATCGGTGATGTTGAGCACGTATGCGTTGGTTTCGTTGAGCGCGTGCTGCTTAAAGTCGAGCTTGAGCGTGGACAACCTTGAGGAGAGCTCGCGGTAGCGCACCTTATCGGCTTCGCTGAGGCCGGCGCCGTTGCGGGTAAAGTTCTTGTACGTTTTTTCGAGCAGCGTAGCCTGCTCGGTAGTGAGAGCGCTCCTGTCGGCGCTGTCGTAAACGCTTTTAATACGGCCAAACAGCTGCTCGTTCAGGGTAATATCGTTGTTATACTCCGTTAGCAGGGGCGTTACCTCGCGCGCTATCTGCTGCATTTCGGGGTTGGTTTCGGCCTCGTTGAGGTTAAAGAATATGCCGCTGGTGCGCGTAAGCGACGCTCCGCTGTAGTCCAGCGCGGCTATGGTGTTTTCAAAAGTAGGAGCGTCGGCGTTGCAGGCAATGGCGTCAACCTCCTTGCGCCCCTCGTCCATGCCGTACTTGAAAGCGGGCAGGTAGTGCTCATTTTTTATTTTGTCAAATGGAGTTGCTCCGTGCGGGGCGCTGAACTCCCCCAGCAGCGGGTTGCTGTCGAATGCCTCGCAGCCCGATAGCAGCGCAGCGGCAGTGGTAATTAGCATAATTTTTTTCATAATAATTTTTTTTTTTGAAAATTTTGAATTTTGAATTTTGAATAGGCTGACGCTAAATCACATTCAAATTACCTAAAAAGCAGGAGTTAATTTGGTAGGTAGCGGATTGAATTCAAAATCCAAAATTACATGAAAAAGCTGAGTTATACAAGTTCGTGCACAAAAAGAAGCATGGGGAAATCAATTTTTTTTCTTTTATGGTTTTGGATGTTACAAGTCGGTAGCGCCTGCTTACCGGAGAACCGCCGCTTTACAATGTGTAAACTTTTGAAAATCGAGAAAAAGTAAATATCTTTGCAAAAACTAATTGGAACGATGGATTTTATTATTTCAGCCGCATTTTTTATACTGTTCGCTTTTAGCGTATTAGTATGGTCACGTACTAAATCAGGTAAAAAATATTTATCAGAAAGTTAAGTGTAACTACGCTTGGGGCGTAATTCAAATTATAAAAAAAACAAACGTATTTATGAAAACGTTAGAATTGAAGAAAACAAGCATGATGTGGCATCTCAAAGACATTTACCTGTGTGTATCACATGGTCGAAAATAGCAGAAGAGTGCTTCCCCAATAAGTCACTGGGATGGTTTTTTAACAAAATGCATGGTCCTCCCAAGTTGGTTTAACACCCAAATTTATCCGACATTTAATGAACGGCGAGACGCTACGCCTACGGCGCGATGCGGCAATCTGAATTGAAAATCGATGTAGGCAAATGCACCCGTTTGGTCGCCTGTTCGAGTAGAGCGTTAGCTTAGCAGCACCAGCTTTTCCACTTTTTCTGCATACTCGCCGTTGCTGCAGCGTACCTTAATTTTGTAGAGGTAAACGCCCCGCCCCAGCTTGCTGCCGTAGTCGTCGCGGCCATCCCACTCAATGGGTGCGCTGCGCAGCGAAGCGCTGCTTTGCGGAACGCTGTAGCGAATGGTTTTGATAAGCTTTCCGGAGATGGTGAATACCTGTATCAGCGCCTCCATGTCTGCATAGGGTCGGTTATGCTCGAAGAAAAAAGCCGTTTTTTGCGTAAACGGGTTAGGGTAGTTGAGCACCCTGCTTAGCGTAAACCGCTCGTCGTCGGCTACCCTGAACTCAATGCTTTGCTCTGCCGAGTTGTTTACCACGTCCCACGCTTTGAGCGTAGCGGTGTACGCTCCTTTTTCCAGCGGCGGGATGGGAAATTCTATACGTCCCGAGGTGTAGCTGTCGGTGTTGGCGGTGTAGTAGCTGTTCAGGATGTACGTTTTGTTGCTTTGCTGCAACCTTAGCGTCACGTCGCGCCCCACGCCGTTGCCCGTAATGTTGATGCCGCTGCTGTCGGTAAGCAGGGCAATGAAAGTGGGCGACTCGGTGGTAGCGCCGCCGGGCACCCAGCGCTCGTCGTTCATGTACATGCGTATGCTTGGCGGCGTGGTATCCGTTACGGCGTTATCGCTTATGCCGCCTATGGGCACAAGGCTGCTGCCGGCTATCAGCCGGCTTCCGGCTTTACCCATGTAGGTTATTTTTCCGTTGCCGTAGCTGGGCGCAATATCCTGCGGTACGATAAATTTGGCCGTAAACGCCCCGTTAAGAGTCGAAACTTTACCCTTGTACAGCAGGCTGCTTTGCGCGCGGTAGGTAAACGGCGGTTGCCCGCTGTTGCCCAGCGTTTGCTTGAGCTGCTCCTTGTCGAAAATGCTGATGTAAAGCGTATCGCTTGGGTTGCCGCTGTTCACGCTGCCGCTAATGCTGGCTTTGGCTAAGGCTTTTAGCGTATCGGGGGTAGCGTACGGAATACCGTTAACGAGGCTTGTCTGCGCCGTAAGCGATGGAAAGTGGAGCATGAGCGCGGGGTCGCCAAGCAGCGAAAAGTTGAGCTGGTTCACTCCTGTGGTCGAAGCATTTTTGGTGCGCCTTACCATTTCGCCAATTCGGGCGTACCTGCCGGAAGCGTCTTTCCTGAAAAATTCTTCAATAAATTTTAGGTTGAGCGCAGAGTTGGCGCTGGAAAATACCAGCCTTGTAGTTGACAGCATGGCAATGCCGCCGCCGTTGGGCAGGAACAGCACCTGCTCGCCGGCCGAGCGTACGTAAGGGTTATCAAAGCGGCTGAACTCGCAGGTGGCGGTAACAAACAGCGGCAGGCGGCTGCGGTTGTTCCAGCGCTTTATGTCGCTCACGGTTACTACCTGTTCGTGCGAAAGCCACTGGTCGTTGGCGTGGCCGGTGTAGTTCACCAGCAGCGCGCCGCTGCATACTGCCGAGTTGATGGCGTCGGTAACGTCGGGGTAGCGCTCGCCCCGTGATGTAGATTGCTGTACGTAGGCGTCCAGATATATTTTGTTGACGTAGTACGAGGGGGCAGAATCCATAATGTAGCTGCCTATTTTTTCGGCTTGCTGCATGTGGTCGTTGCCGTCCTCGTCGTCGGCAATGATAATGCACTTGCTCATCCAGTCGCCGCTGAGGTTAGCGCCGTACTGCTCTATCTTATCCACCAGCGTAGCGGCCTCCTCGCTGCTGCGCGCGGGAATTCGCCCCACAGCCATGTCCAGCTTGCCAACCATGCCGGTGTCGCTGAGGTATTCGTCATCGTCGAGCAGCACGAAAAAATCATCGCTTACGTACGACCGCTCCGATACCAGCGAATTGCCCGACTGAAAGGTTGGGATAAGCCCTGCGCCTTTTTTCCCCTCGTAGTTAACGTAGGCGCCGCTGCCGAACAGCAGCAGGTACTTCGGAGCGGTAGCGGCATTGCGGCGATAAAACATGCGCATAAAGTTGCGAATGGCGCTCACGTCGGGTAGCCCGCCGGAAAATTCGTTGTACACCGCTTCGGTCGTTGTCGTCAGCACGCTCATGTTGTCTTTTTTTCGGTGAAAGTCCGCCAGCCTCTCCGCCTGCGGCGCAAGCTCCGGATGGGCAACAATTACCAGCTCCGCCGGCGCCGCTCCGTGCAGATTTTGGTTGGGTACCTCGCTCACGTATTCGGGGTTTAAGAGCATATTGTCGGTAAACGCCACAAACTCGCGCAGGGTTGGCGTTTCCACGGCAAAGCTGACGTTGCCCGAAGCAGCAATGCCGCCCACCTCCTGCGCGTTGTGAAGGTCGGTAACGTCCCACACTTTTACGTTTTGCTGCGATGTGGTGATGTTGAAGCGGGTAGTAGGGTGTTCGGCACCCACGCGCTGGGCATCGCGAAAGAGCAGCTGGCTGTTTTGTAGCAGGAGGTTTGCCCGCGCATTGATAGTCGTAAAATCCCACACACCCCATGCCGACGCTGAGTTTGCGGGGCGGTTGTACGTTATTTTGAGGTTGATGTTTTCGCTGCTTACCGGAATATTTTCAAACAGGGCTGTATCTGCTTTCATGTAGTCCACGTTTTGGGTAACGGGCGTAATGGTTAGCGTATAGGCATCGCCGCCGTTGACCGATATGGAGTAGGTGCTGCCTGTGGTGCTGCGGGCGGCCGCGCACACCTGCATTTTTATGTACGGGCTTTTGAGGTCGAGCGAAGGTACGCTGAAGCTGAGCGAGCGCTGCCGTACAGCGTCGTACACCTCTCCGAAAAAGCGCCGCCCCGAGCGTAGCAGGTTGGTATCAATACGCTCGCGGTAGTCGCGGTAGTCGTACGTATCGGTAACGTCGGTGGCGGCTGCCGACTGCGCTGCAACGGCCATTCCCTTAACAGCCTTGCTGTCGGTAATGTAGATGTACGCAGCATCGGAGTATTCGTTTTGCTCATGCTCAAAAAAGTTTTTTTGAGCGTTGTACCGCCACGTATTCTTTGCCTCGGCGTAAAAAAGAATTTTATTCTCGCTGATTTTCGTAGCCACTTGCAGCAGGTCATCCGCATTTGCCTCGCTGTTGAAGCGCGACAGCCCGCGGCATCCGTTGCCCCATACGCTTACCGCGTGGAGGTCGGCAAATCCCCACTTTCCCAGCATGTCAGCCGTGATGCGGTACACGCCGGTTTGCTTTATGCGCAGCTTTACCCAGCGCCCGCTGCTCAGCGCCGAGCCGGAGGCCTCTGCCGCTTGCGGATATGCCGCGCGATTTTGGGCGTTAGCGGCGCAAAGCGTCAGCAGCGCGAACATAATAAGCGTGGCGTACGAAAAGCCCCACGAGTGAGGTTTTACCGCGCATCGAAGAATGTTTGTCGTGTATCTTAATAATTTTTTTTTCACTTTTTAAGACAAAAAAGAAAGCGCAAGATAAGCATTTTTCTACCTTTGTTCGCTACAATGTCAATTAAATTTTCATATCAAATCCATGTAGCGTACCTGCTGCTTGCCTGCTGCCTGTGCTGCGGGCAGCTTGTGCAGGCTCAGGATGCAAGTTTTGCCCAGCCATACATGGCGCCGCTTTACCTCAACCCTGCATACTCGGGTATGGAGGACTTCATGCGGGTGGGCGCCACATACCAGTATCGCTGGGGACGGTTAGACAATCCGTACATGCTTTACGCGCTTTATGCCGACTACTACTTCGATGCATTTAAAAGCGGCGTAGGAATTTGCGCCGTTTCTGACCGGCAGGGAGGTGGCGCGCTGACAAATACTTCGGTAGGAGCCTCGTATGCCTACAACCTGCGCATTGCCGGAGAAACATTTCTTCGGTTTGGACTTCAGGCGCTTCTGGACGTAACTGCTACCAACGCCTCCAAGCTTGTTTTCCCCGATATGCTTGGAAGCTCCGGCAGCGCTGCTCCGGCAGGCAACGCCTACGCCTCGGAGCAAAAAAATTACTTCGAGATGGCGGTAGGCAGCGTATTTTCGCACCGCATTTTTTATGTTGGCGCCGCCTTGCATAACCTCATGGAAGCGCCCGGCGGCGAGGTGCTTGGGCAAACCGTTGCCACTCCGCGCCGGCTAACCCTGCACGGAGGTTGCAACGTACCCATACCGTTGTATAGCCAAAGAGCCGCATACTACCGCAGCAGCGCAAGTACGCTGATGCTTTCGCCAAATGTGGTTTACAGCCGGCAGGGGTTGAACCAAACCCTTGCGCTTGGCGGGTACGTCGGCTTGAAAGAGTTCTCCGGCGGATTTTTTTATAAGGTAAGGCTCAATGCTGATGGCCAAACCGGTTTTTACTCCACCTGCGTAGCGTACTCGTCAGGGTGGTTATCGGTTGTTTACTCATTCGATTTTGGCAAAGTGAGCGATGCTATGCGTAAATATTCGCCTGATATTCATGAAGTATCACTGATTTTCAAGATAAAGCAACAGCCGCAAAGCAGCTATTTTCAGAATCGCAGTGGCGGCCGAAAAATACAGAATATGCCTTATTTTAACTATTTATAACAAGAGGATAAGGCCACATGCTGCTGATACTTAAAAATAAGTTGTAACTTTGCCCCCTTGATACGGTAAAGGTTGTGCAATATACCTGCTATAGGTCTATAGTGGTGATATAGAATTACTTAATAACTATTTTTTGATGTAAACTATGAGATTTTATTTGAGATTATTCATTGCCTCTCTTGGATTAGGGCTTATCGGATGCGCCGGCAGCGGCGTGAATAGCGCGCCGCGCCATATGGGTGTGTCAAAAACTACAGGGTGGAAGTATAATGACCCTAAGTTTGGCGCTTTTGAGGTGTACGAAGCGTACGACCAACCTACACCTCCGGGTATGGTTTTTATACCGGGGGGTACCTTTACGCTGGGTACAGTAACAGAAGACCTCACTCACGATTGGAATAACCCCCAACGACGTGTGAGCATTGACGCTTTCTACATTGATGCTACCGAAATTCGTAATATTGATTACCGTGAATACGTTCACTGGCTGGGAACAATATATACTTCGTATCCCGAAGTAGCCCGCCAGGCGCTTCCTGATACGCTGGCATGGCGTAAGCCTATGGGGTACAATGAATCATTTGTAGAATTTTATTTCAGATTTTCCTCGTATAATGAGTATCCGGTGGTAGCAGTTTCGTGGCTGCAAGCCAGCGATTACTGCGTGTGGCGTACTGACCGTGTAAACGAACTCGCGCTGGTTAATGCCGGAGTTTTAGATATGGCCGCTCTTGATCCCGACCAAAAAGATGACGATACTTTCAATACCGATGCTTACTTGGCAGGAGTATACACCGGCAAGGTTAAAAAAAATATACCGGATATGACAGGGCGCAACCCCGAAGGACGCGCTGTAAAGTATGAAGATGGTATCATCTTTCCAAAATTTCGACTCCCAACCGAAGCGGAGTGGGAGTATGCAGCAATGGCCTCTGTCGGTAGCACGGCAACCGGTGTGCTGAGCGGGCGCGATATTTACCCATGGAAAGGCAACCGTGTAAGGCAAACCGAGGGGATTAGCACAGGGCTGCTGATGGCTAACTTCCAAAAAGGGCGTGGCGATATGATGGGAATAGCAAACAATCCCGACGGCAATGCCCCTCGCCCGGTACCCGTTACCTCTTTTTGGCCAAATGATTTTGGGCTTTACTGTATGGCCGGCAATGTGAATGAGTGGGTGCTTGACGTCTATCGTGCCTTATCGTTTGAAGATGTAGAAGAAGCACGCCCGTTCCGTGGTAACATTTATACAACGCCATCCAAAGACGAAGAAGGACGCCCTATTAAGGATAGCTTGGGACGCTTAAAGAGAGATACAATAGGGTATGTAAACAACCGCCCGAACTATCTATTGGGTGATAATAGAAACTACCGCGATGGCGATATCCTCTCGGCCATAAGCGTAGGTGAGGATATGGACAAAAAAGAAGAAGTTGTTAATTCTAATAAGATGTACTTCCAGGGGCAAGGTGAGAAGCATCAGGGGATGGCAAGTTTTGTAAACGAGCGGTCGAGGGTGTATAAAGGAGGATCATTCTTGGATAGAGCTTACTGGCTAAGTCCCGGTACCCGCCGCTTCCTTGATGAAGAACATGCAAAAGAGGATATTGGATTTCGCTGTGCGATGGATAGGCTTGGAGGTGCCAAGTTTAAGCCGACAATACAGCAACCTGCTACACCAAAAGGTAAGTAACTTATGGAAGCGAGGCTACTATCTAACTTCTTTTTTTCGTAATTTTAAAAGAAGACAAACGGTTCAAATTTTTGAGCCGTTTTTTTTGATATATCATGCTTGAGCATGTTGATAGAGTGAAACGGGTAAATTGTTACGCTCCCCTTTTAATTTATTGTTGAATATTTGAATCTGAAACAGGTATGCAAAGTATAGCGCAGCTACACGGCATGTTTTTGGCCTCTACCGGGGTGTGCACCGATAGCCGCAAGGTATTTCGGGGTTGCATGTTTTTTGCCCTCAAAGGCGGCAACTTTAACGGTAACGCATATGCAGCAGCGGCCTTGGAGCAAGGGGCTGCATACGCCGTAGTTGATGAAAATGTTGATGAAAATGTTGATGAAAATATTGATGAAAGTCCGCTGTACGTAAAAGTAGATAATGTACTGGAAACCCTACAGCAGCTGGCTGCATATCACCGTCGCTACCTTAACCTGCCCATTGTTGCTGTAACCGGAACCAACGGTAAAACTACAACCAAAGAATTGCTGGTGGCGGCGCTTTCGCGCAAGCTGCGCGTGGCAGCTACGCAGGGTAACCTCAACAACCATATTGGCGTTCCGCTCACCCTGCTGGGCATGGGTAAGGATACCCAGCTGGGCGTTGTAGAAATGGGCGCCAACCATTCGGGCGAAATCGCCGGCTTGTGCAGCATGGCGCAGCCCAACGCCGGCTTGATAACCAACGTTGGAAAAGCTCACCTTGAAGGATTTGGCTCGCTTGACGGCGTGAAAAAAGCCAAGGGTGAGCTGTACGCCTACTTGACGCAGCGACAAGGGCAGGTATTTTACTTGAGCGACAGCGCCGACCTGAAAGATATGCTGCAAGCACACGGCGTGAAGCATCCCATAGCATACGGCTTGCGCGAAAACAACGTCTGCGTGGATGCCGGAAGCCGCAGCAATCCATTCCTGAGCTTGCGCATGGCCAACGGAGATACCTGGCAGACGAAGCTGGTGGGTAGCTACAATGCTGCCAACGTGCTCGCGGCAGCGGCAGTAGGGCGCTACTTTGGGGTGGCAGAGGAGGATATTCGCGAAGCGGTGGAAAGCTACGAGCCGCAAAACCATCGCTCCCAGCTTTTGAGGACAGCCCGCAATACTGTCATTGTTGACGCTTACAACGCTAACCCCACAAGCATGGCGGCTGCTGTGTTCAACTTTGCGCAGCTTAGCGCCGATAGCAAGCTGCTTATTCTGGGGGACATGCTGGAGCTGGGCGAAAATGCGCAGCGCGAACATGCGCACATTCTTGGGTTGCTCCGGCAACAAAAGTTGACAAATGGTTACTTGGTAGGCGAGCATTTTTGTAGCGTTGCCAAAAAACCTTTCTTGAGCTTTGCGGATAGCGCAGCATTGTGTGAGTACCTAAAGAATAGCAGGGTAGAGCGGCAGCTAATTTTACTCAAAGGTTCACGTGGCGTACAGCTCGAAAAAGTGCTGAAGTACTTGTAGCGTAGCGCCTCCTACAACTTTAAGTAAACAGGTATAATCAATTAATTGTATAATAGTTAAATATTTACGTGGATTTGGATTTTAGCTTTTAATGTGCTATATTTGCAGTTCACAATATGTAAATAAATATTTGAGAAGCCTATGGTCAAGCATTATACGTTTAATCCACATACGCTTTCATATGAAACTTTGGGTATTCCACTCAGGATGCGTATCTGTCGTATTCTGGTAGCTGTACTGCTTGGCTGTGCCTTGTCCACGATGACCATTTACATTTTTTCCTGCTTTTTTGAAACGCCGCGCGCCGCTTTCATGCGGCAGCAGAATGAAGAGCTGCAAATAAAGTACGATTTCCTGCTGCAACGTTTTCGTCAAACCGATAGCGAGCTGAACGAGCTGATGCACCGCGATAACATGGTGTATCGCTCCATCTTCGAGGCCGACCCCATTCCGCTATCGGTGCGCGAATCGGGTATGGGCGGCATGGGGCGCTACGAGAAGCTGCTGGCAGACGCGCAGCTGGAGCAAATGGCCAGAACGCTGATATTTATGGATAAAATTACCAAAAAGGTGTATGTACAGTCCAAATCATTTGATGAAGTTGCCGTGTATGCTCGCGAAAAAGAGGAAATGATATTTTGTATTCCCTCCATTCAGCCAATCAACCTTTCCGACCCAAAGGTACACTTTTCCGGGGGCTACGGCTGGCGCTCCGACCCTTTTTACAAGGTTCGGACATTTCATCATGGTATTGACTTTGGAGGGCCGGTGGGAACGCCCATATACGCTGCCGGCAGCGGAAGAGTAGAAAAAGCCGAATTTAACTGGGGGGGCTATGGCAACATGGTGCTTATTGACCATGGATTTGGCTACCACACGCGCTATGCCCACCTGTCGGCAATCAACGTGCAAAAGGGCGACAAGATAGCGCGAGGGCAAATTGTTGGACTAATGGGCGATACCGGACGATCGAGAGGTACTCACCTGCACTACGAGGTGCTGTTTAAAAATCAGGATGTTAACCCTATTAATTTTTTCAACAACGATATCAGCGAGGATGAGTACAATAAAATCATCAAAGCTTTGAAAGAAGATGCCAATAAGCCGGCTATGGAATACTAAAATCAAGCTACGATATGGCCAAAAAATTTAAATTCAACCACGAAACCCTTGGCTACGATGAAGTGCGCTTTACCGTACTTGGAATTGCACGGAAAGTATTTATTTGGCTGCTTGCAGGGGTGCTGTTTATAGCTGGCTACTATGCGCTTTTTGCACAGCTTTTCAGCACGCCTCAAGAGCGCCGGCTGGCCTCGGTCAACCATACTATCTCAGACAGCTACAACAGCCTGCTTGAGCAACACGAGCATATTCAGAGGCTTGTAACCTACCTTTACCAAAGAGATGCCGATATTTATCGCCATATTTTTGAAACAGAATTTCCTGACATTGGCGTGCAGGAGGTATCGCTCAACATAACCGCTATTGAGCAAGCCGATAATATTACGCTCACGCAGCGAACAAAAGAGGGTATAGACAAGCTGGATTCCATCATCAATGAGCAAACAGAGCGGCTGAAAAACGTTGTTGAGCAGAACAAGGATAACGCTCAGCTGCAATTTATGCCTGCATCCAACCCATTGGGGTATAATGATTTCCGTCGTATAGCGGCTACCTATGGCTGGCGTATGCACCCCTTTTACAAGGTGTTCAAGATGCACTCCGGCGTGGACTTTACTACGCCAATGGGAACCAATGTTTACGCTACGGGAGATGCTGTTGTGGAGTCGGTTGACAACAACCTGCGCACCTCCGGTATTACCATTACGCTCAACCATCAAAATGGCTACCGCACAAGGTATGCGCACCTGTTCAAGTCAAATGTGCAAGAAGGAAAGCTGGTGAAGCGCGGAAGCGTCATAGGGTTGGTGGGCAATAGCGGCCGGTCTATTGCGCCGCACCTGCACTATGAGATACAAAGAGGCAATAAAACCATTAACCCTCTGCACTATTTCTTTAAGGACGTTACACCCGAAGACTACTACCTGCTTATGCAAATAGCAGCAAGCAAAGGACAATCGTTTGATTGATAGTTATCTATAAAATTACTATCTATAAAATTACTATCTATAAATTAACTATCTATAAATTAACTATCTACAAATGATTAATCGTTGAATTTGAAATTTTATTGCCATGCCGTACAAGCAACCAAAAATTGAGAAATTTTACTTCAGCATCGGCGAAGTTGCCGAAATGTTTGAAGTAAATACCTCGCTCATACGCTTTTGGGAGCGAGAGTTTGACATTATCAAGCCGCACAAGAACAAAAAGGGTAACCGCCTGTTCACGCAAAAAGATGTGGACAACTTCCGCATCATTTACCACTTGGTAAAGGAGGAGGGGTTGACCCTTGACGGCGCGCGCAAGCGGCTGAAAAATAAAAGAACCGACGAAGAAATAAACCTCGAAATCGTAAAATCTCTGGAGAGCATAAAGAATATGCTGCTGGAGGTAAAGAACGCGCTATAGCTCATTGCTTCAACTATTAACATTATGACCATTGCACAAATTACAGATGCCGTAGAAGAATTTGCCCCCGGCGCCTATCAGGAAAGCTACGACAACGCAGGGCTGATAGCAGGCAGCCGGCAAAGCGAGGCTACCGGTGCGCTGCTGTGCCTTGACGTAACCGAGCGTGCGCTGCAAAAAGCCATTGACAGCCATATTAACCTCATCATCTCGCACCATCCCGCTATTTTTGGCGGGTTGAAGCGGCTCGTTGGCAGCACCGCCGCCGAGCGGATAGTGCAGCAGGCCATCAAGCACGACATTGCGCTCTACGCCGCTCACACTAATCTCGATAGCGTGCGCGGAGGCGTGAGCGAAAAAATGTGCGACAAGCTGATGCTGAAAAACCGAAGCATTTTGCAGCCGGTAAAAAATCAGCTCGTTAAAGTTGCCGTTTATGCTCCGCTTGCGCACGCCGAGGCGGTACGGCAGGCTATGTTTGCAGCCGGTGCAGGCTGCATTGGGCAGTACGGCAGCTGCAGCTTTAGCGTGCAGGGCACGGGTACTTTTTTGGCGGGAGAATTGGCTACGCCTTTTGCAGGAAGAAAAGGAGAGCTGCACCGCGAAGCAGAAGAAAAAGTGGAGGTGATAGCGCACGAATCGAAGGTAAGCGGCATTGTTGCCGCCATGCGAGCCGTACACCCCTACGAGGAGGTAGCCTATGACCTTTATCCGCTGCTCAACGAACACTCCGGCGTGGGGCTTGGCATGGCTGGGGAGCTTGAAAATCCACTTGAAACCGGCGAGTTCCTGCGCCTTGTGAAGCAGGCGTTCAACAGCCCAAGCGTGAAGTATGTAACGTCCGGAAAGCCTGAAGTTTGCAAGGTTGCGGTGTGCGGAGGCAGCGGCAGTAGCCTTACGGGCAAGGCGGTTGCCTGTGGCGCTGACGCCTTTGTCAGCGCGGATTTTAAGTATCACCAGCTGCAGGAGGCCGACGGGCGTATTACCGTTGTTGATGTGGGGCACTACGAAAGTGAAATTTTCGCAATAGAAATTTTTTATGAGGTAATAACAAAAAAATTTCCTACCTTTGCGCCCTACTTGGTAAAGTACGCCATCAATCAAATCAATTATTTGTAAATCAAATAGCTGATGATATTAAATAAATAAATCCAACTAACTAAAATATATAAAGTAACGCCATGGCAAAAACTAAAACTAAAACAAAAACAGTAATAGATGCTATTGATGTGCCAATTGAAAATAAGCTAAAATTTTTGTATGAACTTCAGCTTGTTGATTCCAAGATTGATGAAATTGTTCACCTGAGAGGTGAGCTGCCCCTTGAGGTGCAAGACCTTGAAGATGAAATTGCCGGACTCGAAACGCGCATAAAAAACTATCAAGCTGAAGCGCGCGAAATGGAGAGCATGGTGCTGAAAAAAAAGAACGATATTGAAACAGCAAAGGCGTTGATAAAAAAGTATGGCGAACAGCAAAAAAACGTCCGGAATAACCGCGAATTTGACTCTCTCTCGAAGGAAATTGAGTTTCAAACGCTGGAAATTGAGCTGAGCGAGAAAAAAATAAAAGAATTTTCTTTTCAACACAAGGAAAAGAAGCGCCTTGTCGAAGAAACCTCCGGCGTACTTAGCGATAAAAAAATAGCCTTAGAGGCAAAGCAAAAAGAGCTGAAAGAAATTACCGACGAAACCCAGCGCGAGGAAGATGACCTCCGCAAAAAATCGGAGGCGTACAAGGGTAAAATCGAAAGCCGGCTCTATAGCGCCTACCAGCGTATTCGCTCCAATGCCCGAAATGGCTTAGCGGTAGTTTCGGTGAGCCGCGATGCCTGCGGAGGTTGCTTCAACAGAATACCACCGCAACGCCAAGTGGATATAAAGCTGAGCAAAAAAATTATCGTCTGCGAGTACTGCGGCCGTATCCTCATTGATGCCGACGCTTTGACCGGCAGCAAAGCCGAGTAGCATTTTTCATATCATTCCCTTTTTATGAGAACCTTTAGGGTTTTTAACTTTCTTTTTTTATTTGCTCATTCCGTGTGCGCACACGGAATGGGAAATCAAACTTCTGACAGCCTCTACAAGCGTCCGCTCAAGGAGGTGCTGCTTGACGTGCAAAGGCAGTTCGGCGTTCGCCTCAAATTCTCACCCGACATGGTGGACGGCCGTGTGCTTACCTACGCCGATTGGCGAATTCGCCCGTACAGCGTAGAGCAAACGCTTGCCAACGTGCTTGCACCTTTCGATATGAAAGCAATAAAAGAGCTTGAAGGCGTGTACAAGGTAAAACCCTACGAATACTCGCGCCGTACGCCCGACGAGGGTAAGGAGCACTTGCGCTACCTTTTGACCTTGTACGGCGATAGCGCCTCGTGGAAAGCCCGCCGCGATTCGCTCCGCACCTGCATGGTTGAGGCGCTTGGCCTGTCGCCAATGCCGAAAAGTCCGGGAACGCCGCCCATACTTACCAAACAGCGTAGGTATGACGGCTATACGGTTGAAAATTTTGCGCTGGAGGTTTTGCGGGGAGTTTACGTCTGCGGCTCTATTTACAGGCCGCTGAAGCCAAAAGGGTTGCTGCCCGTTGTATTAAACCCCAACGGCCACTTTGGCGATGGCCGCTACCGCGCCGACCAGCAGCTGCGGTGCGCCATGCAGGCGCGCATGGGCGCTATTGCCGTGAGCTACGACTTGTTTGCATGGGGCGAATCGCTGCTGCAATTTGAGGAACCCGCGCACCGCCGCAGCATTGCGCACACCATGCAAACGCTCAACGCTATTCGTATTCTCGACTACCTCTGTACGCTCAAACATGCCGACACAACCCGCATAGCCATTACGGGAGGCTCGGGCGGAGGGTCGCAAACCATGCTAATATCGGCCATTGACAGCCGCATTAAGGTGAGCATACCGGTGGTGATGCTCTCGTCGTACTTTGTGGGAGGCTGCCCGTGCGAGAGCGGTACTCCCATCCACCTCTGCGGCGGCGGCACAAGCAACGTCGAGGTGGCGGCCATGTTTGCCCCGCGCCCGCAGCTTGTCATCTCCGACGGCAAGGACTGGACAAGTTCGGCACCGGAGGTAGAGGTGCCGTTTTTGCAAAAAATATACGGTTTTTACGGGAAGCCGGATCAGGTGGAAAATGCACATTTTGCCGACGAAGGCCACGATTACGGCTTTTCAAAGCGCAAGGCAATGTACCTGTTCTTGGCGAAGCATTTAGACCTGAATTTAGGTGCCGCTACGGACAAAAACGGCGAAATTGACGAGTCCAAATGCACCATAGAGAAGCGCGTGGATATGCTGGTGTTTGGAGCCAACGGCGAGTGCTTTCCGGCAAATGCAGCGAAAGGAAATTTTGAATTTTGAATCTTGAGTTTTGAATCTTGAGTTTTGAATTACACATGCAAAAATCAATATTTGGTTTGGCTGGGGCTGCTATGGCGCTGCTGCTTGCGTGTAGCGACGGCAGCAAACCTGTGGTGGCTATCGCTACGGCAGACAGCATTTCGCTGCGCGTAGATTTTGGCGTAAATCGTTTGATGCAGGCGCTGCAGGAGGCGGGGTATCGCGTGGCGCTCAACAACAGCGGCTGGCAGCACAAAGAGGCAGACTTTACCATTGTTGTAGGTGGAGTAGATGAGGAATTTGTGCAGCTGTATGCGCTGCAGGCAGGCATAATTTTTGACAAAAAACAGGGGAAAGAAGGGTTTGCCGTCAAATCGGGCAAGAACGTAATTATTGCTGCCGGCGCCGACCCCTCCGGTACGCTGTATGGCTGCATGGAGCTGGCCGTCCGCGTGAAGCGTAACGGCGAGCTGCCGAAAAATATTACTCTTGTTGACCAGCCCGAAATGGTGCTGCGCGGAGCATGTATTGGCGTACAGAAACCCTACTACCTGCCCGGCCGCACGGTGTACGAATACCCCTACACGCCCGAAACTTTTCCGTGGTTTTACGATAAAAGCCTGTGGATACGCTACCTCGACATGATGGTAGATAACCGAATGAATTCGCTTTACCTCTGGAACGGCCACCCGTTTGCCTCGCTGGTCAAGCTTGAGGATTACCCATACGCGCTGGAGGTGGACGAAAAAACGTTTGCCAAAAATGAAGAGATTTTCGGTTTTCTTACGGCAGAAGCCAACAAGCGGGGAATTTTTGTCATACAGATGTTTTACAACATTATTGTTTCCAAGCCTTTTGCCGAAAAACACCAAATCAAAACGCAGGACAGGGGACGCCCCATTATGCCGCTGATTGCCGACTATACGCGCAAATCTATCGCTGCTTTTATCGAAAAATATCCCAACGTAGGCTTGCTCGTTACGCTGGGCGAGGCCATGCGAAACGAGGATGATGTAAAGTGGTTTACGCAAACCATCATACCCGGCGTAAAGGACGGGCTGGCCGCCCTTGGCCGCGTTGACGAGCCGCCCATTCTGCTGCGCGCGCACGATACCGACGCCAAAAGCGTGATGGACGCTGCGCTGCCGATTTATAAAAACCTGTACACCATGTCCAAGTACACGGGCGAATCGCTCACCACCTACCAGCCACGCGGCCCGTGGGCAAAAACTCACAAAGGTTTGAGCGAGCTCGGGTCGGTGCACATCGATAACGTGCACATCCTCTCCAACCTTGAGCCATACCGCTACGGCTCGCCGGAGTTCATTCGCAAGACCGTAATTGCCATGCACGAGGTGCACGGCGCCAACGGGTTGCACCTCTACCCGCAAGCGTCGTACTGGGATTGGCCATACACAGCCGACAACGCTACGCCGCGCCTGCTGGAGATAGACCGCGACCGGATTTGGTATAAGGCATGGGCGCGCTATGCGTGGAGCAGCAAGCGCAGCCCTCGCGCAGAGGTAAAATACTGGACGAAGCACCTGGGCGCTTTTTACGGTTGCGGAAAATACGGGCGGAAAATATTGGAAGCCTACGACGAGAGCGGAGAAATTGCCCCGAAGCTGCTGCGCCGCTTTGGCATTACCGAGGGGAACAGGCAAACGCTACAGTTGGGCATGTTCATGGCGCAGCTGGTAAATCCGTACAAATTCAAGGTATATCCGGGATTTTACGAATCGTGCGGGCCGGAAGGAGAAAAGCTGATTGAGTATGCCGAAAAAGAGTGGAAGCAAGAGCGGCACACGGGAGAAACACCTCCGCAAATTATTGCCGAAGTGGTGCGGCACGGTAACCTTGCCGTTGAGGCCATTGAAAAAGCGGCGCCACACGTAACCAAAAACAGCGAGGAGTTTGTACGCCTCAAAAATGATATGTATTGCCTGCGTACATTTGCCAACTTTTTTGCCGAAAAGGTAAAAGCGGGAGAGCTGGCGCTGCGCTACCAATATTCAAAAGATGTAAAAGATTTGGAAATGGCGCTGCCTTACCTCGAAAAAAGCCTTGTTTACTGGCGTGAGCTGGTTGAGTTGACAAGAAACACCTACCTGTACGCAAACAGCATGCAAACCAAGCAGCGCCGCATACCCATTGGCGGCGACGATGGGAAAAACAAAACGTGGGCGGAAATGCTGCCGCACTACGAGCGCGAGCTGAGCAACTTCAAAAAAAATATTGCCCTGCTAAAATCTTCAAAAGAGGGTGCTGCCTCCGTTGGATTGAGCAGCGAGCCTTTTGCGCCGGCGCAGGTGCGTTTGGCCGACAGGCGGCTGAAAAGCTGTCCGCTACATGAAGGTGAAAAGCTACTTACCGACAGAGAAAATTGGGTAGTCAAGCAAGTAGCAGAGGAACTGAAAAATCTTGCCGCCGTAAAGCTTTCGGCGGAAGCGCAAAAGGGAGAGAAAACAGCTATTACCTTCCGGTGCGATGCAGCGGTGAGCGTGCTGGTGGGCTACTTCAACTCAGGCAGCAGCGACTACCTGCAACCGCCAACGCTCGAAACCAACGCCAATGCCAACGACAGGGGACAGGCTGAGGTGCTGCTGGCCAACGCCATTGATATTGAAGGGTTGCCTTCGGTAAACGTTCACGCCTACCGGTTTGAAAAGGGCGAAAACATGCTGGAGTTAGGCAAAGGAATAGCGCTGGTGCTTGGGTTTACGCCTGCTGACCGGACAATCGTTCCGCGCGATGCAGGGTTGGGCAGCGTATCGCAGCGCGAAACGGTGGATTGGCTGTTTTACTAAAACAAAAGGGAAGAAAAATTTTGAATTTTGAATTTTGAATGAACCCTTTCATACAAAATCATCCTAACTTGAAATACATCATGCGCGAAAAAATTATTGCCTGCCCCAATAAAAATCCGTACATTTACGCACTTTAATACAACTAAAATGTACAGCTATGGCAGCGCTGGATAAGCAAACGAGCGATAAAGTCAGCTTTATCAGCTTCATTGTACCCGAATTTGCATACGGCTTCAAGATAAGCATGCCGGAGGCTTATCGCTACCTGGAGCAGTATGGCGGGTTCGATTTTCTGAACAAGCACTGGTGGGCATTGCATACCGACAACAAGTATTGGGCGCTGCTCGATATTTTCGATGTGTGCCGTCAAAACGGAGGATATTTGAGATGAAAGTATATCATGGCAGCTATACCGTTATTTCGCCCGAAAAAGGAGTTCTAATTACGATTTTTTTTAGTTCAGCAGCTTGCCGGAAACAAACCGCTCAAAAAATTCATTCCGGTAGGTATTCCCAATAGGAATTTCGTGCCGGCCAATCTGTATGTCGTTATTGTTTAGCGAGGAGATATGCTGGGTGTTCACAATGTAGGATTTGTTTACCCTGAAAAAAATACCGGCCGGCAGCTGGCTGTTAATGGCTTTCAGGCTTATCAATGCAACGATTTTTTGCTCCGGAGTGTGTATGATTACGTAATCCTTGAGCCCCTCAATGAACAAAATATCGGTGAAGTATATCCTGATGATTTTCCTGTCCGCTTTGATGAATATGTAGCCGTCCTCAACCGTTTCGAGCCTGTTTTTCACCTCTGCGGACAGGAGCTCAGCGTAATTCTTTGCTTTGGCTACGGCGCGCTGAAAGCGGAGCAGGGAGACCGGCTTCACCAAATAATCTACGGCGTCAACTTCGTAGCTGTCCAGCGCATATTCGGCGTAGGCCGTTGTGAAGATGACGAGCGTTTTGTTCCCGATTGTTTTGGCAAACTCAATCCCGTTCGTTCCCGGCATCTGAATATCCAGAAAAACCAAATCAACCTCGTTTCCGTCGAGGAACAGCGACGCAGATTCGGCGTTGCCGAACTCGCCCAGCAATTCCAAGCCCTGCGTTTTATCCGCCAACATTTTGATACCCTTACGCGCCAAAGGCTCATCATCAACAATTATGCACTTCATAGCTTTATGTTCAAGCTGATTTTATAAATATCGTCCGTTTCGCTTATCCGCAAGGTCGCCCTGCCTTCGTAGAGCAAATTGAGCCGGCGCCTGATATTGGCAAGCCCCAAGCCTCCGCCGGCGCTTTTCTTTGCGGAGTCGACCGGCTTTGAGTTGACGCATACAAAATCCAAATCCCTTTCGCCGACAACAAAATCGAGCGTGACGAACGTTACCTGCCGGCAATCGGCGCTGTGCTTCACCGCGTTTTCGACAAACGGGATGAACAGCAGCGGCGGGATGAGGATATTGCTGTTGCCGTTCACGGTGATGGCGTACTCAAAGTCGCTCCGCCTTACCTTTTCCAAATCCAGAAAATCTTTCAGGAAGCGGATGTCGGAGGAGAGGAGTACGCTTTCCCGCGCGCTTTCGTACAGCTGGTACCGCAGCAGGTCGCTCAGCGTCATCACCACGTCGGAGGCTTTCTCCGGCTCGGTGCTTATCAGGACGTTGGTGTTGTTGAGGGTATTGAACAGGAAGTGCGGCGTGATTTGATTTTTCAGTAGCTCCAGCTCGGACTGCATGGTATTCTTCTCCAGCTCGAATATCCTCAACCTGTCCTTAATCCAGCGCTGAAACAGCTTGATAGCCGTTGACGCGGCGGTAAGCGTACCGAACAGAAAGGCAAACGAGAGAACTCCCTGCAAAATATTTCGCAGGTTCAGCTCTTCATTCTGCATTTCGGGGTGAAACGCCTCTATTTTCATCAGCATGAAAATGGCGAAGATAAAGGAAGCCGCCATGGTAAACAGCACCGACAGAAAGTATTGCCCGTACTTGTTTTTGAAAAGCAGCCTGGGCGCCAGAACGTACAGGTTGAAGTAAATGACGCCGGCGCAAAACAGTATCATCCCCGTGATGAACATGATTTCGACCGCCTCCGTGTCGCGCGGAAAGGGAACATTGCTAAGCAGCAGCAACCCGAAAAACAGCGCCAGCAGCAAATGCCGATAACCCCGCTTCCTTGGGCTTACAATAAAATCTATCAGGAGGTTGTTTTCTATTACGCTGCTGCCGCTATTCATTTTTCTGTTATTTATTTGTGACAGCGCAAAGGTACGGGATTTTGCGCACAATTTTTGAAAAATAGACGAAAGCCTCCGGTTACTCGACAAACCGGAATATTTGCTCGACATTGCCTACAGCAAATTTTTCCCCCTTGCGCTTCCAATATACAAGCGAATACGCTATCTTTGTGCACGTCAAGACCGCATAAATTTTTGCCATATACTGGAAATTCAAAATTCTCATGTCTTCCCTCCGTACCACCCTTCCCGTTCTTCATCTGCACTGCGCTGCGTGCGCCAAGGCGGTGGAGGATGCCATCCGTAGCTTGCCGGGCGTTGTCGGCGTGGCGGTAAATCTTGCCGCGGCGAGCGCTACCATCGAATACCTGCCCGAAAAAATATCGCTGCCCCGTATTCGCAAGGCGGTGCAGGCAAAAGGCTACGACCTGCTGATTGAAGAAACCGGCAGCCTCGAAGCGGCCGAAAGAATAAAGGACGACGAGCGCCGCAAGCTCAAAGACCGCACCATAACGGCTATTGCGCTATCGCTGCCGTCGGTTATTATCAGCATGTTTTTTATGGATATTCCCTTTGCCAACGAGTGGATGTGGGCGTTTGCAACGCCGGTGGTTTTTGGGTTAGGCAAAGATTTTTTTATTCGCGCGGGGAGGCAGCTGCGGCGCGGCGTGGCAAGCATGGATACGCTGGTGGCTTTGAGCACAGGCGTAGCCTACCTGTTTAGCGTTTTCAGCCTGCTGTTTCCCGATTTTTGGCTCGCCAGAGGCATCCGGCCGCACGTTTACTTTGAAACGGCAAGCGTTATTATTGCTTTCATCCTGCTGGGGCGCTGGCTGGAAGAAAGAGCAAAGGGCAGCACCTCGTCGTCCATAAAGAAGCTGATGGGCTTGCGGCCCAAAACGGTTACGCTGGCGCGGACAGACGGGCAGCTGGTGCAAGTCGGCGTGGAGCAGGTGGCGGCGGGCGATATTGTGCTGGTAAAGCCCGGCGAAAAAATAGCGGTGGACGGCGCGGTGACGGAAGGCGCCTCTTACGTGGACGAAAGCATGATAAGCGGAGAGCCGGTACCCGTGCTGAAGCAGAAGCACGAAAAGGTATATGCCGGAACGATTAACCAAAAGGGCAGCTTCCGGTTCAGGGCCGAAAAGGTGGGCGCGGAAACGCTGCTTGCCCACATTATTCGCATGGTGCAGGATGCGCAGGGGAGCAAAGCGCCGGTGCAAAAGCTGGTGGACAAGGTCGCCGGCGTTTTTGTGCCGGCTGTCGTTGGCGTTGCCCTTGCTGCCCTTGCGGTGTGGTTGCTGGTTGGCGGCGTTGGCGAGCTGTCGCACGGCCTGCTGGCGTTTGTTACCGTCCTGATTATAGCCTGCCCCTGTGCGCTGGGGCTGGCAACCCCAACGGCCATCATGGTTGGCATTGGCAGGGCGGCGGAGCAGGGTATTCTGATAAAAGATGCCGAAAGCCTCGAAACGGCAAGAAAAATCAGCGCTGTTGTGCTCGACAAAACGGGCGTTATCACCGAAGGCAGACCGACCGTAGCGGCTGCGTGGTGGGCAACCGGCGATAGCGACAGCAACAGCCGTCAGGCTGCTATCCTGCGCAGCCTTGAGGTGCAGTCGGAGCATCCGCTGGCGGAAGCCGTTGCGCAGCGCTTTGCGGATAAGCCCCTGTGCGCGGTTGCTGCCTTTGAAAATTTTGCCGGCAAAGGCGTAAAGGGAACGGTGGACGGGCAAACCTACTTTGCCGGCAGCGCCCGGCTGCTCGCCGACAACCGCATTGCCGTGGATGAGCGCCTCGCCGACATGGCAAAAACAGTTGCGGCGCAAGCCAAAACTGCCGTTTGGTTTGCCGACGAAAAGCGCACCCTTGCCCTGATAGCCATCGACGACAAGGTAAAGGAAGCTTCGCGCGCTGCTGTCCGGCAGCTGCGCTGCGCGGGCATAGCGGTTTACCTGCTCACGGGCGACAACGCCGCCACGGCAAAAGAAGTAGCGGGCGCCACCGACATTCACGATTTTTGCGCCGAGGCGCTGCCGCAGCAAAAGGCCGATTTCATCCGCCGGCTGCAGGGCGAGGGTAGGGTAGTGGCTATGGTGGGCGACGGCGTGAACGACAGCGCAGCCCTTGCCCAAGCCGACGTTAGCATTGCAATGGGCAAGGGCAGCGACGTTGCCATTGACGTTGCCGGAATGACCATCGTATCGTCCGACTTGTCCAAAATTCCGGCAGCCATACAGCTGTCGAAGCAAACGGTTAGCGTAATCCGTCAGAACCTGTTTTGGGCGTTTGCCTACAACCTTACCGCAGTACCGGTTGCCGCGGGCGCCCTTTACGCCTTCAACGGATTTTTGCTCAACCCCATGATTGCCGGAGGAGCCATGGCGCTGAGCAGCCTCAGCGTGGTGTGCAACAGCTTGCGGCTGCTTGGGTCCATTAGAACGACACCACTTTCCCCTTCAACAAAAAGAAAGTGGTTAAGGGAAAGAACTTTCGGCGAAGAAAATTATAAATTCTGTCGGTAAAAAAATAACACTCATTACAGGGCAACTTTAGGAAATTTTTTTTACCTTTGACGCCATTAATCATACTGTGCTTATGCGCTACATTCGCCAACATAATTTACCCTGCCGTGTGCAGAACAATTTGGTAGTACCGAATTGTTTTGCTATGCACACATGGCAGGTGCAAGGCCAGCCAAATTCTACATTCTACACACACACACACACACACACACACACACACACACACACACACACACACACACACACACACACACACACACACACACACACACACA
>JAISGH010000178.1 GCA_031263185.1 Prevotellaceae bacterium | reverse complement strand
TCTGTTGTGCCTTGCAGCGATTCCAGCGAGCAATACAGGGTGTAATACTTGCCTAAAGCGTTTAGCCGATCGGTTAAATCCTGTAAGTAGGTGGTTTTTCCGCTCTGACGCGCAGCATGAATCACAAAGTACTGCTTCATGTCAACCAGCTGCTCTACGCCTTTCAACCGCGTAGAAGCTTCTACCATGTAATGCTCTGCTTTGTTACAAGGGCCGGAAATATTAAAGTATCTCATCTTTTTGATTTTTGTATTTTGGGCAAATTTACGCGAAGTAATCGAATTATCCTACAATGTCTAAGATTTCCCTGAATAAAAAGTGGCTATTTCGTGCGGTTTAAATTTTTTATCGACCAAAGCATCCCTGAAAGCGACTCGTCCGGTTTTAAAGAGCTGCTTTTTCGGTTTCGGCGGTATTGCCGGCTATACTCGTATAAGTCACATTTTCTTCCTCCACGTTTTCCACGTTGGTAACCTTCTTTACAAACTGCCTCACCGTCCCGACGTGTACATTTTTGATTTCTACCTTCCTCACAGGTAATTTCGCATCGCCCTTCAGCTCGTAAATGGCATCCGCCGTTTCGCAGGTAACATTCTTTAAGTGAATACCATCAATACGAGTGATGCGCTCTTCGTAGGTAGGCACGAGGTCTTTCCACTGGTAAAGCACTTCGGTATCTATTTCGAGTACCCTTTGCGTAGAGCCGGATTTCACGTTTTCCATGTAAATATTTTCGACAAATCCACCCCTGCGATGGTTGGTTTTGATGAAGAAAAAGCGATGCACCGAGCGGGGCGCAGCACAATCGTGCATGTAAATATTACGAACGCCTCCCGATATTTCGCTTCCGATGCCCAACAAAGTATGTCCGTTGAGAATAGTGCAGCTGCGTATCACGATATTTTCGCAGGGGGTATTCAGGCGCCATGCATCCCGGTTGCGTCCCGATTTAATCACTACGGCGTCATCGCCCTGGTCGAAAATGCAGCGCTCAACCAGAAAGTTGCGGCTCATTTCAAAATCAATACCGTCATTGTTATGCCCGTGCGCCTTTACATCCAAATTCCTCACAACGCCGCTGCTGCACATGTAGAGGTGGATAGTCCAGAATGGGCTTTCCCTTATGGTAAACCCATCCAGCAGGACATTTTCGCAGCGATTGAAATGTATCAGGTGGGGCCGGAGGTTGTTTTCGCCTTCAGCCATTTGGCGCTGCGCCACGGGGACATCCGTTGACGCCATCGTATATAATTTCTTCAACGCGTCTAAGTGTGGCTTGGGGCGGGCAAACCATTTCTGCCAGGTATCCATTCGAGGGCTCAACGTGCCTTTTCCCGTTATGGCAATGTTTTTACATTCAAAAGCGTACAGCAGCGGAGAGTAGTTGAAACACTCCATTCCCTCCCAGGAAGTCATTACGGCAGGCAAGTAGCCTGATGGGTTGTCGGTAAAGCGCAGCACCGCATTTTCCTGCAGGTGCAGGTTGACGTTGCTCCTGAAATGAATAGCGCCGGTGAGCCAAACTCCTGCAGGAATAATCACCCTCCCTCCTCCGGCCTGATGGCAGGCGTTAATCGCTTTTGCGATGGCTTGGGTGTTGTCCGCTTCGCCGCCTTCCGCAGCGCCGTAGTCCGTAACCGGAAAATCCTGCTGGGGAAATGCGAATATTTCGACAGGCTTCATGGGAAAGGGGGCTTCTACTATCACCGTTTCGGAAGGATGACCGGGCTGAGCTGGGGTCAGGCATTTGGCGAGAGAAAGCTTCGTCGAATCGTCAGCAGCAGCGCCATGTACGGCAGCTCGGCTTTTCATCGTGAATGTCGCCGCCGGAACAAGCAATAATGTGGCGGTTGTAAGCAGGGCTTTTTTTAGCGTCGTTATGTTCATATTTGGGTATTGGGGTACGTGCATTTTTGCAGGTTAAGCGAAATCTATTTTTTACATTACCTGTTCAATACTTCCATCCGGCACTCAACTTTAGCTCCCGAAAAGGCAACTCCAAGGAGGAGTACTCGCCCGAGCGTCCGATTAAAGTAGCGCCGCTCGTGAATTTGCTTCATCGCCGCGTCAAGCAGCAACGTCGTATCTTTGTCTTTGTGGTACTTTAATTCTGCCACAACAGCCATGTCCGGCTGTTCCCAGACGGCGTCGGCGCGTCCTAAATTATTCGACACTTCCGAATGAACGTCAAAGCCTAAAAAGCGCAGCCATATCAAAACCAGGGCATGGTAATGAGCTTCGCAATTCAGCTTCAATTCGTTGGGAACTGTGGCAATCACCGCTTCGAGGCAGCTTGCAAATCCCTGCTCGTTACCATCGCGAAGGCATTGCTCCACTGCTTTCCGTAATTTGCCAACCTGCTCCGGCGGATAGCTTCCGTACACCAGCAGCAAGCGTTGCAGCAAGGCTTCTCTGACCTCTTTGTTGGGAATATCCAGCGTGTACTGCGTTCCGTTTTCCGTAAGTTCCGCACTTTTAATGGTCAGGTAGCCGGTTTGAAAGAACAGCGGAATTTCGCTGAGGGTTTCCGGGTCATAGCCGTCCAGCAGGCTGTCGTCGATACTTATTGGCTCAAGCACGATGCTCGCGCGCTCCCGCTGCTTTAGGATGTCTATCAGAAACGTGGGCGTACCGGTTTTGAACCAGTAGCCGCCGAAACGCTTCTTGTCGAAGAAAATCAGCGTCGAAAACGGGTTATACACCGATGTTTTTCCATCCCAGCTATATCCGTTGTACCAGTAACGGATTGCTGCAATCAGCTTTTCTCGTGTCCACCCAAAATGCCCGGCAAGGTCGTCGATATAGTCCGAAAAGTTGCTTTCCAGCTCTTCCTGCGTGTAACCGCAAATCGAAGCGTACTTATCATCTATGGTAATATCGTTCGGGCTGTTCAACGCCGAAAAGACGGATAGGCCGGAGAATTTCGATACTCCGGTCAAAAAAATGAAGCGAATATACTCGTCGGCTCCTTTCATTACCTGATAAAAGTCATGAATGGCAGCCTTGAAAGCCGTCAAACGGGAATCAAACAGATGACCGGTTACCGGCTTGTCGTATTCATCTACGAGGACGACCACTTTTTGTCCGGTTTTTTGGTATAGCTTCTCGATTACCTCAAAGAAGCAGCCGGGAGCGGATTTCGATGTCAAATCGAGCTGGTATTTGTCGGCAAATCTTCCCAAATAGGAGATTATGCCGGTTTCTATTTCTTCCGGCGTAGAATGGGCAATCAGCGTCCAGTCTATCTTGATGACCGGATGGAGTTGCGTCCAGTCCCACCGGTCGTAAATCCAAAGACCCTCGAACAGCTCTTTCCGTCCGCTGAACAGCGCATCCAGCGTGCTGATGAGCATTGATTTTCCAAAACGGCGCGGGCGGGATAGAAACGCAATTCTGTTACCGCTAACCAGCCGGTGCATTTCCTGCGTTTTATCTACATACAGCAAATCGTTTTCCCGTAACTGCTCAAACGATTGAGTTCCTATCGGTAAATTTTTCATAATCATATAATTTTGAGGATTGTTTTAGAATCTAATGGAGTTGTTCCCATCATGGCTTATTTTTATTATTTCCACCACAAAGATACAATTTTTGCGCGTAACCCAACATATCAAAGAGCGCTTTACCAAATGGCTACACTTTAAATACTTTGTTTTTTTGTACTTTCATAATCGGTTCTTGTGGGGGGCTCGGGGGAGAGGGGAAGATGCCTGGCCGGAGGCAACTTTTTTCTCAGCAGGAGTAAGCCTGCGAAGGTAATTATCCCGTTAACGATGAGCAGCTCAAAGCCTACCTCGTAGCCGCTGAGCAGCACGGGCGAGAGCTCGCTCAGCGCAAACGAAAGGACGGGCGACAGGATGGCTACTACCGGCACCCACCTGTCGCGCACCTGCACTTTGGTGAAAAGGCCAAAGGCAAACAAGCCCAGCAGCGGCCCGTAGGTGTAGCTCGCCACCTTGTACACCGTGTTGATAATGCTTTCGGAGTAAAAAAACTTGAACGCCAGGATGAGCAGCAGGAATACGGCGCTCATGCCGGCATGTACCCAGCGGCGCTTGCGGCGCAGGTTGGGATCGTCGTTTTTCAGCCCTAAGATGTCAATGGTGAAGGAAGTGGTGAGCGCAGCAATGGCGCTATCGGCGCTGGAGTAAGCCGCCGCAATAATGCCCACAACAAACAGCACCCCCACCACCGGATGCAGAAAGCCACCCGTGGCGATGTAGGGAAAAATTTCGTCGGGCTTGTCCGGCATAGCCAGCCCGTTGCGCGCAATGAAGGAGTAAAACATCACGCCAAGCGTAAGAAAGAGCAGGTTGACCGGCAGAAAGGCAAGCCCGTACGCCCGCATGTTCCGCTGGGCGTCGCGCAGGTTTTTGCAGCTCAGGTTTTTTTGCATCATATCCTGGTCCATTCCCGTCATGGTGATGGTGGTGAATACGCCCGCAAGAAACTGCTTGAAGAAGTAGCGCTTGTCGGCGGGGTTGTCGAAAAAGAACGCGCGCGACAAGTCGCTCTCCCTCATCAGCGTCAGCACGCCCCCCAGCGACAAATCCATAGCTCGCGCCAGGCCAACCATGCAAAGCGCCAGCGTGAGGAGCAGGGCAAAAGTTTGCAGCGTATCCGTCCAGATAATCGTTTTGATGCCGCCCTTGTGGGTATATAAAAAAATCAGCCCAACGGTGAAGAGAACGTTCACCGCAAACGGAATGCCAAGCTTATCGAACACCAGCGCCTGCAGCACGATGGCCACCACCAGCATACGAATTGCCGACCCCAGCAGGCGGGAGAGGAGAAAAAACGCGGCGCCGGTTTTGTAGCTGTAGCGCCCAAAGCGCGTGTGCAGGTAGGAGTATATGGAGGTAAGCCCCAGGCTGTAGTAAAGCGGGAGCAGCACCTGCGCTACCACCACGTACCCCAGCACAAAGCCCAGCACCATTTGCAGGTAGGAGAGCTGGCTCGCCCCCACCATGCCCGGCACCGAAATGAACGTTACCCCCGAAATGCTCGACCCTATCATGCCAAAGGCAATAACGTACCACGCCGTTTTGCGGTTGCCAAGGTAGAACGAATCAACCTGAACGCGCCGCGTGGTAAACCACGATATGAGCACCAAAATGCCAAAATAAACGGCTATGATGCCAAGAATTACGTAAGGGCTGCTGATGAGCATAAGAGCTGTGTTTTAGTTAGTATTTATGGGCAGGCGCAAGGTGCGCCTTAAAAAATTTATCCCGCATTGCTATGCCAAATCAAGAATTGTGCATAACTTTGCAAATCTGAAATCTGAAATCCGAAATCTAAAAATACAATGCTTCAGCGTATTCAATCTGTTTTTTTGGCCATAGCGTTAGCGCTGCTTGGCCTGCTGTTTGTGCTGCCGTTTGCAGCTGCCATCGGCAGCGAGGGCAAAGAGCTTGTAGTGGGTAGCGTCGATTTTCCGCTGGTAATTATTCAGGTAGCTACGTTTGGCGTTACGCTCGTCAGCATCTTTCTGTACAGGCAGCGGCGGCGGCAAATACGCCTGTGCATTGCCAACGGAGTTGCGCTGCTGGGCTATCAGGCTTTTGTACTGCTCGACGTTTTTTTGCTTGTCCGGCAGGCCAGCGCTGTGCAGTACCATGTTGCCGCCGTATTTCCTGCCATTGCCGCAATATTCACGTTTTGGGCTATACGCCGCATTGCCCGCGACGAAGCGCTGGTGCGCTCGCTCGACAGGCTGAGGTAAAAAGCAAGCGCACAAAGGTAGAATTTTTTGAAGAAAATCCAATCAACCCTTTTCACAGAATTACAGAATTTTCAAAATTTACAGAAGATGGTGGCAATGGCGGTTTGCAACCTCATTTTTACCTCATTTTTCTAACAAAACAACTTCAGTAACAATGAATTATCATACAAACAATACCTCATTACCTCATTAAAACGATAAAAACGGTCGTGGAAAAATGAGGTAATGAGGTTGGAAAATTCTGTACAATTATTTGCTACTGAGGTTGTTCAGTTAGAAAAATAAGGTTGAAAATGAGGTTGCAAAACGTTGCCCCCTCATCCTCACCATTTCCCGCTGCGCCGTCATTCCGAACGCAGTGAGGAATCTCCCGCCATCGGGCTACCCAAGTGCGGTGGTAGGAAAAAGAGATTCCTCACTGCGTTCGGAATGACGGCGCAAGGGGGCAGGAAAAAAATTAACCCTCACTATCCCACTGATAATTTGTGCGTTGATTTCTTGTGAAAAAAAATTTTGCGCTTAAAATTTTGAAGAATTGGCGCTACTTCTGAAAAAATTACTTACTTTTGTCGCTGCTTAGCACTAATATTGATATGTACCATACACCGCAACATAATTTCTCCCGCCGTATGCAAAATTGCTTGGTAGTACCGGATAGCGCCGGTAGCGCCGGATGGCTTTGCTACACACACACACACACACACACACACACACACACACACACACACACACACACAGCAGTCAGATAGTTACACGTGCGCGTGTAATATAATCTTTTTTTGGAAATATTCAGCATCCCTCGTAGCTTGCTTTTGCAGGGGGTGCTGTTTTTTTATACCCCTCGGCAGGAATTAAAAACAAAAAAACTACTATGAAACAGCACAAAAAAATAATCGTGGCTGCCCTGCTGCTTACAACGACGGCTTTAGCGGCACAAAGCGCTGGTAAGTACACTACGCGCTACTACAAGCAGGTAAAGGTGGTAGTAAATGGCAAAGAGCGAGTGGGCGATGGCAGCGGACAGTTCATCACGTTTAGCGATAAAGGTTGCTATGACTCCGATAAAGAGGGCAATACTGTAGGCAACGGATTTTTGGGGCTTGAACGAACTACTGCCGAGCGTACCTACTATTCTGGCAATACCTACTGGGGCGATGCTATGTACATATTTACGGAAAACTACAACCGCCTGAACGTGTCCCTCAAGGACAAGGCTACCACCTACGTTTACGCGCAGGCAACGCCACCGTCAACCGTGCTTACCTGCGATTTGATTAAGGAAAAAAATCCTTCGGATGATGGTGGAGGTATGCTTATTGATCCTACTCCTGTTCAACCTCCCGTTGGTGGCGGTGGCGTTGTGCAACCGATAAAGATAGAGAAAACTTTTCATGCCTGCGGCTGCTGTAATGGCATAGGAAACTGTAGAGGTTTAAATTGTGTTAGAGGGTATAAAAAGTGTCATATATGCAGCGGCACAGGAGAGAGCTATAATTATGCTTCTGGCTATAAGCAAATATGTACAAATTGTAGTAGAGGTTATAATAAGTGTGATATTTGTATTGGAAAAGGCTATTGTCATTGTTGCGATGGCAAACGTGGAAAATATTATTAGGTAAATTATTAACAACTAAAATTATATCAAAATGAAAAAGGTTATTTTAATTTCGGCATTTTTAGGCTTGGCTACAACCTACAGCTATGGGCAAACGTACTACTACAAGTGTGTTGCAAGTTTTGACAAAGACGGGGTAAAAAGTGCATGTGACAAGCTGGATATTATTACCTTTATTAACAACAAAAGAATGTGTTACCCATCTGATAAAGATGGAAATAAATTATACAACGCCGTAGCTGCCGTAACTTTCTCCTTTATAGAGACACTCAATGGCAGTACACATGTATATCATGGCAAAAGAGATGTAATAAACCTTTTATATAATCCATATATTGGGGGTAGTCGATATCACCAAGTAGATTATTATATGTATTTTAGTTCTGATTTTAATCAGCTAAGAAATGTAGGTAGTGCTACTGACGGCAGCTATACAGAATATAAACGCACTACTCCAGAGGAGGAGAAGAGAAATAAGTATGACGATAGCAAAATACCTGTATTTTAGTACCCACGTTGAACGGCATTTGTAAATGCCGCTGAAACGCTGTCGAATTTTAAATTCGGTAAAAGGCGCTGCTGTACAGCTTGCAGGGTGTACTGCTTGAGCGCACGTTCGGCAGCCGCCTCGACCTGTCGGGCTACCCGAGCGGCGTTTACGTATTGAGAGCAGGCAGCAAAGCCGCAAGGATTGTGAAGCAGTAAGGTGTGCACTCCCAACCATAGAAAGAGAAGAGCGAAGAACGTTTTTTTGACGTTCTTCGCTCTTCTCTTTTCATACCTCCTCCCGCTCTGCTAAAACGATACGCTTATGCCCGGGCTTATCATCACAAACGGGATTTTCTCCTGCAGCTTGTACCCCACCCCTACGTGAATGGGTACGTTGAACATCCGGCGGGCGCTGAGGGGGTAAA